>NZ_JAWUEH010000058.1:0-552 GCF_033550225.1 Providencia sp. 2023EL-00965 | reverse complement strand
TTCTCTACCTGACCACCTGTGTCGGTTTGGGGTACGATTAATGATAATCTAGAGCTTAGAGGCTTTTCCTGGAAGCGGGGCATGAGCTACTTCATCACCGTAGTGACTCGTCATCAGACCTCAGCATTAGTGAACCGGATTTGCCTAATTCACCTGCCTACATCCTTAAACCGGGACAACCGTCGCCCGGATAGCCTAGCCTTCTCCGTCCCCCCATCGCAATTATCACCAGTACAGGAATATTAACCTGTTTCCCATCGACTACGCATTTCTGCCTCGCCTTAGGGGTCGACTCACCCTGCCCCGATTAACGTTGGACAGGAACCCTTGGTCTTCCGGCGTGCGGGTTTTTCACCCGCATTATCGTTACTTATGTCAGCATTCGCACTTCTGATACCTCCAGCATGCCTCACAGCACACCTTCGCAGGCTTACAGAACGCTCCCCTACCCAACAACATCTAAATGTCGCTGCCGCAGCTTCGGTGCATGGTTTAGCCCCGTTACATCTTCCGCGCAGGCCGACTCGACCAGTGAGCTATTACGCTTTCTTT
>NZ_JAWUEH010000057.1:0-561 GCF_033550225.1 Providencia sp. 2023EL-00965 | reverse complement strand
GGGGCAAGCTTAGTAAAGCCCTCGCTAGATTTTAATGCGGATGTTGCGATTACTTCGCCAACTATTGCGATAACAAGAAAAAGCCAGCCTTTCATGATATATCTCCCAATTTGTGTAGGGCTTATTATGCACGCTTAAAAATAATAAAACCAGACTTGACCTGATAGTTTGGCTGTGAGCAATTATGTGCTTAGTGCATCTAACTTTGTTTTAGGGCGACTGCCCTGCTGCGTAACATCGTTGCTGCTCCATAACATCAAACATCGACCCACGGCGTAACGCGCTTGCTGCTTGGATGCCCGAGGCATAGACTGTACAAAAAAACAGTCATAACAAGCCATGAAAACCGCCACTGCGCCGTTACCACCGCTGCGTTCGGTCAAGGTTCTGGACCAGTTGCGTGAGCGCATACGCTACTTGCATTACAGCTTACGAACCGAACAGGCTTATGTCCACTGGGTTCGTGCCTTCATCCGTTTCCACGGTGTGCGTCACCCGGCAACCTTGGGCAGCAGCGAAGTCGAGGCATTTCTGTCCTGGCTGGCGAACGAGCGCAAGGTT
>NZ_JAWUEH010000056.1:0-575 GCF_033550225.1 Providencia sp. 2023EL-00965 | reverse complement strand
GAGTGGTGAAAGCTATCGATTGAAAGATAAACGACGCTCAGGTGCCATACCTAAATGAAACAGTGGATCACTTTTGATTGATCGAATTTGAGTTAAAAGTGGATCAGTTTTCGTTGATCGTTGACATGAATGGTTATTACTTTATATAATTCAAAGATTATTAGATTTTTTTCTTATATAGTATATGGGGGATAAAAGAGAAAAGAAGCCGCCGTTATAACTAATTAATAATAACCCTACGTTAGAATAGTATTAGACATCCAAAAAATACGGCTTATGGCAGCGATCCAGAAGATATAGGATGGAGCAGGTATGACTTTGCTTATGATGTTGCCGGTGCGGTCGCGGGTTATAGCCTGTATAACACAATGAAATAGCTATCTCTTTATAGCTTTATCGCACTTTATCTCACCAAATCACTTCTCACAAAGAGCTAAAATATTTCTTCCCAAACGCAAAAAAGCCACCCAATGGGTGGCTTCTTCACTAATTTAATGTCTGGCAGTTCCCTACTCTCACATGGGGAGACCCCACACTACCATCGGCGCTACGGCGTTTCACTGCTGAGTTCGGCA
>NZ_JAWUEH010000055.1:0-609 GCF_033550225.1 Providencia sp. 2023EL-00965 | reverse complement strand
TATAACGGTTCATATCACCTTACCGACGCTTATCGCAGATTAGCACGTCCTTCATCGCCTCTGATTGCCTAGGCATCCACCGTGTACGCTTAGTCGCTTAACCTCACAACCCGAAGGTGTCTTTTCTATCAGTCGACACGAAACCCGACGGTTTCTGCCTGTTGACGACATCTTCAAGTTGAGATTTTTGAGAGACTCTCACATTGTTTAAGCGATAAACAATGTGCGTTATTTTCAATTTTCAGCTTGTTCCAGATTGTTAAAGAGCATAATTGTTAAACCCACTACACTGTAATGGGCTTAATCATTATTGGGGTATCGCCTTTCACTCGATGACCGGCGCATTGGCGTCCCCTAGGGGATTCGAACCCCTGTTACCGCCGTGAAAGGGCGGTGTCCTAGGCCTCTAGACGAAGGGGACATCAGTCTCTGCTTCGCAGACGCGCTTGCTGCTCTACTTTCTATCAGACAATCTGTGTGAGCACTTCACAAAAACACTTCAATGGTAAGGAGGTGATCCAACCGCAGGTTCCCCTACGGTTACCTTGTTACGACTTCACCCCAGTCATGAATCACAAAGTGGTAAGCGCCCTCCCGAAGGTTAAGCTA
>NZ_JAWUEH010000054.1:0-735 GCF_033550225.1 Providencia sp. 2023EL-00965 | reverse complement strand
GGGCCACCAAGGTTTTTTGGTCGCCTGCCGCAACTCGCCGTTTCAACTCGGCAATTTGTTCGCTGTTCAGCGATTTCTTTCGTCCCCGGTAGGCACCGCGCTGCTTGGCCAGCACGATTCCCTCGCGTTGACGTTCGCGGATCAGGGCGCGCTCGAACTCAGCGAAGGCTCCCATGACCGACAGCATCAGATTGGCCATCGGTGAGTCCTCGCCGGTGAACTTCAGCCCTTCTTTGACGAACTCCATGCGCACGCCCCGTTGTGTCAGCCCTTGGACGATGCGGCGCAGGTCATCAAGGTTGCGTGCCAGCCTGTCCATGCTATGCACCACCACGGTGTCGCCCTCGCGGACGAAGGCCAGCAGCCTTTCCAGCTCGGGACGCTGGGTGTCCTTGCCAGAAGCCTTGTCGGTGAACACCCGCGCCACCTGAACACCCTCCAATTGCCGTTCCGGGTTCTGGTCGAAGCTGCTGACGCGGACATAGCCGATGCGTTGACCTTGCAAGATGCCTCCAAAGGCAAAAGTGTCAGGATGAAATCTATTACCTTTGACGGAATATGTCAATCAATAGGAAATTTAACTCTATTCTGACATCGTTTGCACATGGTGTCGTTTTCAGAAGACGGCTGCACTGAACGTCAGAAGCCGACTGCACTATAGCAGCGGAGGGGTTGGATCCATCAGGCAACGACGGGCTGCTGCCGGCCATCAGCGGACGCAGGGAGGACTTTCCG
>NZ_JAWUEH010000053.1:0-799 GCF_033550225.1 Providencia sp. 2023EL-00965 | reverse complement strand
TAGCTTAACCTTCGGGAGGGCGCTTACCACTTTGTGATTCATGACTGGGGTGAAGTCGTAACAAGGTAACCGTAGGGGAACCTGCGGTTGGATCACCTCCTTACCATTGAAGTGTTTTTGTGAAGTGTTCACACAGATTGTCTGATGAAATAGAGTCAACGGTATCATATAGGCTTGTAGCTCAGGTGGTTAGAGCGCACCCCTGATAAGGGTGAGGTCGGTGGTTCAAGTCCACTCAGGCCTACCAAAATCGAATGAATGCTACGTTGTATCTCAGCTCGTTTACCTAGTGTAAACGTCGCTAAGCTACGCCTTGCCTTAATTCGATTTCGTCTTTAATCACACCGATTAAAGATGGCGATGATACTGTCAAACCTGTTATGGGGCTATAGCTCAGCTGGGAGAGCGCCTGCCTTGCACGCAGGAGGTCAGCGGTTCGATCCCGCTTAGCTCCACCATAATACTTTTGAATTATTCAGAATAGATTAGTTAATTAAATAGTCTATTGCGAATAATTATGCTCTTTAACAATCTGGAACAAGCTGAAAATTGAAAACAACGCACATTGTTTATCGCTTAAACAATGTGAGAGTCTCTCAAAAATCTCAACTTGAAGATGTCGTCAACAGGCAGAAACCGTCGGGTTTCGTGTCGACTGACAGAAAAGACACCTTCGGGTTGTGAGGTTAAGCGACTAAGCGTACACGGTGGATGCCTAGGCAATCAGAGGCGATGAAGGACGTGCTAATCTGCGATAAGCGTCGGTAAGGTGATATGAACCGTTATACCCGACGATTTC
>NZ_JAWUEH010000052.1:0-822 GCF_033550225.1 Providencia sp. 2023EL-00965 | reverse complement strand
GGCTCTGTTGCAAATAGAATCGTGAAGCTGAGCTTTTCCGCTCAAAGTGGATTAAAGTCCGAATACTCTATTCACGAGGCGCACTTCTCCTAACGGTTGGCCATAGTAAAAATGTTCTGCTTGACCTTTGCGAAGCGCACGCATCACCTCAATTCCTTTAATGGTCGCATGTGCTGTTTTAATTGATTTAAACCCTAAGGTGGGATTTATCACGCGCTTCAATTTTCCATGATCACATTCAATGACATTATTGTGAAATTTGATTTGTCGATGTTCTACATGTGTAGGGCATTTTCCTTCTTCTTTGAGAAGGTTAAGCGCTCGGCCATAAGATGCGGCTTTATCTGTATTGATAACCCTGGGGATTTGCCATTTTTTAACGCGATTGAATATTTTTCTTAAAAATCGATAAGCTGCCTTGGTATTACGACGAGGCGAGAGATAAAATTCAATGGTGTACCCTCGGCTATCGACAGCTCGGTAAAGGTACGTCCATTTCCCATTCACTTTGATATAAGTTTCGTCTAAATGCCAATTGTTGAGGTCGGAGGGATTACACCAATACCAACGTAACCGCTTTTCTATTTCTGGTGCATAACGTTGAACCCAGCGATAGATTGTCGTGTGATCTACATTTACACCGCGCTCAGCCAACATTTCCTGAAGTTCTCGGTAACTGATACCGTATTTGCAGTACCAACGTACAGCCCAAAGAATGATAATACCAGTGAAATGACGACCTTTAAATGCATTCACCAAACGGACCTCATTAATGAAATAGTTAATTTAGCATACCGGCTACTTAAACTTTGCAACAGTGCC
>NZ_JAWUEH010000051.1:0-895 GCF_033550225.1 Providencia sp. 2023EL-00965 | reverse complement strand
TGTTTTTTTGTACAGTCTATGCCTCGGGCATCCAAGCAGCAAGCGCGTTACGCCGTGGGTCGATGTTTGATGTTATGGAGCAGCAACGATGTTACGCAGCAGGGCAGTCGCCCTAAAACAAAGTTAGGCCGCATGGACACAACGCAGGTCACATTGATACACAAAATTCTAGCTGCGGCAGATGAGCGAAATCTGCCGCTCTGGATCGGTGGGGGCTGGGCGATCGATGCACGGCTAGGGCGTGTAACACGCAAGCACGATGATATTGATCTGACGTTTCCCGGCGAGAGGCGCGGCGAGCTCGAGGCAATAGTTGAAATGCTCGGCGGGCGCGTCATGGAGGAGTTGGACTATGGATTCTTAGCGGAGATCGGGGATGAGTTACTTGACTGCGAACCTGCTTGGTGGGCAGACGAAGCGTATGAAATCGCGGAGGCTCCGCAGGGCTCGTGCCCAGAGGCGGCTGAGGGCGTCATCGCCGGGCGGCCAGTCCGTTGTAACAGCTGGGAGGCGATCATCTGGGATTACTTTTACTATGCCGATGAAGTACCACCAGTGGACTGGCCTACAAAGCACATAGAGTCCTACAGGCTCGCATGCACCTCACTCGGGGCGGAAAAGGTTGAGGTCTTGCGTGCCGCTTTCAGGTCGCGATATGCGGCCTAACAATTCGTCCAAGCCGACGCCGCTTCGCGGCGCGGCTTAACTCAGGTGTTAGATGCACTAAGCACATAATTGCTCACAGCCAAACTATCAGGTCAAGTCTGCTTTTATTATTTTTAAGCGTGCATAATAAGCCCTACACAAATTGGGAGATATATCATGAAAGGCTGGCTTTTTCTTGTTATCGCAATAGTTGGCGAAGTAATCGCAACATCCGCATTAAAATCTAGCG
>NZ_JAWUEH010000050.1:0-965 GCF_033550225.1 Providencia sp. 2023EL-00965 | reverse complement strand
ACCAACGTACAGCCCAAAGAATGATAATACCAGTGAAATGACGACCTTTAAATGCATTCACCAAACGGACCTCATTAATGAAATAGTTAATTTAGCATACCGGCTACTTAAACTTTGCAACAGTGCCAAAAACACTCCCTGCCAGACTGGGCTACGATCCATAAAGAGCTACGTAATAAATGCGTGACGCTACAACTGCTCTGGGAAGAGTACAGTGAACGCAATCCAGGCGGATTTTACAGTTATAACCATTATTGCCGGATGTACCGAGAATGGCTAAAAACCACCTCACCATCAATGCGTCAAGTCCATAAAGCGGGTGAAAAACTCTTTGTTGATTACTGTGGGCCAACTGTTGACATTACCAACCCTGATACTGGGGAAATCAGAACCGCGCAGATCATCGTGGCTGTTCTCGGTGCATCAAGTTACACATGGGCTGAGGCCACTTGGTCTCAGAAGCTTGAGGACTGGGTTATGAGCCATGTTCGTTGCTTCCGATGGCTGGGCGGTGTTCCTGAGCTTGTTGTTCCAGACAATCTGAAAAGCGCCACGTCACGGGCCTGTAGGTAGCCGCGAATGAAATCTGGGCTGGCGATATCACTTATTTAAAGACACCGGAAGGTTGGCTTTATCTGGCTATTGTGATGGATTTATATTCTCGGCGTATTGTGGGTTGGCACATGTCATCCCAAATAGATACCGCCTTGATAAGCAAAGCGTTAATGATGGCCTATAACTTACGTTCGCCTTCAAAGGGTTGTGTGTTTCACAGTGACCGAGGAAGCCAATACACCAGTGGGCAATATCAAGCGTTACTGAAAAGTTATGATATGCGCATGTCAACGATCAACGAAAACTGATCCACTTTTAACTCAAATTCGATCAATCAAAAGTGATCCACTGTTTCATTTAGGTATGGCACCTGAGCGTCGTTTATCTTTCAATCGATAGCTTTCACCACT
>NZ_JAWUEH010000049.1:0-998 GCF_033550225.1 Providencia sp. 2023EL-00965 | reverse complement strand
CGTAACAAGCGCGGGAATAGCTTAATGTCGCCACGAATGCTTTTAACGTCTGTTTACTTCGACGAATAGTGGTGAAATCAATCTGCATCTGCTGGCCGGGAGGCGTTTCAAACCGCACAATAGGTTCGGGCGCGATAATGGGTTTAAACTGGCAAACGAAACGACGCAATTGGGCAATCCCGCCTTGATAGCCTCTTTGACAGAGTTCATCAAACAAGACAGTTGCCGGGATCCAGTCGGGTTTAGCCAGTTGGATACGTTGGATTAAATATGGCTCAAATGGCGCTAATTTGGTCTGTTTGGGTGCACGTCGAGTATACGTTGGCATCTGTTGCTGCTGCAAATGGTGTTTAACAGTATTGCGAGAAATACCCAGTTCACGGGCAATTTTTCGGATGCTTTGACCTTGTATAAAGCGAACATGAATATCCACAAATATCTCCTTGGTAATCATAAATTCCCCGTACAAAAATGTACGGATAATACCAAGTGGCTCAGTTTTCTATGATCGTTAGTGGATCAGTTTTACATGATCAGTGACAAAAGCGATTGTACCAGCAAAAATGGGTGCGCCATGGCAAGAGCAGCTGATCCTGCAAAAACAAGGCGCTGCGGTAATGGTCAAAAACCCTACGCCGTATTACGTGACGGTAATTAATGCCGCAGAAAGCCTTAAGGCCTTGGACAGCAAAGAGAAAAAAGAATTTAAACCCATTATGCTGCCCCCGTTTGGAGAAAGTGCGTTAGGAGTGAGTGCCAATGCATTAGGGCAGCGTCCGGTCGTGACTTACATCAATGACTACGGTGGACGCCCAAATTTGACGTTCCAGTGCCAAGGTAGTCAATGCCATGTGGTACCGAACGATAAGCCAGCAACGCCGTAGCCGATTACATTTGCTTTGTCTGCATCATGACGATAAGGAATAACCGATGACACACAAATTACTCCATCATGCTGTCACCTCTGTGTTGTTTGGCAGCGTACTTGTCTGTTCATG
>NZ_JAWUEH010000048.1:0-1119 GCF_033550225.1 Providencia sp. 2023EL-00965 | reverse complement strand
CATTAAGCTATTCCCGCGCTTGTTACGTTAAGTTCTTTGATAATGAACGAGCCAGCGCTTGGCAACAGGGTTTAAAAGAAGCGTTCGATTACTTTGGCGGCGTGCCTCAACAAGTTCTTTGTGATAACGCAAAAACCCTGATTGTCAAGCGAGATGCCTATGCAGAAGGTGAGCATAAACTGCATGTGGAAATGCTTCAGATGTCAAAAGATTATGGCTTTAAGTTGACCGCTTGCCAGCCTTATCGGGCCAAAACGAAAGGCAAAGTCGAGCGTTTTAACCATTACCTAAAAAATAGCTTTATCGTGCCACTTAAGGCGGAACTTCGGGCTCAGAACCTTGAGTTGGATGTTGAAATAGCGAACGCAAAAATTGGCCCATGGCTACAGCGCATTGCCCATCAACGGCGTCATGGCACTACGCAAGAGAAACCGGCTGATAGACTTGTTGACGAAGTCAAGTTTCTTCAACCTTTACCGGCAGTCGTTGAGCATGTCATCTCGACAGGGTCTTCCCTGAATATACCCGTCGTTCCACCACATGGTTCCGTTAATTTACAACACCCAATCAAAGTCTATGATGCGCTGTTAGAGGAAAATTATGTTACTGCATGAACAAATTGAATACCTGTGCGCTTCATTAAAACTGAGCGCAGTTTCAACGCTTTGGCCATCATTGGCTGAGCAGTCTATTGCTCAGAACAAAAGCTACGGCGAATTTTTACTCGCATTATTGAACAATGAACAAAAACACCGCGATGAACGTACACGCAGTATGCTGAGTCAGATGGCGGGATTTCCAGCCCATAAGGCGCTGAGTGCATTTGATTTTAAATTTGCTACGGGTATTCCGAAACAGCAAATACAAGAATTAAGTGCGCTGACATTTATTGAACGGAATGAAAATGTTGTGTTGCTAGGGCCAAGTGGAGTGGGTAAAACACATCTTGCGATCGGTTTAGGGTTGAAAGCCGTTGAAGCCAAGAAAAAAACACGTTTTACGACAGCGGCAGACCTGATGTTACAGCTTTCAACGGCAAAACGCCAAAACAAACTGAAACACTATTTATCACGTTCAGTGATGGCACCGAAGTTATTGATTATCGATGAGATAGGTTAC
>NZ_JAWUEH010000047.1:0-1121 GCF_033550225.1 Providencia sp. 2023EL-00965 | reverse complement strand
TGTCGTTTTCAGAAGACGGCTGCACTGAACGTCAGAAGCCGACTGCACTATAGCAGCGGAGGGGTTGGATCCATCAGGCAACGACGGGCTGCTGCCGGCCATCAGCGGACGCAGGGAGGACTTTCCGCAACCGGCCGTTCGATGCGGCACCGATGGCCTTCGCGCAGGGGTAGTGAATCCGCCAGGATTGACTTGCGCTGCCCTACCTCTCACTAGTGAGGGGCGGCAGCGCATCAAGCGGTGAGCGCACTCCGGCACCGCCAACTTTCAGCACATGCGTGTAAATCATCGTCGTAGAGACGTCGGAATGGCCGAGCAGATCCTGCACGGTTCGAATGTCGTAACCGCTGCGGAGCAAGGCCGTCGCGAACGAGTGGCGGAGGGTGTGCGGTGTGGCGGGCTTCGTGATGCCTGCTTGTTCTACGGCACGTTTGAAGGCGCGCTGAAAGGTCTGGTCATACATGTGATGGCGACGCACGACACCGCTCCGTGGATCGGTCGAATGCGTGTGCTGCGCAAAAACCCAGAACCACGGCCAGGAATGCCCGGCGCGCGGATACTTCCGCTCAAGGGCGTCGGGAAGCGCAACGCCGCTGCGGCCCTCGGCCTGGTCCTTCAGCCACCATGCCCGTGCACGCGACAGCTGCTCGCGCAGGCTGGGTGCCAAGCTCTCGGGTAACATCAAGGCCCGATCCTTGGAGCCCTTGCCCTCCCGCACGATGATCGTGCCGTGATCGAAATCCAGATCCTTGACCCGCAGTTGCAAACCCTCACTGATCCGCATGCCCGTTCCATACAGAAGCTGGGCGAACAAACGATGCTCGCCTTCCAGAAAACCGAGGATGCGAACCACTTCATCCGGGGTCAGCACCACCGGCAAGCGCCGCGACGGCCGAGGTCTTCCGATCTCCTGAAGCCAGGGCAGATCCGTGCACAGCACCTTGCCGTAGAAGAACAGCAAGGCCGCCAATGCCTGACGATGCGTGGAGACCGAAACCTTGCGCTCGTTCGCCAGCCAGGACAGAAATGCCTCGACTTCGCTGCTGCCCAAGGTTGCCGGGTGACGCACACCGTGGAAACGGATGAAGGCACGAACCCAGTGGACATAAGCCTGTTCGGTT
>NZ_JAWUEH010000046.1:0-1182 GCF_033550225.1 Providencia sp. 2023EL-00965 | reverse complement strand
TATCGCAATAGTTGGCGAAGTAATCGCAACATCCGCATTAAAATCTAGCGAGGGCTTTACTAAGCTTGCCCCTTCCGCCGTTGTCATAATCGGTTATGGCATCGCATTTTATTTTCTTTCTCTGGTTCTGAAATCCATCCCTGTCGGTGTTGCTTATGCAGTCTGGTCGGGACTCGGCGTCGTCATAATTACAGCCATTGCCTGGTTGCTTCATGGGCAAAAGCTTGATGCGTGGGGCTTTGTAGGTATGGGGCTCATAATTGCTGCCTTTTTGCTCGCCCGATCCCCATCGTGGAAGTCGCTGCGGAGGCCGACGCCATGGTGACGGTGTTCGGCATTCTGAATCTCACCGAGGACTCCTTCTTCGATGAGAGCCGGCGGCTAGACCCCGCCGGCGCTGTCACCGCGGCGATCGAAATGCTGCGAGTCGGATCAGACGTCGTGGATGTCGGACCGGCCGCCAGCCATCCGGACGCGAGGCCTGTATCGCCGGCCGATGAGATCAGACGTATTGCGCCGCTCTTAGACGCCCTGTCCGATCAGATGCACCGTGTTTCAATCGACAGCTTCCAACCGGAAACCCAGCGCTATGCGCTCAAGCGCGGCGTGGGCTACCTGAACGATATCCAAGGATTTCCTGACCCTGCGCTCTATCCCGATATTGCTGAGGCGGACTGCAGGCTGGTGGTTATGCACTCAGCGCAGCGGGATGGCATCGCCACCCGCACCGGTCACCTTCGACCCGAAGACGCGCTCGACGAGATTGTGCGGTTCTTCGAGGCGCGGGTTTCCGCCTTGCGACGGAGCGGGGTCGCTGCCGACCGGCTCATCCTCGATCCGGGGATGGGATTTTTCTTGAGCCCCGCACCGGAAACATCGCTGCACGTGCTGTCGAACCTTCAAAAGCTGAAGTCGGCGTTGGGGCTTCCGCTATTGGTCTCGGTGTCGCGGAAATCCTTCTTGGGCGCCACCGTTGGCCTTCCTGTAAAGGATCTGGGTCCAGCGAGCCTTGCGGCGGAACTTCACGCGATCGGCAATGGCGCTGACTACGTCCGCACCCACGCGCCTGGAGATCTGCGAAGCGCAATCACCTTCTCGGAAACCCTCGCGAAATTTCGCAGTCGCGACGCCAGAGACCGAGGGTTAGATCATGCCTAGCATTCACCTTCCGGCCGCCCGCTA
>NZ_JAWUEH010000045.1:0-1221 GCF_033550225.1 Providencia sp. 2023EL-00965 | reverse complement strand
TTCGGGTTGTGAGGTTAAGCGACTAAGCGTACACGGTGGATGCCTAGGCAATCAGAGGCGATGAAGGACGTGCTAATCTGCGATAAGCGTCGGTAAGGTGATATGAACCGTTATACCCGACGATTTCCGAATGGGGAAACCCAGTGCAATCCGTTGCACTATCGTTTGATGAATACATAGTCAAACGAAGCGAACCGGGGGAACTGAAACATCTCAGTACCCCGAGGAAAAGAAATCAACCGAGATTCCCCTAGTAGCGGCGAGCGAACGGGGAGCAGCCCAGAGTCTTAATCAGCATCAGCATCAGGAGAACGGTCTGGAAAGTCCGGCAGTAAAGGGTGATAGCCCCGTATCCGAAGGTGTTGGTGTTGTGAACTCGACGAGTAGGGCGGGACACGTGTTATCCTGTCTGAATATGGGGGGACCATCCTCCAAGGCTAAATACTCCTGATTGACCGATAGTGAACCAGTACCGTGAGGGAAAGGCGAAAAGAACCCCGGCGAGGGGAGTGAAATAGAACCTGAAACCGTGTACGTACAAGCAGTGGGAGCACCTTCGGGTGTGACTGCGTACCTTTTGTATAATGGGTCAGCGACTTATATTCTGTAGCAAGGTTAACCGTATAGGGGAGCCGTAGGGAAACCGAGTCTTAACTGGGCGAATGAGTTGCAGGGTATAGACCCGAAACCCGGTGATCTAGCCATGGGCAGGTTGAAGGTTGGGTAACACTAACTGGAGGACCGAACCGACTAATGTTGAAAAATTAGCGGATGACTTGTGGCTGGGGGTGAAAGGCCAATCAAACCGGGAGATAGCTGGTTCTCCCCGAAAGCTATTTAGGTAGCGCCTCGTGAACTCATCTTCGGGGGTAGAGCACTGTTTCGACTAGGGGGTCATCCCGACTTACCAACTCGATGCAAACTACGAATACCGAAGAATGTTATCACGGGAGACACACGGCGGGTGCTAACGTTCGTCGTGAAGAGGGAAACAACCCAGACCGCCAGCTAAGGTCCCAAAGTCATGGTTAAGTGGGAAACGAAGTGGGAAGGCTCAGACAGCCAGGATGTTGGCTTAGAAGCAGCCATCATTTAAAGAAAGCGTAATAGCTCACTGGTCGAGTCGGCCTGCGCGGAAGATGTAACGGGGCTAAACCATGCACCGAAGCTGCGGCAGCGACATTTAGATGTTGTTGGGTAGGGGAGCGTTCTGTAAGCCTG
>NZ_JAWUEH010000044.1:0-1426 GCF_033550225.1 Providencia sp. 2023EL-00965 | reverse complement strand
ATGCTGAGGTCTGATGACGAGTCACTACGGTGATGAAGTAGCTCATGCCCCGCTTCCAGGAAAAGCCTCTAAGCTCTAGATTATCATTAATCGTACCCCAAACCGACACAGGTGGTCAGGTAGAGAATACTCAGGCGCTTGAGAGAACTCGGGTGAAGGAACTAGGCAAAATGGTGCCGTAACTTCGGGAGAAGGCACGCTGGCGCTAGGTGAAGTGGTTTACCCATGGAGCTGAAGCCAGTCGCAGATACCAGCTGGCTGCAACTGTTTATTAAAAACACAGCACTGTGCAAACACGAAAGTGGACGTATACGGTGTGACGCCTGCCCGGTGCTGGAAGGTTAATTGATGGGGTTATCCGTAAGGAGAAGCTCTTGATCGAAGCCCCAGTAAACGGCGGCCGTAACTATAACGGTCCTAAGGTAGCGAAATTCCTTGTCGGGTAAGTTCCGACCTGCACGAATGGCGTAATGATGGCCAGGCTGTCTCCACCCGAGACTCAGTGAAATTGAACTCGCTGTGAAGATGCAGTGTACCCGCGGCAAGACGGAAAGACCCCGTGAACCTTTACTATAGCTTGACACTGAACATTGAGCCTTGATGTGTAGGATAGGTGGGAGGCTTTGAAGTGTGGACGCCAGTCTGCATGGAGCCAACCTTGAAATACCACCCTTTAATGTTTGATGTTCTAACGTTGCCCCATTATCTGGGGTGCGGACAGTGTCTGGTGGGTAGTTTGACTGGGGCGGTCTCCTCCCAAAGAGTAACGGAGGAGCACGAAGGTTGGCTAAGCATGGTCGGACATCATGCGGTTAGTGCAAAGGCATAAGCCAGCTTGACTGCGAGAGTGACGGCTCGAGCAGGTACGAAAGTAGGTCTTAGTGATCCGGTGGTTCTGAATGGAAGGGCCATCGCTCAACGGATAAAAGGTACTCCGGGGATAACAGGCTGATACCGCCCAAGAGTTCATATCGACGGCGGTGTTTGGCACCTCGATGTCGGCTCATCACATCCTGGGGCTGAAGTAGGTCCCAAGGGTATGGCTGTTCGCCATTTAAAGTGGTACGCGAGCTGGGTTTAGAACGTCGTGAGACAGTTCGGTCCCTATCTGCCGTGGGCGTTGGAAGATTGAAAGGGGCTGCTCCTAGTACGAGAGGACCGGAGTGGACGCACCACTGGTGTTCGGGTTGTCATGCCAATGGCATTGCCCGGTAGCTAAGTGCGGAAGAGATAACCGCTGAAAGCATCTAAGCGGGAAACTTGCCTTGAGATGAGTCTTCCCTGACTCTTTAAGGGTCCTAAAGGAACGTTTAAGACTAAGACGTTGATAGGCTGGGTGTGTAAGCGTAGCGATACGTTGAGCTAACCAGTACTAATGAACCGTGAGGCTTAACCTGACAACACCGAAGGTGTTTTAGAGAGATTG
>NZ_JAWUEH010000042.1:0-1594 GCF_033550225.1 Providencia sp. 2023EL-00965 | reverse complement strand
TTGATGGTGTACTTCACGGCCATTAATGCGCTCGCAAGTTAATTGACCGTGGGCATCGTACTCGAACTCGACGACGGAATCGGGGTTAGTGGCTTTAATCAGTCGTAAATGGGTATCGTATTCATAGTTGATCGTGGATAAACATTGAGGATTGAGACCATCATCAAGCCACTCACTTTGTTCAATCACCACACCGGAAGAGTTAGCACTCCAGTTTCAGGCCATCAGTTTGATAGAGTCTGAGCAGCAGGCAGTGATTAAGCAGCAGAACAAATAAAGCCCCGAAAACAGAGCGTTATTACACGGTGGGCTACGCCTCCCAAAGGCAGTAAAGCCACACCACCACCTGCGATACACCTAACAGGGCATTGGTTAAAGGACGCAGGATTTGAGACAGGCTTTACGTTCACGGTGAAAATCTTAAACGGGTGTTTGGTATTGATACCCGATAGCGAAGACACCCGAGCGATTAAACAACAAAACCAACAACAGCAAGCGCAACTCAGAGCCATCAAACACACCATGCGCGAGCTGATGGCGGAGTATGTTAGTGGCTAAAGAGTAAACTGAACGGCTCTTAATAATAGTCTAACTAGAGGATAATTTTTCTAGTTAGATATTATTTAATCAACATATTTAGCTCCGGCTTTTAAAGGTGAGAATCCCTCAGGCCATATTGTATTTTTATCGAAGATTGCGTTGGTAAAAGTTGCATCCATAATTCTACTAGCATTCATATTAGCCCCTTTTAAATTTGCATTATTCATATTCACAGCAAATAAATCCGCGTTTTTTAAATTAGCGCCCTCTAAATTAGCGTCCTGAAAAAATGCACCGCTGAGTTTAGAGTTTACTAATTTACAATTAATTAATGATGCACCTAAGAAGTTAGTATTCATCAATAATGAGCTAGTAAAATTGGTATTATTTAATATACAATATGCAAAATTAGCACTACGTAAATTAGCTTGCTCGAAAGATGCATGTTGTAAGGATAATCCTTCAAAAATTGCCGTATGCAATAATTCCCCAGAGAAATCATAGCCATCTAAGGTATCACTATCTATTTCTTTAATTTCATCGGTAGATTCAAAATGGAGATTTATCATTTAATAGTTCCCCCAGTCAAAAGCATCTACCTTTGTTTCAGACATTGGCTTGATACGTGCCGCTTGGCTAGGAGATAATGTTCCAGGCACTGTTTCAGGGATTTTTCCTACAATTTTGCCAGCCACATAGCGATGGTTACCTTCAACGATAACATTACCATCAACTTTTATTGGTGGAGCTACATCACCTTTTAATAGTCGGTCAACATAACGTTGAATAGCTGGTAAGGATACAGAGCCTTGGACGGTTTGCATCGTATCTCCTTTCAGTGCACCTTGAATAATGTCAGAGGTAACATCTGCACCTTTTGTTATTAGAGGGCAACACATCAACCCCAGCGGATCAATCCATTTCGTCGGATTATGCACATACCCATACGGATTAAATCCACCCAACAGGCCGATGGGATCGGGTGAAATATACTGTCCGCTGTCTTTATCATAATAGCGAAAGCGGTTGTAATACAAGCCTGTTTCGTTATCTT
>NZ_JAWUEH010000041.1:0-1736 GCF_033550225.1 Providencia sp. 2023EL-00965 | reverse complement strand
TATTGCTATGACGGTGTACTCGGCCGTGGTTGGAGCTTCTTTTGGGAAAGCCGATTAATAAAAACCGAAGATGGCTTTGTTTGGCAAAACCTGTCGGGGGATATCCTCCCATTTCCAGACATCCCACACGGACACCGTAGCTTTTGTGAGGCTGCCCAAGGTTGGATAACCCATAATGATGATGACAGTTGGACGTTTCAGGATGCGGGAGAGCTACGTTACCATTACTCCCCTTTTGATGCCCAAGGCCATAGCCGCTTAAGCCATATTGTTGATAATGTGGGTAACGAGCAGCGCTTCCACTACAATGAGCAGCATAAACTGATTCAAATTACCGGTTGCGGTGACCTGAATATCACTTGTGAATATCAATCCTTTGAGCTTGAAGAGAAAACGGTATCACGCCTCACTGCCGTGTATCAGGTGAATGCCCATCAAGCACGCCGTCGTCAGTGTGCTTATTTTTATAACGAGCACGCTCAACTGGTGCGTGTCGAACAGCACACCGAGCACCCTTACCGCCAATTTGGCTGGACAGACGCTGGTATCATGGCGTGGCATACCGATAAATATGGTTTACGCAGTGAATACCGCTGGGAATTTACCGACGATAATCTGTGGCGTGTGATTGAGAACAGTACCAGTGAAGGGGAGCGTTACCGCCTCGAATACGATGATATCAACCTCACACGAACCGCGTATTGGCACGATGGCACAACCGCCTTTTGGCAACTCAATGATGACTATCAGATTATTCAGTATACTGACCGTACCGGCATCCAAACCGAACTGCTGTGGGATGAATTCGGGCTACCGTGTGGCTGTCGCAACGCCGAAGGGCACACCCAAACCAGTGAGTGGGATGAACTCGGGCGATTACTCAGTTTAACCGATGGTAATGGCAACCAAACCCGCTGGCAATATCAAAATGAACGCGAACGCCTTATCACCGTCTTTTGGCCTGATGGCACTGAATCGCGTTTAGACTATGACCGTTTTGGGCGGTTAATCAAAGAAATTTCCCCTCTGGAGCAAACCACCGAATACCGCTATGACTTTAACAGTACGCTAAGGCCAACTGCTCGCATCGATGCCAAACAAGGCCGCAGCGAGTTTCTTTGGACAAAGCGGGGGCAAATATTACGTCATATCGACTGCTCGGGCAAACAACATACTTGGCGTTATGATGATGAGGGGCGTGTTGTTTCTCAAACCAACGCCTTGCAGGAAGCTACAGAGTATCATTACGATGAGGCGGGGCGTCTCATGCGCATCGTGTTACCCGATGAGTCCACCGTGCAACTGGCTTGGAATGCCGCAGGGCTCCTCACCCATCACCAACGCAATGATAATACGCCGCGTCAATGGCAATACAACGCCTTCGGTCGCGTCACAACGGAAATTGATAAACTCGCTCGGCATATCCACTACCATTACAATGCTGAGGGGGCATTAATTTCAATTGAAAACGCCAATGGCGGACGCTACCTACTTAACCGTGATGCCGAAGGCCGACTTATCGAGGAAATCCGACCGGATGATACGCTGCTGCAATATCGGTATAACAGTTTCGGCCGTTTAGCCGAAGAAACTCGCTTAGGCGACCGTGTGTTCCCTTCCCCCGCTCGCACGGTGTTGTTGCAGTATGACCCCGCCGGTAACCTTGCTAAACGGGAAACATTAACTGATAGCTATCAGTACCAGTGGGATAACCTAAACCGCTTATTGGTGGCGTC
>NZ_JAWUEH010000040.1:0-2099 GCF_033550225.1 Providencia sp. 2023EL-00965 | reverse complement strand
AATATGACTCTAGAAAAATTAGCGTAACTAAGATTTGTCTTGGTTATATAAGCACTACAAAACCATGACCTTGTAGTTATCATATTCATAAAATTAGCCCCTCGAAAATCAGCTCCTTGAGCTAAACACTCACTAATTTCAAGACCTAAGGCGCTAATGTTTTTAAAATTACTCATTGATAAATCGCAGCTTTTAAAGCTAGCGTTTTTTAGTTTGGCTCTATTAAAATCACACCCTTCCAAGCTATTCCTGTCGTAAAAACTACAATCAACAAATTCAGTATCAGTTAAATCAACCCCTGAAAAATCACAATTTGAAAAGGCAATATTTTTAACTCTATTCCCCGTAAATTGATCTCGTGAAAACTTTTCATTGATAAAGTGCTTTTCCATACATGCTACACCTGGTTATTTATACAGTGCAATCATTGTACATTAATTTGAACAACCTTAAACTCTAGCTAAAATTGATTCATACAATCCCTTTTATGTTAAACGGGCGAGTTAGTTAGCAAAAATCGCCCGTTCATCCCCATTAAAGCCCCTCAAAACGATTTTAAGACACGATCACCCTATCAAACACCCAAATCCACGCTGAAAGTTTAAAACGGTTTCTGTGCCGTCTGGGTTCGTTTTTAACATCATTCAGATTGACTGAAAAATTGAGCTGAAATCGTCGAAAGGCACAAACTTGTTTTGTGGTGATCGGTGATTTGACCAACCGAGTAAAACGAGGGCGGTAGCGTTTTTAATGGTGAACGGAAATCTGAAAAATCGAGGTTAAACTCATTTTTGCTTTAACAGCCAACTGCAAGTTCAGGGGGGATAGAATCAAATGTGGCTACATTTGGGATCACTATCCCTATCCTGCATAACAAAAACGATACCCGTTTGATTAATTTTTTATTGCTGACCGGTTTTACAAAAATATAGGTAAATCTGCATGAGTTTATTTTTCAGAAAAGAGCCAGCGGCAGGCTCAGGAGATAATCACAAAAAATGATGGTACTCGTAGAGTGCTAGCATTTTAGCCCTGATTGTCTATCCTGCATTGTCACCAAAATCTCTTAACCATTTTCTCGTTTTCTTTTTATCGAACGGGGAGTTATTTATTTGTTTATACGATGGGATGCACTTCCGCTTCCTCGATGAAAAATGAATTTTCATCTTGCGGCGAGCGTTGCAGATTGAATTTGTGGGGTTTATCAGGCTCCAGATGTAACAAAGCCCCGTGACAGCATCACAGGGCTCTGGTACTCTAAATCTTGCGCATTCATTGCTCAGATTTCGATCTCGCAAATCCAATCTTAGCAATGGGAAGCTCGCTTGTCACGACTTCCTTAAAACCATCCAACGACATTAACTCAAATGCGCCACTTGATTGACTCGGACTTAGCCCGGTCTCCGAAAGGATAAACAGGCAAATTGTGGTAGTAAAACGTACCGGAAAACGAAATTCCGGCTCTGCCTCCGAATCACGCTGCGGTATCGAAAGATTACAGTGCGTACCTGATAAGAGCACCAATCAACGGACTAGGGATTTCTTGGATTGCGAAGTGTCGAAAGAAGCCCAACCTAACCAAACTTAGCCAGATTAACGAGCTAAGAGACCATGACCCAATAACTGATCATGGAGAAAAGCAAAGACAAGATGAAGATGTCGCTTCGCTCCGTTTTGATTAGTACCACATTGGGGCATTAGGCGTTTTTTACCTAGATTTTATCGGTGAACAATAACACCTAAACTCTCAACAAGCTGAAGCGCCTGCTCTCCATCCAACTTCACTCCATCTAAATTAATTCGCCTTGCATCAAGCTCGCCAAGCGCCCCACCCGTTAAATCACAACCAGTAAAATCAGCCAAAGACCAATCAAACGATGAAAACTCCCCACAAGAAAGATCGGAGCCACGAAACACGGCGCCAGTTATCACAGTGCCATTCCAGCGATTTTCCCACAGTTCGCACTTTTCTAATATGACTCTAGAAAAATTAGCGTAACTAAGATTTGTCTTGGTTATATAAGCACTACAAAACCATGACCTTGTAGTTATCATATTCATAAAATTAGCCCCTCGAAAATCAGCTCCTTGAGCTAAAC
>NZ_JAWUEH010000039.1:0-3125 GCF_033550225.1 Providencia sp. 2023EL-00965 | reverse complement strand
GGGGCAAGCTTAGTAAAGCCCTCGCTAGATTTTAATGCGGATGTTGCGATTACTTCGCCAACTATTGCGATAACAAGAAAAAGCCAGCCTTTCATGATATATCTCCCAATTTGTGTAGGGCTTATTAGTAATCACGTATTAATATCATTTGGCACCCCAACCAGCGAAGCTGGTCTAACAAACTTATCAATAGACAAGCTATACACAGAATCTATTGGATCACCTACCCATAGAATATTTTCTGGATATTTGAAATCACTATAGAGTTTATTCATTAGTTCTACCGGTACATACACATCAGCATGAACAGGTTTAACCATATGAATAGAACTCATGTAAACAGTGCTAGCATGTTCTATCGCTTCAGATAATAAACCAACACCACCAATGACATTGATTGGTTTGGTTGTGTCTCTGAATGCTTCTAAGAAGCTCTCAAATGATTTGAATATTTGGATATTATTGTTGAGCACTTCGTGCTCTGTGATAGTTGAAGATATGACAATGAAGTCTCTACCAAGCTTCTTCATCTTAGGTAGAGATCTCCATGTATTTAATCCCATAACGACTACAGAATTTTCTGTAGTCTTCTGGAAGAACTGCATATCTTCTTTAATGAATTGCCAAGGTAATTTGCCTTGATTACCGAATGCTCTGGTAATTAATTCATTGGCAAAGATAAGTGATATATTCATTTGTAGTATCCATTAGGAATGTAATAACAAGTACCATTACTGGTTCCAATATCAATACGCTCACGACCTTGAGCTATTAGTTTCTTGATACATTCACCTTCACTTTTGTAGTTTGCTCTGGTTTCTTCAAACTCACTGTAAGCAGTTACGGGTATAGGAAGTATAAACCACCTTTTTGCTCCTCATCCGAAGTATCTTACCTGAAATTCCCTCACTCGTTTACCGCTCAAGCCCCAATTTTAACTGCCGGTCCAGCCTAAACCGCTCTAATAAGGTTCGATTTGGCGGTAAAATCTCTAGCCTGATAGCTCGAGAGATACAAACTGCCCCACCGCCCCGTTTAAAAGTTGGCAGTGTTGAGCAGTGTTGGATTTGGGGTCGTCAGTCAAAGAGACGACTCTGTGATGGATCGAACAGGCTGGGAGTCAGTGGCGGCGCTCGTTCTGGTGGCAGCTCACGCTGCTTGGCGGCATTCGCCTTGGCTGTTTTCTGTTTCAGATGCTTGAGAATCTGCTCAATGACCTTCGGATCTTCGATGCTGGCAATCACTTTGACGTGACCGCCGCAGTGTTCGCAGACTTCAATATCAATATTGAAGACTCGCTTGAGGCGTTGCATCCAGGTCATGGCGCGGTGGCGCTCTGCAGGACTCTTGTCACGCCAGTTAGTATCGAGACCTTCCGATTTGTCGGGCTTCTTGCCCCGCTTGGCGGGTGTTACTTGAACTCGGTGTTTGCTGTTCGGTGCAAAGACGCCGTGGAAGCGTGTGAGGTTGACTCGCGGCTTAGGTACCAACGCAGCGAGTTTGGCGATGAAGTCCAGCGGCTCGAAGATCACATGGGTGGTGCCATTGCGGTACGGAGTTTTGAGCTCGTAACGCACCTGCCCATTGGCGGTTAATGCCAGACGTTTTTCTGAAACCGCTGGCCGACTAATGTAGCGACACAAGCGCTCAAGCTTATCCCGCTGATGCGCTTCGGCCATCACACCGGCGTGTAGCGAGAAACCAGCATGGTTGGCTACTCGACTGCTTGAGTCGGCTTTATCCTCACGCCCTGGCAAGGTTTGCAGGGTGAAGACTTTGCGCCCTTGCTGGGGGCCGACGGCAATGCGATACGTAACCGAAGCACCATGTAATTGAGTCAGCGTATCGTCTTCGCCCTCTTCCAGTGTCAACCACGTATTCTCGGCATCACGCTCCAAAATCCCACGCTTTTCCATGCAGCGAGCGATGCGATGGCTGAGGGTGTGAGCGAGCGTATTCAGCTCATCGTAAGTGGGTGCCTTGACACGATGGAAGCGTTGCTTGCCATAGTCATCTTCGGCATAGACACCATCGAGAAACAGCATGTGGTAGTGGACATTGAGATTTAGCGCGGAGCCAAAGCGTTGGATAAGAGTCACTGAGCCAGTTTGTGCAGAGGCTTTGGTGTAACCGGCTTTTTTGATCAGATGAGTTGAGAGTGTACGATAGACGATACTCAAGACCTGGCCCATCAGCTGGGGATGGCGAGCCAGCAAAAAGCGTAGCTGGAAAGGAAAGCTGAGCACCCACTGGCGAATGGGCTCCTTGGGGAAGACTTCGTCTATCAGCAGCGCCGCACTCTCGGCCATCCGGCGGGCACCGCAGCTAGGGCAAAAGCCGCGTCGTTTACAGCTGAAGGCGACCAGACGCTCGTGATGACAATCCTCGCAGCGAACCCGCATGAAACCATACTCCAGACGGCCACATTGGAGGAGGTCGTTGAATTCTTGTTGGATGTAGCGAGGCAGGTGTTGACCTTGGGCTTCGAGTGAGGCTTTGAAGGCTGGGTAGTGCTGCTCAACCAGCTGGTAGAGCAGCGTCTGGTCGGGTTGGTGGCGTTCGTAACCGTTTGTTTGAGTGGGCGATTGACTCGCCGTGGCGTTCCTTGCCAGCGACATGGGTATCCTCCGCTGATACTGTGGTTATGTACAGTATCAGCGGCTTGCGTTCAGACGTCCAGTCTGGCCCTAGACATCGCTAAATGCTTAACCCGCAATAGCCCTCACGAGTTGTTATCAGCCACTACCGGTTGAGCGAGAAGGTTTTGGGTTCAGGGTGCTATTGCTCCACCAATCACAATACTGAAGCCCCAACTGTTATCAGTTGGGGCTTTTTCTTGTCTGTTTGCGGCGGTTGCGTTTTATCGGTAGTCGTCGAGCTCTGCACCATCCCACATAAGAGCTTAACGGTGCGATCTTCAACGCCATCACACAAAACTTTCTTTTTCACGCACAGTCAACTTATTGGATGTTTTATTAACAACCCAAAAGGAGATATTTAGCGGGCGGCCGGAAGGTGAATGCTAGGCATGATCTAACCCTCGGTCTCTGGCGTCGCGACTGCGAAATTTCGCGAGGGTTTCCGAGAAGGTGATTGCGCTTCGCAGATCTCCAGGCGCGTGGGTG
>NZ_JAWUEH010000038.1:0-3137 GCF_033550225.1 Providencia sp. 2023EL-00965 | reverse complement strand
CGGTTTTCATGGCTTGTTATGACTGTTTTTTTGTACAGTCTATGCCTCGGGCATCCAAGCAGCAAGCGCGTTACGCCGTGGGTCGATGTTTGATGTTATGGAGCAGCAACGATGTTACGCAGCAGGGTGACGGTGTTCGGCATTCTGAATCTCACCGAGGACTCCTTCTTCAAGGATGACCTTCGGTCTCTCTATTTAAAGGAAATCTTCACGCCTTTTTGTCGGATTCGGCTGAAATTTACGGGACGGTCTTATTTAAATATCTGTATGCTTTGTATGCCTATGGTTATGCATAAAAATCCCAGTGATAAGAGTATTTATCACTGGGATTTTTATGCCCTTTTGGGCTTTTGAATGGAGGAAAATCACATGAAAATTATTAATATTGGAGTTTTAGCTCATGTTGATGCGGGAAAAACTACCTTAACAGAAAGCTTATTATATAACAGTGGAGCGATTACAGAATTAGGAAGCGTGGACAAAGGTACAACGAGGACGGATAATACGCTTTTAGAACGTCAGAGAGGAATTACAATTCAGACAGGAATAACCTCTTTTCAGTGGGAAAATACGAAGGTGAACATCATAGACACGCCAGGACATATGGATTTCTTAGCAGAAGTATATCGTTCATTATCAGTTTTAGATGGGGCAATTCTACTGATTTCTGCAAAAGATGGCGTACAAGCACAAACTCGTATATTATTTCATGCACTTAGGAAAATGGGGATTCCCACAATCTTTTTTATCAATAAGATTGACCAAAATGGAATTGATTTATCAACGGTTTATCAGGATATTAAAGAGAAACTTTCTGCCGAAATTGTAATCAAACAGAAGGTAGAACTGTATCCTAATATGTGTGTGACGAACTTTACCGAATCTGAACAATGGGATACGGTAATAGAGGGAAACGATGACCTTTTAGAGAAATATATGTCCGGTAAATCATTAGAAGCATTGGAACTCGAACAAGAGGAAAGCATAAGATTTCAGAATTGTTCTCTGTTCCCTCTTTATCATGGAAGTGCAAAAAACAATATAGGGATTGATAACCTTATAGAAGTGATTACGAATAAATTTTATTCATCAACACATCGAGGTCAGTCTGAACTTTGCGGAAATGTTTTCAAAATTGAATATACAAAAAAAAGACAACGTCTTGCATATATACGTCTTTATAGTGGCGTACTGCATTTGCGAGATTCGGTTAGAATATCGGAAAAGGAAAAAATAAAAATTACAGAAATGTATACTTCAATAAATGGTGAATTATGTAAAATCGATAAGGCTTATTCCGGGGAAATTGTTATTTTGCAAAATGAGTTTTTGAAGTTAAATAGTGTTCTTGGAGATACAAAACTATTGCCACAGAGAAAAAAGATTGAAAATCCGCACCCTCTACTACAAACAACTGTTGAACCGAGTAAACCTGAACAGAGAGAAATGTTGCTTGATGCCCTTTTGGAAATCTCAGATAGTGATCCGCTTCTACGATATTACGTGGATTCTACGACACATGAAATTATACTTTCTTTCTTAGGGAAAGTACAAATGGAAGTGATTAGTGCACTGTTGCAAGAAAAGTATCATGTGGAGATAGAACTAAAAGAGCCTACAGTCATTTATATGGAGAGACCGTTAAAAAATGCAGAATATACCATTCACATCGAAGTGCCGCCAAATCCTTTCTGGGCTTCCATTGGTTTATCTGTATCACCGCTTCCGTTGGGAAGTGGAATGCAGTATGAGAGCTCGGTTTCTCTTGGATACTTAAATCAATCATTTCAAAATGCAGTTATGGAAGGGATACGCTATGGCTGTGAACAAGGATTGTATGGTTGGAATGTGACGGACTGTAAAATCTGTTTTAAGTATGGCTTATACTATAGCCCTGTTAGTACCCCAGCAGATTTTCGGATGCTTGCTCCTATTGTATTGGAACAAGTCTTAAAAAAAGCTGGAACAGAATTGTTAGAGCCATATCTTAGTTTTAAAATTTATGCGCCACAGGAATATCTTTCACGAGCATACAACGATGCTCCTAAATATTGTGCGAACATCGTAGACACTCAATTGAAAAATAATGAGGTCATTCTTAGTGGAGAAATCCCTGCTCGGTGTATTCAAGAATATCGTAGTGATTTAACTTTCTTTACAAATGGACGTAGTGTTTGTTTAACAGAGTTAAAAGGGTACCATGTTACTACCGGTGAACCTGTTTGCCAGCCCCGTCGTCCAAATAGTCGGATAGATAAAGTACGATATATGTTCAATAAAATAACTTAGTGTATTTTATGTTGTTATATAAATATGGTTTCTTGTTAAATAAGATGAAATATTTTTTAATAAAGATTTGAATTAAAGTGTAAAGGAGGAGATAGTTATTATAAACTACAAGTGGATATTGTGTCCTGTATGTGGAAATAAAACACGATTAAAGATAAGGGAAGATACTGAATTAAAAAAATTCCCCCTCTATTGTCCGAAATGCAGACAAGAAAATTTAATTGAAATAAAGCAGTTCAAAGTAACTGCGATTACAGAGCCAGACGCAAAGACGCAGAGCCGATAAAATGAGATTAATACAATCTCATTTTATCGGCTCTTTCCGTTATGTATGGATTCTTTTAATTAGTCTTCGATGTTTCTTGCTTCGTTGATACCGCTGGCTAAAGATTCCATTAAGGATAGTTCAAGTATAGCCTGAATTAGCCCTCGATTTTACATCTTGGAACCATGGCCCCCCCCTTTTTTAGGAAAAGGATGACCTTCGGTCTCTCTATTTAAAGGAAATCTTCACGCCTTTTTGTCGGATTCGGCTGAAATTTACGGGACGGTCTTATTTAAGCTCTCCACGATGGCATCCTGCCGGCTTAGGTCTTGTTCCTCCGTGCTCACGCGCAGGTAGATGCGTGCGACTTTCATGCGGGCCTCCTGGTCATTTTGGGTATAGGGAAAATGACCATTGTTTCACGCCTAGCCAAAAAGGGAAGGTTCCCGGTTCAAATGTCGTTTTCAGAAGACGGCTGCACTGAACGTCAGAAGCCGACTGCACTATAGCAGCGGAGGGGTTGGATCCATCAGGCAACGACGGGCTGCTGCCGGCCATCAGCGGACGCAGGGAGGACTTTCCG
>NZ_JAWUEH010000037.1:0-4181 GCF_033550225.1 Providencia sp. 2023EL-00965 | reverse complement strand
CGAACATGAATATCCACAAATATCTCCTTGGTAATCATAAATTCCCCGTACAAAAATGTACGGATAATACCAAGTGGCTCAGTTTTCTATGATCGTTAGTGGATCAGTTTTACATGATCAGTGACAACGCGAATAATGTTAACAGAAAAATAGTAAGCTATGCTATGCCAACTCATGAGAAATATGGAATCCGTCTAAGACTAGTACAAGCACCAAATGACTTTTGAATACATGTTGTATCGAATAAGAACGGGCTGACTATTGCGAGATGCTCCAAAAAAATTTAAAGAATGGAGTTTCATTTTTAAACTATCCAATAGTTGGTCTCAAAAAGATAAAATAAGATTATTATTTACCAAAATATCAGATAGAAAATATTTCTTTATAGATGGTACTATTGTTCTCATCCATCAACGCACAATAGGTGTAGCAACAGAAGAAAATGAAAAGATAAGGAAAAAAAGTGGAGGTAATTCAACAAGAATTCATCTTGTCGTTGATAGCTGCGGCTACCTTGTTAATAAGGTGGTCGCCACAATAATGCTAACTAGCAAGCCTTAATGACTGATAAACCTGCCACCTTTAATGATTGGGTACAGGATTTATTCTCAGACATCTCTAATTTTTTGATAAAAGCTACTTCATTGCATGATTTTCAAATCTGACTTCCGCAAATAGCTTTTCAGTTTTGCCTCTTCATCTTCAAGCTCTTTTAATCGTTTAGCGTAATTAGCTTCCATACCACCATATTTTGATTTCCAATTATAATAAATTGCATTACTGCTCCCCTATTAATGGCAAGCACATTAAATTTCATAAAAAATCAATCAATTAAAAAAGCCAACAATTTAGGATTCACTAAAATGGACTTTTTCATCATGAGCCCTGCAAATTTTAGAGAATAAAATCTAATTACAGTTGCCTTATTTTAGATGAAGTGACAATATGATTTATCCTGTCATCATCAACCAATGAGTCAATAGATTCTTTTATATTTCCTATTGTTTTAAGAATCTCACTCTGAATATCAAAATAAGAAATTATTATTCCTGCCTTTGATTTTACAAAAAATATATTATCGATCATAAATTCCGAATAATTAACACAACCTGAAACTGTTTCGAATTTAAATCCAAATATATTCGTTTCATTAAATAGCGGTATATCCTTATATGCAAAACTCTTATTTACGTTCATCATACATTCTGAACGTTCAAACACTGAAAAATCCAGTTCTAATATTTTCTTAATTAACCCATCATTTAAATAAGGAATGGCATCGTTTTTTAAATTGATGAATAACCCTTTGTAGGGGAAAATGGGAATTATATCAGGGATAAAATTATGCTTAACTAAGTTATTTAATTCTTTTAATATAGCAGGAGTATATGATTGATAAACCATCGCAGGATGGAGTCGTTGAGTGTAACCAAAAAGTACATCGCAAATTTCATCAATAATATATTTTCTTTTGGATAAAATACGGAAATGCTTATTCTTGAAGTAGGCTGAGAATATTTCCCGCATTAAATCAATATCATTTGGCATACCTTCTGAATACTCGTTATGCTCCTCCCTATATTTAGCTATCTTTATATTTAGCTCATTAAGCCCAAGTTCTTCAAATGCTTTAGTTTTCTTACCTTCACGACCTAATCCTTCAATAAAAGATATAACCTCTTTATCATACATTAAGCTGAATGTCTGACCATTTATATCATCTTGGGTAAAACCAACTTTTGTTAATAATAAATTATAGAAATAGTCTAAAACACTTGCATGAGCATTTAACATTGAACAAAGATTGAATTTAAGATATCGCAAAATATTATCATTCTCATCAGTTGAAAGGTGCTTCCTACCTGTTATTTGTTGACTTTTATCTCCTACCAACTCATCTGCAGATTTCTTTAAGCTATAAATCAGACTTTCAACCCCCTGACAATTACTATAAATACTTTCTATATATTGTTCTTCAATCTTCATGTTTAATTTCCATTTAAATAGTTTTTACCGAATAATAACAAATTATATTTAAATTTAAAGTGGTTATACAAGGTATAACCAAGAGAAGAGTATTAGCTCAGACTTAATCTGACCGTTTTCTCCCCTCTTTGAATACCTGATTGACACCCACAGCGATGACATTTATCAGGATACGCTACGCAACAACGCCAGTTCTTACCGTTTTCTAGCCACCCTGCGCCCTGAAACCCCATTGGATGTGTTACGACAACATGGACGAATTAGTTATCAGCCGTGCTGGAAGCTGCCTCGAATAGCACAAGAAGAATGGCAAGGCTTATGGGTGCCGAATGAAGCTGGATGGGAAAGCCTAAGTGAGGAAAACATTCATCAGACAAGAGAGATTGATGAGTGGCCAGACTTTCCTCATAAAAACATGAAACCGTTGTTGTATGGGCTGCAAGAGGACTGCGGGAATTACTTAAGATAATTGATTTATTGGAAAAATCAGTGTTAATTGTGTTTTATTCTTCAACTAATATTCATTTGCTTTTACTTAAAAACTTAATCTGCATAACATCCTAATAAAATAAATACTAGAGCGATACAGTAACGCCTTGTCACGTTTACCTGACATGAGACGCATAAAATTTAAGATAAAAAAAAATGAAATTTACCTTATTGCCATTTGACGGTATATTGGCGCTTAAAATACGTATCCATCAACACAATATACGCAACAAATCATCTTTGTTTTCCAACTAAGACAGTCATTAATGTATTGTTAACGATAAAAGGGAATTTAAATGAGTCACGAAACGCGTTGTATTTTTTCTGAAGGTAGCGTCACTCTGCCTGATGGCTACAAAGAACAAACCGTCAACATTCTGATTTCCCCCACTGGCAATGCAGTTAACATTTCTCGGGATGACAAACCCGCTGATGAAACCTTTGATGACTATGTTGCTCGCCAAAAGCAACTTTTGCAACGTTCCTTGAAAGATTGGCAACTCCTTGAAGAAAAGCCTTCGGTGCTCGGTGACAATGATATTCACGGCCATCTTATCAGTTCACGCTACCGCCCGAACAAAAAGCAGCAAGTCTATCAAATTCAAGCCGTTTACCCTTTCAGTGATACCCAAACCCTGATTTTTACAATGTCATCGCCGAATGCCTTTAATGATGAGCAATGGGCATGGATGAATACCCTCCTACTTAGTTTTCAACCAAGAGGGTAATTGCCATGCCAGAAGCCGCCAGAGTCGGGGATATCATCGGTCACTCCAAATCGATGTGGGGAATGCTCGTTGGAACGGTATTAGGTGCCGCTATCGCCATTGGCGGTGCCGTTGTTTCCGGTGTCTTAATGGGCGTTGGTATTGCTGCAAGCTGTATTGGAGTCGGTGTGCTTGCCATTGGCGCTTCACTGGCGGTCGGCTATGGTACAGGGCTGCTGGCAGAATGGGTGCGGGATAAGTGCGTTGAAACGGGGTCTAAATCGTTAAGTCCCAGTGGGGAAATCAAAACCGGCTCACGCAATGTTCGCATTAATGGTAAACCCGCTGCTATCTCCACGCGGAGTCAGGTCAACTGTGACAAAGAAAATAGCCTCCGTCAAATGGCAGAAGGCTCTGGCTCGGTGTATATCAATGGGTTTCCCGCTTCTCGGGTCGGTGATAAGACCACCTGTGATGCCACCGTGATGGAAGGCTCCCCCAATGTCAGAATTGGCGGCGGTACGCAAGCAACTGAAGATATTGAACCTGAAATTCCCTCTTGGCTCACCACCGCCTCTGACCTCACGATGTTATTCGCCGGCTTTTTAAGCTTTGGTGCAGGGGCGGCGAAAGGCCCCGGTGCAGTGGCGAAGCTGTGGAATAAATTACCGGGCAGTGCCAAAATCGGTCGCTTTTTCTGCCGATTTGGTAAAGCGTTTACAGGTCTATCCTTGGGTATTGGCACCTTCGGTATACTCACTCGTCCTGTCGAAGTCATTGGTGGGCAAAAAGTATTAAACGGTGAAGAGGAGCTGGATTTTACCTATGAATCTGAATTACCACTTTACTGGCAACGCAACTATTTAAGCAGCTATTGCTATGACGGTGTACTCGGCCGTGGTTGGAGCTTCTTTTGGGAAAGCCGATTAATAAAAACCGAAGATGGCTTTGTTTGGCAAAACCTGTCGGGGGATATCCTCCCATTTCCAGACATCCCAC
>NZ_JAWUEH010000036.1:0-4659 GCF_033550225.1 Providencia sp. 2023EL-00965 | reverse complement strand
AATTTGTCTGGCGGCAATAGCGCGGTGGTCCCACCTGACCCCATGCCGAACTCAGCAGTGAAACGCCGTAGCGCCGATGGTAGTGTGGGGTCTCCCCATGTGAGAGTAGGGAACTGCCAGACATTAATTTTAAAGGTTGTGTCAGTACTGACTGACCGCACCATATTGCTGATATGGCTCAGTTGGTAGAGCACACCCTTGGTAAGGGTGAGGTCCCCAGTTCGAATCTGGGTATCAGCACCAGAAATTATCGGCATTTAAAAAGAATTTACCTAGCGGCAATAGCGCGGTGGTCCCACCTGACCCCATGCCGAACTCAGCAGTGAAACGCCGTAGCGCCGATGGTAGTGTGGGGTCTCCCCATGTGAGAGTAGGGAACTGCTAGGTTTCAAATATAAAAAGCCACCTTAGGGTGGCTTTTTGCTATCTAGCTTTTATAAAGCACATCATTACATACGTTTCATACCTTCCATGCAATCTTCTACTGTAACTCTATTATTTAATGATTCTCTTCAACCAGCCTGTTAGACTTATCTAATCTTTATTTGTTATGTGCTGAAGGCAACAATGAACTCATCCCTTGAATTAAAACAATTTAATAGCTTTGCGCTGGAAGCAAAAGCAAAGTCAATTTATCTTGCAGGATCGGCAGAGCTTATTTATCAGCTATGGTGTGATGCAAGAAAACAGCAATTACCAGTTTTAATTCTTGGCGGTGGAAGCAACGTTCTCTTTATTGATGATTTTGATGGTGTAGTCATTCTTAATAGAATAATGGGGGTGACGACCACTGAGCAGGCTGATTTTTGGCATGTATATGCAGGCGCTGGAGAAAACTGGCATCAATTAATAGAATCTTTACTAAATCAGGGGATCTATGGTGCCGAAAATTTGGCGTTAATACCTGGGTGTGTGGGTTCTGCTCCGATTCAAAATATAGGGGCTTATGGCATAGAGCTCAAAGATCTTTGTGAGTATGTGGATACCCTTGATTTAACGACTGGAAAGCCATCAAGACTCTTGGCAGAAGAATGCCGCTTTGGCTATCGGGATAGTATCTTTAAGCATGAATATCAACACACACACGTTATTGTGGGAATTGGTTTAAAATTACCTAAGCAATGGTCTCCTAAGCTTACATATGGGGATTTGGCATTGTTAGACCCACAAACGGTAACGCCACAGCAAGTTTTTAATTCAGTATGTAATACGCGTAAAATGAAATTACCGGATCCTTCTGTTACAGGTAATGCAGGTAGTTTTTTTAAAAATCCGATTATTTCGGCTGATAAAGCAGAACAATTGAGGCAACAATATCCGTCATGCCCACAATATTTACAGGATGATGGTTCTATTAAAGTTGCGGCTGGCTGGTTAATTGATCAATGCGGTTTAAAAGGCTACGAATTAGGTGGTGCGGCAGTACATACTAAGCAAGCACTTGTACTGATTAACAAAGGTCATGCTACCGGATGGGATATCGTCAATTTAGCTAAATATGTTAGTCAAACGGTTTATAAGCGCTTTGGTATTATGCTTGAGCCAGAAGTTAGATTTATTGGAAAATATGGTGAAATTAACCCAATGGACTGTATTTTATGAAAGAAACCAGTATTCCTCTACAGTTGATAGATATTCTGTCTGATGCTCAAATTCATTCAGGGCAACAGTTGGGTGATATTTTAGGGATGACGAGAGCAGGCATTAATAAACATATTAAAACACTGCGTTCTTGGGGGCTTGATATACAGACTATTTCCGGAAAAGGTTATAAGCTTCCCTACTCTATCAACCTTCTGAATGCTCAAGCCATTATGCAGCATACTCAAGGTAGTAATATTATCGTTGAGCCGGTTATTGATTCAACCAATCAGTATATGTTGGAAAGGATACCTAGCTTAAAATCTGGCGATGCATGTTTAGCTGAGTACCAAAGTGCGGGAAGAGGGCGGCGTGGTCGTCAGTGGATTTCTCCTTTTGGTTGTAATTTATATTTATCAATGTATTGGAAGTTAGATCAAGGTCCCGCAGCCGCTGTAGGACTTAGCTTAGTGGTTGGTATTATCATTGCTGAAACATTGAATAAAATAAGCAAATCAAAAGTTAAAGTTAAATGGCCTAATGATCTTTATTTAAATGATAAAAAATTAGCAGGTATTCTTGTTGAGCTAACTGGTAAGACAGGCGATGCAGCCCATATTATTATCGGAATTGGCATTAATATTGGGATGGGTAAAAATAATATAAATAAAGATAAAGAAATTAATCAAGAGTGGTCATCACTTGCTGATGAAGTTGATTATATTGAGAGAAATGAGTTATCTGCAAATATTATAAATGCACTAAAAGATGCTTTAGTATTATTTGAAAAGGAAGGTTTGTTGCCATTTCTATCTCGTTGGTTTGAATTAGATAATTTCTTGGGGCGAGATGTTAAGTTATTGATTGGAGAGAAGATTATAACTGGTATTGAAATGGGGATTAATCAGCAAGGTGCTTTATTATTACGCCAAAATAATGGGGAGGTAATCCCTTATATAGGTGGTGAAATATCATTACGCTCTAATGAATAATAATTAAATATATGCCGGATAATTACCGGCATATGAAATTTACTTTCTTATTCTAACACTCTGAATAGAATGATTATCGCCTTTTGTCATTATTAAGCTAGCGCGCTCTTTGGTTGGCAAAATATTTTCTTCTAAGTTTAATCCATTAATTTCATCCCAAATAGAACTTGCTATATTAATAGCTTCCTCTTCGCTCAATTTAGAGTAGTTATGGAAGTAAGAATCAGGATCTGAGAAAGCACCTTGTCGGAATTTCAAAAAGCGGCCAACATACCACTGTTTTAATAGCTCAGGAGCGGCATCGACATAGATAGAGAAATCTACAAAGTCGGAGACAAACACGTGGTGAGGGTCATGTGGATAATCCATATCGCTTTGTAGGACATTGAGGCCTTCTAAGATGAGTATATCCGGCTGATCAATAACTTGCTGCTGATCTGGTACAATGTCATAAGTGAGATGCGAATAAACAGGGGCGACGACATTACGGGCACCCGATTTAATTTGAGAAACAAAATTGACTAGTTTCCTCATATCATATGATTGAGGAAAACCTTTTTTCTTCATGATGTCGCGATCTTTTAACACTTGGTTTGGATATAAGAAACCATCTGTTGTAATCAAATCAACTTTTCTATGTTCTGGCCAACGAGTTAATAGCGCTTGTAATAAACGTGCTGTTGTACTTTTACCAACGGCAACGCTGCCAGCAATACCAATAATGTAAGGTACCTTTGCTCCATTTGTCCCTAAAAATTGTTCAAGGACAGCTTGGCGCCGTAAATTGGAGCTAATATAAAAATTGAGTAAACGCGATAATGGTAGATAAATTTCAATAACATCTTCCATCGAGAGCTCTTCATTAATACCTTTTAACTCTAGAAGCTCACTAGAAGTTAGTGTCAAAGGGACTGAATCTCGCAATGTTGCCCAATGTTCTCTATCAAACTCTAAATATGGTGTAGTAATAAAATTCTCTGTCTGTTTCATAAACCAACATCTGCCTATTCTATGCAGGTTGGACAGGTTGCCTAAACACCCGTATCCGTAAAATTAAGTTGCATCATAGCGAGTGAAAGATAGTTGGCGTAGAACTTTTTATGTTTTATGTGAATTTTTTTTGACGAAGGCAGTAAAAACGGCATTGATTGTTGAAAAAAACAACAGTGGACAATCAATAGTTTTGAACCTTATAGTCACTTTTGGACTTAATAAACAATGAAGATTATTTTTTAGCAGCGAGAGAACACTTTACGGACTAAATAATAATGGATTATAGTTGCGGTCTGCTGTAGATGTTTTAATCTGAATATAGCGAAAAAAACAGCAAAATCACAAAAAACGAATAAAATGTGAGCAAGTAAACAAAAAATTAAATTTTTTTGTTGCAAGTCTCGCTCACTCTTCCTAGAATGCGCAGCACTTGATGCCGGCATAGCTCAGTTGGTAGAGCAACTGACTTGTAATCAGTAGGTCCCGAGTTCGACTCTTGGTGCCGGCACCAATTAACAATTTGGATAGGTGGGATACCCAAGCGGCCAAAGGGAGCAGACTGTAAATCTGCCGTCATCGACTTCGAAGGTTCGAATCCTTCTCCCACCACCATCTCCTGAAGGGTCTTATAATAAGATTTATTCAGGTAACAGTTTAACAGCTGATAACTCAGGTAGCCGAGTTCATTGCGGGCATCGTATAATGGCTATTACCTCAGCCTTCCAAGCTGATGATGCGGGTTCGATTCCCGCTGCCCGCTCCAAGATGTGCTGATATAGCTCAGTTGGTAGAGCACACCCTTGGTAAGGGTGAGGTCGGCAGTTCGAATCTGCCTATCAGCACCACTCCTCATATGTTCTCATTCATCTCCCTGATTTGTCTCCTGTAAAAAACAAGCAAATAAATTTTAACTGCTTGGTTGATGTGGTGTAACCACCGATTCCGTGTCTTAGAGGGACAATCTAATGTCTAAAGAAAAATTTGAACGTTCAAAACCGCACGTTAACGTTGGTACAATCGGCCACGTTGACCACGGTAAAACTACCCTGACAGCAGCAATCACTACTGTTCTGGCAAAAACTTACGGCGGTAG
>NZ_JAWUEH010000035.1:0-4823 GCF_033550225.1 Providencia sp. 2023EL-00965 | reverse complement strand
CCACCGTACTTTGATTTCCAGTTATAGTAAGTCGCGTTGCTGATCCCATTTTGACGGCAAATATCTTCGACTTTCATACCAGAGTCAGCGAGTTTTAAAATATTAACGATTTGAGTTTCAGTAAAACAGGCTTTTTTCATCATGACCTCTGCAATGGTTAGGGCAGAAAATCTAATTATAGCTGTCTTATTTTAGGGGAAGTGGACACAGCCTTTACGGGGGTATGGCATTCTCGGGCAAGCGGCGGACAGTTGTCAGGTGGTTAAACTAATTATAGGCCATTCAATGAGTGGCCTATGGTGAGTAAACACTACATTATTATTGGAAATTGCCTCAATATTGATCAGCTAAATTGATGTACAAGATTAAGGAGGTTATATTGCAGATAAAGTTTAACTATGTGAGCAAAAACACAATGGCTAATGAGCAATATGAAAAAGGTAAAATAAAATTATCTTACTCTAAAAAGCAAGTGAAAAGGGCTGGCGATAATATCCGGAAGAATATTGAAACTGCAAATTCAGTAGACATCATTAGAAATTTTAGAGCTGCTCATCTTTATCCGTTAATGATTATAAAAAACTTAGTATGGAAGCATGCCAAAAAGAAAGCACCCACCGCAATTATAGCTCGCCGATTAAAGCGACTACCAACAATAATAGATAAATTATCTCGCGCAACTTTAAATGGAAAACAAGATAATTCCATATCTATTGTGAGAATGCAGGATATCGGCGGTTGCCGAGTTATTGTCGAAAATAGAGAGCAATTAATAAGTTTAAATAATTCATTAAATAATAGTAGAACAGTCCACAGTATAAAGAAAATAAACGACTACACAGTCCATAAAAAAGCTACTGGTTATAGAGGAATACATCGAGTTTACCAGTGTTATGGTAACGAAGAATACCATGATTGGAAGGGATTTCTTATCGAAGTCCAACTAAGAACCAAATTGCAGCATCTTTGGGCAACAACTATCGAGGTTGTCGATTTATGTGAAGGGAAATCACTCAAAACAAACCCTTTTAATGCGGATAAAGATTGGATTGAATTTTTCCAAATAATGAGTGACTTTCTCGCTGACGACGATGGTTTTTGCTACTTAGATAGAACAACTAAAGAGGAACACAAAAAAAGAATACTTGAACTTGATAAAAAATTGACAGCAACCGATAAGTTATTGTCTTTTAATAGAGTATTCTCAGATGATAATCTAAAGAAAGAATATGTAAAGCATAGATATGTTGTTTTAGCCATAGACATGATGACTACAACGGTAGCCTGCACTTTTTTCACAAACAAAGAGAGCGCATTAAACGTCTACTCACAGATTGAAGATGAAACCCGGTACAATGGCTTATTTGTGGAAATTGACGATATAAAGAATCTACAAAAAGCATACCCTAACTATATTATCGATACATCCTTCTTTGTTAGAAAATTCGAGTATTACACCTCAAGGCTGTACTAAAAATACATAGTAATTCTATATAGCTAATAAATATTTTTTCCCGGCATCTAAACCTCGCAATCGCGAGGTTTTATATTACTTTCAATTTTATCAATAAAATAATTCTTTATTATCCATCGGAAATAATTCAATGAAAAAAGCCAAAATTTTGCCATCGGATAAATTTCCGATGAATAACAACGTTCGCCGTTTACGTTATCAACAAAAACGTGAAGCCCTTAAACAAAACCCTAACGCCACCTTCCCTATCACCTTGTATCTTTGAGGGGGAGAAATGAAGATATATTTAGATTTCATTGCACAATGGTCTCCCCCAAAATTTACTGAATGGTTTAAAAATAACTTTGATGACGGAGCAAGTTACGAAGAAATCTATATCAAGTTATTAAAGTCTAAGCAGCTTGATAAAATTGAAGCATTATTGAATATACTTTATACCCGAGAATTAGATAATGCTGAATTTAGTGACGCAGAAAAAAAGCTGCTTGAAACTAAGTTATCTCCTATTCCTTTTTGGGAAGATAAAGGAGGTTACATACGAATATATGATAATGGTGATTATAATAAAATCGGTAGCCTAGGTTTTAAAGCTGAAATAAGCAGCACAGGATTTAATTGTAAAATAGCAAGTTTCGGCGAACACTCAGAAATCACTAGCTCTGGAAGTAATGTAAAAATAGGTAGCTACGGTGCTAATACTAAAATAGCTTGCGCGGGTGATAACGCGATAATTGTAGCTGAAGGCTTTAATACTATTGTTAGCTGCACGAATACTGTTAGATATTTCACATTAGGATTTGGTTCCTGCATATCTATCCCCCTTCAATATTTTAATGGCAGAAAATATTTTGCTACCGCCCGTGCAGGCGAAAACGGCATTAAACCTTACGCTCCATACACTCTTAATAGCTCTGGCTATTTTGTAGAATTCGAGGAATACACATCATGAGTCTTGAACTAGCAATTAAAGAAAATACCGAAGTCATGCGCCAATTAATTGCCGCAATGCAATCAGGCGCAGTCGTACAAACTCACACCACATTAAAACCGGATGAAAAACCTCAGCCTATTAAAGCTAAATCTGAAACAACTAGCAAAAAAGAAGTAGCTAAAAAAGAAGCGCCTCCAGCTATAAAGCCTGTTGATATTAATACCCTCAATTTAGAGCAAATCGTCGCTTTAGCCGTGTTGTTCGATGGTAATTTTGAAGAATTGACCACAGAACAACTTGATAAAGTGGATGAAATCTTAGCGGCTACAGGTAAAAACCGTAATACACAAGCTGACGCCCTTTATATGGCACTGGTTAACTTAGATGAAGTGACCAACTTACCAAATAACACTATTCACGATTTATGTTTGGAAATGTTGTTAAATTGGTCCGATATCCCCGGCGTTACTGAGCGTCGCGAATTTGCTATCGAGCTACTCAGTGAAGGTAAAACAGCTAGCGAAGAGCCAGAGCCAGAGCCAGAGCCAGAGCCAGAGCCAGAGCCAGAGCCAGAAAATACTGATCCTAAAGCGCTATTTGAACAAGCTGAGAAACTAATTTTACAGTTAGCTAAAGGTGGTTATCGCAATGAAGCGGTAGATATTCTCACTAAATTTGGCGCTAAAAAATTAGGCCAAGTGCCTGAAGATAAATTAGCGGAAGTTGTTGCACTTGCGGAAAAAGCTTGGGAGGGTTAAATGCCTGATATCCATGCTAAACTATCCCCCTCATCTGCACATCGTTGGATGGTGTGCAGTGGGAGCTTAGCCTTAGAATCAACCGTGCCTGATAAAGAGTCTGAATTTGCTTTAGAAGGTACTGCTGCACATGCACTGGGCGAATGTGTTTTGCGTAATCGCCAAGAAAACACATCAGAGCTAGGTCAAAATACAAGTGACTATCTAGGCACATATCCGTTAAATAAACCCGATACCCCACAAGTTAATGATGAAATGGTCGAGGCGGTAGGCCACTACGTTGAAACCGTTTGGTCACTAGCCGAGGGTAAAGAGTTACTAATCGAACAACGAGTAGATTTCTCCGATGTTATTGGAGTTGAGAACTCATTCGGCACCGCAGATGCTGTAATTTTAGATCCTAAAGAGTTACAGATTCACGATTTAAAATACGGTGTTGGTGTTAAAGTTGACGCTGAAGAGAACGAGCAACTACAGCTATATGCTTTGGGCGCTTTAGATCAATTCAGTATGCTGTATGACTTCGAAACTGTTCGCATGTTCATCCACCAGCCGCGATTAAATCACGTATCTGAATGGGCGATCACAATTGACAAACTGATCGCCTTTGGTGAACGAGCAAAAGAAGCTGCTGCGGAAGCGGTTGTTATATGCTCAATTGCAGAATGTGAGGATGTTGAAACCCTCCCACCTACGTGCTTTAAGCCTGGTGAAAAACAGTGTCGCTTTTGTAAAGCAAAAGGTGGGTTATGTGCGGCTGAAACACAACATGCACTTGAAATTGTTAAAGGTGATTTTGTTGATTTAACTGCACCACTAGAAGAACAGCTTAGCGATGTACAACAGCGCATATCAGTTTTAGAGCCAACACAACTTGCTGAACTCTATAAAAATATCAATTATGTAGAAACTTTTTGTAAGGCGTTAAGCGCACGAGTACTTGACGAACTTAACGCAGGACATGCATTACCGGGCTTAAAACTGGTTACTGGTAAACTAGGTAACCGCGCTTGGAGTGATGAAGCTGAAGCTGAAGCAAAATTAAGAGGCTTTAGACTTAAGCGCGAAGAAATATACAGCATGAAGTTGATTAGCCCAACTCAAGCTGAAAAGCTAGTTAAGAAAGTCAATCCTCGTCGCTGGACTAAACTAGAAGCGCTCATTACCCGAGCGGAAGGTAAGCCTGTTATTGCGCTCGAATCCGACCCCCGCCCCGCACTCGCTATTAACTCTGAAAACGATTTTGATGATGTGACCGAAGAGTCACTCATTGCCGACCTCATTTAATTAAAGGTACCCAATATGAAAGTTAAATTATCCAACGTCCGTTTGGCATTCCCTGATCTGTTCGAAGCAACCCAAGTTAACGGGTAAGGCGATTACAAATTCCGCGCTACGTTTCTCATCCCCAAAAATCGCACAGATTTAATCGAAGCGATTGAAAACGCCATTAAGCAAGTCGCTACAGCAAAATGGGGAGCCAAAGCCGATGCTGTTCTCAAATCCATTCGCGGTAACTCAATGCGCTTTAACTTTGTCACTGATCATGTAAAACTGATCCACTAACGATCATAGAAAACTGAGCCACTTGGTATTATCCGTACATTTTTGTACGGGGAATTTATGATTACCAAGGAGATATTTGTGGATATTCATGTTC
>NZ_JAWUEH010000034.1:0-5030 GCF_033550225.1 Providencia sp. 2023EL-00965 | reverse complement strand
GTGGTGAAAGCTATCGATTGAAAGATAAACGACGCTCAGGTGCCATACCTAAATGAAACAGTGGATCACTTTTGATTGATCGAATTTGAGTTAAAAGTGGATCAGTTTTCGTTGATCGTTGACACGAAAATGGCAATCAATATAGTTGGGGTCGTTTTCAGCACGGCCTTCACGGGACTCCCAAAAGGCCAGTTGCCCCCATGTGTTGAGCCGTCCTGCCCAGCTGGCGACACCGTTTTCAGTAAACATCTCCCGCGGGGTGCCTTGGTGGTCAGTAACTACATAATGCAATTTCCCGCGCTGGTAACGTGCAGCAGGGGTTATCGCCCCCGGTTGGTATACCCACTGTATACCGGCATCGTAAGCGATAGTGCCATCGGCGTAGACGGGGGTCTCTTCGACCATTTGGTCGCCAGACCACAGATAGTGCCATGCGGTGATACGTTGCTTTGACAGCGGAAAGGCGGGGCTTTCATTGATTTTTAGAATATCAACGACTTTGGTTTTCGACAGCCGTCGACCAAAAGCATCGTAGGTATAACGCCAGACATCGCCACTGGGGGTAAAGCAGCGAATAAGTTGGTTCTGGGTATAACAAGGAGTTGACTATAGCTAAGGCGCATTCTAAGTCAGGCAGCAGTATAAATAAAGCCCCGAAAACAGAGCGTTATTATACCGTGGGGTATACCCCCAATGGCAGCAAAGCCGCACCACCGCCCGCAATTCACCTTAAAAGGCATTGGTTAAAAGACGCAGGATTTGAGACAGGCTTTACGTTCACGGTGAAAATCTTAAACGGGTGTTTGGTATTGATACCCGATAGCGAAGATATACGAACGATTAAACAACAAAATCAACAGCAGCAAGCGCAACTGAGTGCCATCAAACACACCATGCGTGAGCTGATGGCAGAGTATATAAGCGACTCTTAACAACAAGAATAGCTAAAAGAATTGGAGTTGAAATGTTTTCTGGCTATTTTATATTAATCTAAGGCAATAGAGGGGTATTCCTTAAGTAAAATATCAATATCATGCATGTACGGTATATATGTATTTACATTTGCATTACCTAAAGTGACTAGCTTAGCAAGAAATTTTTTAGCATGTAATGCCATACATGTTATGAACATATCTTTTTCAATAAAAACTTTTTTTTGAACGTTGGCTTTTACACTAATCAATACGTGTTTTTTAATTGGTGTAAACGTAACTTCAATAGGCTGATCAGGAAAATTAGTTCTAAACTCCTCATTTTTTGATATTAATATGAGACCTTCAATAAAATAACACCAAAGCTGATCAATACAATCCCACATACTCTTATCAATTAACTTAGTATTATTGATTGACAATTCTAATGCCCCTTCAACATAGAAATCATCATCTAGATCACCTTCATAGTTATATATATCTATAAAATCATTTCCTACTTTTAAAAATGTCGAAATTTCAATCATAAAAACCCTTATTTAGGATAAAATTGCCCTACTCTACCGTTATTTAAGCCTAATGTATAAGTTACACCATTATATTGCCCTTCAACCTGATACATTCGAATAGAACCTTTTGTCACTAAAGTTTCTCTATTTTGTTTCATAACACTTTCAATAGCATTTGTAATTTCGTTTACAGACATGTCTTTATTAAAAAAGCTTTGAGTATTTTTAATTGAACCATCCCAAAATTCTGGATGATGCCTTTCTAATATGTGTTTAAGGCCTCTTTTTTCCAATTTAAAAGTTTCGTTTCCAAAATGAAAATCTTTACCTTGAAAGTTTTTTAGTTCATTAACAACATCATGAGGTTTTGCTTTATTAGGTAATTTAGGCTCCCCTTTATTACCTTTACCACCCGCCAACCCAAACGGATCCACCCAACCCACTGGATCATGAACATACCCATACGGATTAAATCCACCCAGCAATCCTATGGGATCGGGTGAAATATACTGTCCGCTGTCCTTATCATAATAGCGAAAGCGGTTGTAATACAAGCCTGTTTCGTTATCTTCGAATTGTCCGGCAAAGCGAAAGTGGCAATCAATATAGTTGGGGTCGTTTTCAGCACGGCCTTCACGGGATTCCCAAAAAGCCAGTTGCCCCCATGTGTTGAGCCGTCCAGCCCAGCTGGCGACGCCGTTTTCAGTAAACATCTCCCGCGGGGTGCCTTGGTGGTCAGTAACCACATAATGCAATTTTCCGTGCTGGTAACGTGCAGCAGGGGTTATCGCCCCCGGTTGGTATACCCACTGTATACCGGCATCGTAAGCGATAGTGCCATCGGCGTAGACGGGGGTCTCTTCGACCATTTGGTCGCCAGACCACAGATAGTGCCATGCGGTGATACGTTGCTTTGACAGCGGAAAGGCGGGGCTTTCATTGATTTTTAGAATATCAACGACTTTGGTTTTCGATAGCCGTCGACCAAAAGCATCGTAGGTATAACGCCAGACATCGCCACTGGGGGTAAAGCAGCGAATAAGTTGGTTCTGGGTATTCCACTGGTAGCGCCATTCTTGTGGACGATAACCATGTTGATACACCATTTTGCGTTCGAGTCGGCCGTTGGCATCGTAGAAATAATTTTTATGGCCTTTGGGGAAGTTACGACGAATAACTCGGCCCGCTTGCTGTTCTTGCGCCAGTTGAATAATCGCGGTATGCGCATCCTCTGGCAGTGTAGTGTGCTCGGTGAGGTTTAAGTTTGCATCGTACTGAAAACGCTCATACTGGCTACGTCGTTCAGAGCTGTATTGGGTTTCAGTGATTTGGTCGTTGGCGTTGTAGTGGTATTGGGTACGTTGCCAACGCGCATCCTCGATGGCCACCACATTGTGGGCACGGTTGTAGTGAAAATCACGGTGTACATCAGTACACATCGGCGGTTGATGTGGGTTATCGTACAATGACCACAAAAAGTTATCCGAGCCGCGCCCCGCGCGTTGGTGTGCCAGCAAGCCAGCGGCATTGTAGTGGCTGGAGTTGACAAAGCCGACGTCACTGCGACGCAGGTATTCTTGACCGACGGCGTTATAACTGAACTCTAACGGTCGATGCTGATTGACCTGAAGTTGGGTCAGTTCCCCCAGTAGCCTAAAGGCGTAATGGAGTTCTCGCTCACCAAAGCGTGTTTGGGTGAGGGCGAGTGTGGCTTCATCCCATTGATGGTGTACTTCACGGCCATTAATGCGCTCGCAAGTTAATTGACCGTGGGCATCGTACTCGAACTCGACGACGGAATCGGGGTTAGTGGCTTTAATCAGTCGTAAATGGGTATCGTATTCATAGGTGGTCGTGGATAAACATTGAGGATTGATACCATTATCAAGCTTTGTTCAATGACCACCCCCGAAGAGTTAGCACTCCAGTTTCAGACCATCAGTTTGATAGAGCCTGAGCAGCAGGCAGTGATTAAGCAGCAGAACAAATAAAGCCCCGAAAACAGAGCGTTATTACACGGTGGGGTATGCCCCGAACGGCAGCAAAGCCACACCACCGCCAGCGATTCACCTAAAAGGGCATTGGTTAAAGGCAGCAGGTTTTGAGACAGGCTTCACCTTTACCGTGAAAATCTTAAACGGGTGTTTGGTGTTGATACCCTATAGCGAAGATATACGAGCGATTAAACAACAAAACCAACAACAGCAAGTGCAACTCAGTGTCATCAAACACACGATGCGTGAACTGATCGCGGGATATACAAGCAGCTAAAAGGTAAACTGGGCCTCTTTTAAAAACGAAGAAGTCAGAAGGTTGGAAGGTTTTCTGACTTCTTTTAGATTGGTAACTTAGTCAGCAATAATAAAAGTAAATAGCGCTAATTAAGTCACCATCATCTTGACTAATTATTTTTAATCCAAAAGCATTTAGATCTGCCAATACACCTTTCACGGGCACATCATCTCTATCAATGTAATTATACATTTCATCTTTTTTATTTTTATCGACTACGTATTTATCGGTTAAATACCTAAGGTTTTTTCGTAATTCATCTTCTGTCATATAATCATTCCGGAATAATTGTAACTTTATCAAAAGTTACAGATAAATTTTTCTCTACAGGTAATAACTGGACTGCCCCACCTTTACCAAATTGAGGATACGCACTAGTGAATAGTTCAAGTTCAGGTCCTTTTCCTCCATTAGCAAGAGGTACTTTAACTTGTGGTACTCCATTTTTATAAAGTTGCAATGTATCAAATTCACCCAGTAATCGAGCATCACTCCAAGACCCAGGATTTCCTTTTTCATAAAATATTTGATAGGCATCACGAGCTTCTTTGCCGGAGCCATACTTTGTATAGCCAAAATAGCTCAATGGGGCGGTTTTATTTTCTATTGTAGCCGCAGCCCATTCAGATTGACTATCCATATATCTATAGGCTTTGGAAGGCATTGTCGCACTCGGCCCAGCAGGTCCAACATAAAAATCAGGTTTACTACATTCACCTTTATTTCCAATTCCTCCGGCAAGACCCAGCGGATCGATATATTTAGTTGGATTATGCACATACCCATACGGATTAAATCCACCCAACAGGCCGATGGGATCGGGTGAAATATACTGTCCGCTGTCTTTATCATAATAGCGAAAGCGGTTGTAATACAAGCCTGTTTCGTTATCTTCGAATTGTCCGGCAAAGCGAAAATGGCAATCAATATAGTTGGGGTCGTTTTCAGCACGGCCTTCACGGGACTCCCAAAAGGCCAGTTGCCCCCATGTGTTGAGCCGTCCAGCCCAGCTGGCGACGCCGTTTTCAGTAAACATCTCCCGCGGGGTGCCTTGGTGGTCAGTAACCACATAATGCAATTTCCCGCGCTGGTAACGTGCAGCAGGGGTTATCGCCCCCGGTTGGTATACCCACTGTATAGCGGCATCGTAAGCGATAGTGCCATCGGCGTAGACGGGGGTCTCTTCGACCATTTGGTCGCCAGACCACAGATAGTGCCATGCGGTGATACGTTGCTTTGACAGCGGAAAGGCGGGGCTTTCATTGATTTTTAGAATATCAACGACTTTGGTTTTCGA
>NZ_JAWUEH010000033.1:0-6288 GCF_033550225.1 Providencia sp. 2023EL-00965 | reverse complement strand
AAAAATCAGAAAAGGAATGAGCGGAGGTTAATATGGGGGAATTTACTATTGGCGAAGCGTTCGCCAATTCAACGTCAACTTGGTCTTCTGTTTCTGTTTTTATGACTGCGCTGATATGGCTTGTAGGTGCGATATTAGCAGGGTTCGCAATAGTCGATTTTAAAGCTGTCGCCGACGGAAAAGTCGCTATAAGTCGCCCCATTTGGTTGACTGTAATAAGCGCGCTAATGATCGCGGTTTCTTCTTTTGTTCCTATACTTAGCGAGACGCTCGTTAATGGCGGCGAATATAAACCGCAGTCGCTTTTTTCGCAGATACCAAAAGGTCGGATGCTTCCGGGCGTTGCCGAAGCTCTCACGTCTGTATTGCTCTTTGTTCAGGCGTTGGGGACTATTGCGATCTTTCGTTCTTTTTTAATGTTTCAGTCAGCAGCTAAGGGGAAACGCGAAGATTTGCCAAGAGCGTTTACGCATCTTATCGGTGGCGTTTTAGCTGTAAATATACAATTAACGATTTCAATTATTGCGTCTACTTTCTACCCTAATTTTGATCTTTCGCTTATTGGTGTTTAATTCAGAAGTCATAAAAAAAGGGCACTTTTTAAAGTGCTTTTTTTTTGTGACTTTACAAAAGCAGAACAGGACGGACAGGGGGCGCGTTTGTTTATTCGCTTTTGTAGCTACTCAATGCTTTTAAAGTGCCTATAAGTTGCGTAGCAATGAGCCGAAGGCGATAAGGTGAGCGAATGCGAACGGACAAGGGAATTTATTCCCCTTGGTTTTTGGGTTTTGGGTTTTAGACAAGCGAAGCGCGTCAGCTTAACTTGATTATTAAGAAACAACTTTGGTCAAAAAGTGGGTTCTTAATGCCTTTCGATCCAGTAGTGGCAAGGCTTGCGGGGCGTTTTGTCCTTTTTCTCCTTTTTTTAAAAAAATAAAGAAAAACTTAAAAAATGACAAAAGGAAAACTAAAAAAGATGAGCGGCTGATGTGTTAAAAAATGGGATTAAGCCATAAAAAATGGGTTTTTTTATTGTTAAAAATGGGATGAAGACCCCTGATGTCGTTTTGATTAGTGTTAAAAATGGGATGATGTGGTTTTTATTATGTGGTTTTTTAGAAGTGCGGTGATTTTAAATATTTGACATATAAAAAAAAACCCTTAATTTTGAAAGTGCGAAGATCAAAAAATAAGGGGTTTTTTTATATGCTTTATAATGATAATAAAGCATTGATCGCCAAAGTCAAGCCCGCGCGCGCGCTTAGACTTGCGGACAATGCGAAGAATGGAAAAAGATTAAATGAGAGAAAAAGCGCAAGCCTGAAACTTGCTAAAATTTATTACTCTTGGGCGGAAAAGGAAGAAAACGAAAACATCGCGCAGATGTTAAAAAAGCGCGCGGGGCGTGTCTTCGGTTGTTGTAATAATCGCGATATATGCGTCGATGAAGAGAGATATTGTGTAAACCTGAATAGTTTTAGATGTCGTGACCGCAATTGCGAAGAATGCGCGCGCGTGCGTGCTTTCGTATATCAACAAAAAATCAGAACGATCATACCTGAGTTAATTGAGCAGACAGACAAAACCGACGGTTTTATTTTCGGAACGCTTACAATTAAAAATCCACACATAACACAACTAAAAATCACACTCGAGATAATGAGCCGAGCGTTTACGCGACTTATAGCGCGTAAAAAGCTTAAAAGCGTTATCCGTGGCGGTTTTAGGTGTTTTGAGGTAACGCGCGGAAATATTGAAGATCATTGTCACCCACACATTCATTTTTTAATACAAATTGCGCGGTCATATTTTAACACCAAGGGCGCGTTTTTTATGAGCGAATCAGAATGGGCGGAAGAGTGGACGAAATGTCTTGAAAAAGAATGTGAGCGCGCAGGTGTTGAATTTAACCGCGCGGATTATCCAAATGGTCGCGCTTTTATCAAAATCTTAAGAATTCAAACGCCGCACAGCTTAAAGCGCGCGGGAGAAATCGACGAAAAAACAGGTAAAAAAATTAAAAAAACTTACACAACAATTTTTGATTTAAAAGACGGCGGCGATAATGTGGTCAACTACGTTTTAAAATATAGCACCAAAAGCGACAGTGTTATTAAAAATGACGCTTGGTTTAGAGAGTTTGATAAACAGATCAAAGGTATTCGCGCGATTAGTTTTTTCGGTATTTATAAAACATTGGTAGGCGAAATTGAAACTTTCGAATATGAAGAGGAGAAAGTAATAAAACGACTTGAGGAGAGGATTAATGAAGATATGGGCGAAAAATTCGAAAATCTTAAATTTTACACAGCGCAATGGTGCGACGATCATAAATACGTTTTAAGCGAGCAAACGCTACAAGAAGCGCTAAACAGAAAACGATTAAACATTGTAAACAGCATAAAAAGAACGCTAAAAATTCAGATTGAAAACCAAAACATCAGCTTAAATTTAATCATTAACTCAATGAAAAATAAAGATTATATGATTACAAATGACGCAATTATTGAGTTAAACAAGATCAAAGCGCGCACCCGCGCAACATTCGGAAGACTTGAAAAAGCGGGCGAAGTGAAAAACTTAAAAGATGTCTATGATTATGAATTTAATAAAGAATTAATTAATGATTTTGATTTATTGTTTACAGAAAGCGAAATTGAGCAAATGATACAACAAAACAAAAAAGCTTTTGAGATTTTAGACGCAACGCTTGATTGCCCTTTTTAACCATATAAAAAGCCCCAACGCTGGGGCTTGTATAGGTTAAATTTTGCGTTTTATTTTTTTGTTTGTTGTTGTTGGTTTTAATTTTAGCGCTCTTTTTGTTCGTTCTGCTTCGTCTTCTTCCTCTTTTTTTTGCTTTGGTTCTGTGTAAAAAATACGTGTGAATCTTTCTTCTATTGTTTCCATTTTTATAATGTTCCCCTCTTTGTCACGATATGGTATAAGCTTTCCTTTTTTTGTTTCCATTTTTTACCTCTCTTTTATTTTGTTGCTGAATAATTAAATTAAGATCTTTTTTATTGTTATTATTTAAGTCTTGTCTTTGTTGTTGCTCTTTTAATAAATTATCTTTTTTGTTTTTTAAGTCAATTTTTAATTGATCACTTGCTAAAATGTCACTTATTGAATTAATGCGATTATCCATATTTTTAATATTATTTATTTTATCAACTTTTAATTTTTCTAATTTTTGGATCTCTTTTTCTTGCTTGCGTTTTTTATTAAAATTACTAAATAATTTATTAAATACGTTTTTTATATTATTAAATTTTTTATTATCTTCTTTTTTTGTTTCTTCTTTTTTAATGTGTTTTTTATTATTAATTTTGTTCTTTAATTTCATATATACTTGGCGCGGGATGCGCTTTTTAACTTTTTTATTTTCTAAAATTTCTACGCCATAAATAGTTGCCTCAGCTTTTTTTATGTTGCCATTTTCTATCTGTGTTTTTGCTAAATCTATTAGCTGTTCTTTTTGTCTAAGTGTTGATAAATGAGAAATTCCTTTTTTAATATTTAACTCTTTAAATTTTTTATTTACTTCAAAAGCCCATTTTTTGCGCCAGATTTCAACTAATTTAGGATTGTTCCATTCTCTAACTTTTTTTCCCAGCCCTGTGTTTGTGACCTCCTGCATTGTAAACATAACATGAGCATGAGGGTTATTTCCGTTAGCGTCATGAATTGCAAAATCAGCAATCATTCCATGATTAACAAAATTCTTTTTTAAATACTCTTTTAATAGCTCTTTATTTTGTTCAGGTGTTAGCTCTTTCATGAGTGCTATTATTGTATAGCGCGACAATTGAGCATCCCTGCGTTTTTGCTTCTCTGCTTCATTCCACAACGTGACGGGGTCACTGAAACGCTCGGGCGCGTTCTCTGGTAGCATTATTTCAGAATAATAAAGATCGCTTTTTTGTGTGTAGTTGTATAAGTCGCCCGTGCGTTCGTCGCGCGCACGTAGGCGATTATTATAAGCGGTTAGGTAAACCGCGCTTTTCCCTTCAGATCTCTTTAAAATTTTAAATTGCATGTGCATTAGTGCCATCTGTTTTTCTCCTTTGTTTTTTTGTGTGTGCGGTGTTGCGCGTGTGCCTTTGTTTTAGCTCTCCCCTACCCTATGGCGCGCAAGCAAAACATGGGGCGGGGTGAGCGTGTAAGCAAGCAATTGCGAAGCATTGCGCGCGTCTGCGCTTTTCTTTTGAGCTTGCTCAAAACCCACACGTTGACCGCAGGACAATGTATAAGTGGGCATTGCTATTTGTTCGCTTTCAGCTCTCAAAGCAATGAGCTATTGCTAACGCAACTTTTACATATATTAAAAGTAATACTTTATAAAAAAATAAAGTAAATAAAACAGCTTAATAATTGACTTTTAAATTAAATATATTATTTAAAAAATATAGAGTTAAAAAAAAGGGGATAGTTTATGGATTGGAACAAAAATAAAAATTATTTAAATGCGTTTTTTATTAGAAATAAAGACGAAAAATTAAATAGAAATGATGAAATAATAAAGTTTGGCGAAGAAATAAAAGAAATATATTTTGAGTATTTGAAAAAAAATGATTTTAAAGTTTTTGCAAAATATGACATAAGTAAATATTGTAATTATATGGATATTGAAAAATACGAACATTTCGAAGCAGCAAATTTAAAAAATAAATTTAAAGATAATTTTAAAAGTAAATCAAATATTCGTTTTAAAAAAGATCTTGTTTCTACGTTCGTTTTAAGATCAAAAGATAACTACGATAAAGATTATTATTGTTATTTTTGCGTAGATAAAAAAGAATATGAAGAGCGTAAGGATGAATATTTAGAAGAGTTTAAAAATAATTTTATTTTAACGATGAAAAAAGAAATAAAAGATAGAAAAGAAGCACAAGAAAAAAGATATCAGGAAATAATTAAAAAAGAAAAAGAAGAAGAGGAGAGGATGAAAAATGGAAAATAAAAAATTAGAAAGTCTAAAGGATGAATTTTATTTATTACATATGAATTTTGATTATTTAAAAAGAGATCTTTTAGAAAAAAAAGCGTGTTGTCTGGAATTTGAAGAATTAGCGTATTTTTTAAAAGTCGAGTTAAATAATTTATGTAAAAAATCACAAAAATTAAAAATTAATAATGTATTGGATAAAGTGAATTTTTTTGATACGTTCGATCTTTTTCAAGATTTAATTATTTTATCAAATGAAAATTTTGATAGAAAAAAAGAAAAATCACGATTTTTTAATTGTATTAATAAAAACAGTAAAATAAAAACATTAAATTATTATAATGAAATTATTAAAATTGAGAATAATAAAAAGTTATTTAATAAAATAAAAAGCATTTATAAAAATGATATTGATTTTTTTATTCATTTGGTTGAAATTGAAGAGCTAAAAACTCAATTATTTTTTCAGCATGTATTTAAATATACTTATAATTTTAAAACCATCTTATATCACATGATCGATAATTCAAACATAAAAGATAAAGTTAAATTAAAATTGAAAATAAGTGATTATTTAGATCTTCAATTTCATGAAATTTGTTTTTATAAAATCAATAAAATGGGGGTTAATATATGAGCTTAATAAATATTTATTTAACATTATTGATTGATTTTTTAATTGTTTTTCCTAGTTTATTTTATTTGTATTTTAAATATGGAAGAAAAGAAAAAGGGGGTAAAAAATGAATTATGTTGTCGGCGGGGCTGGATTGTTTGGTTTAGTGATGGGGTTTTTAATTCTTTATTTAATTTATTTTTTAATCGCAAGCACTTTAAATATTATCGGCGGTTTATTTAAAGAGCAAAGCGTAAAAAATGATTTAATGAACGAGTATAAAAAAGACAATAAAGATATATAAAAAGAGGATTTTATTATGGCAATTACAAACGAGCAAAGAATTAATAAATTAAAAAACGAAATCGCAAAACTTGAAAAAATAGAAAGAGAAAAAGCGAAAAAATTAAAAATTGAAGAAACCAAAAAGAAAGAAAAAGAAGCTATTTTATTAGGTTTAGAAGTTTTGAAGTATGAAGATGCTTTTTTTGATAATAAAGAGAAAATTGTCGCGTTGCTTCAATATTTTAAAAATTTAGACATAGAAGAAAAAAGGGGAATTATTTCATTGGGTCGCGAAGAAATGAGAGCGCGCAGAAAAATCAGAAAAGGAATGAGCGGAGGTTAATATGGGGGAATTTACTATTGGCGAAGCGTTCGCCAATTCAACGTCAACTTGGTCTTCTGTTTCTGTTTTTATGACTGCGCTGATATGGCTTGTAGG
>NZ_JAWUEH010000032.1:0-9923 GCF_033550225.1 Providencia sp. 2023EL-00965 | reverse complement strand
CGAACATGAATATCCACAAATATCTCCTTGGTAATCATAAATTCCCCGTACAAAAATGTACGGATAATACCAAGTGGCTCAGTTTTCTATGATCGTTAGTGGATCAGTTTTACATGATCAGTGACAGCAGACATACCAATGCCCATTAAAATAGGTGAGCTTATACGGTGCGACCCAATGCGTGGTTTTTCCCCCAATCTCATAATGAATAAACTGGTTATCCAAAATGGCTTGTGTGATTAAAGCAAAGCCGCCATACACGGACGGTAAGGCTTTGGGCGGTGCGTGATAGACCACATACGGGGAGCCTTGCGCATGCCGACTCAGTAATAACGACAGTAACTTGCGGTCAAGCACCGGAAAAAGTGGTGTAATATCCGTAATCTGGGCAAACTGCAAAATATCACTGTCGGTACGTAAGGCGGATTGTCCTCCTGCAAGACGATAGCCTTCCTCCTGTTGTTCAATGTCCAAATAGACCAAACGTTCATGAAAATCCCGTTGTATGGTACGCAGGGACACATTAAATTCAGCCGCTAATACTTGGGGTGATAACGTTTCTCCTTTAAATAAATGGGTCAGGATATACGCCAGCCGATGAACTAATCGGTCATGGCGAGGTGACGGTTGTGCCATATTCGGTTTCCTACCAGCGATAACACAAAAGGGCTTAAGCGTGGGCTTAGGCCGGTGAAAGGGACTTTTGGCGCAGATACGCAACTATGATGCAAGCGGGTATCGTGACGCGGTACGCGGGACCGGCAATGTCCGCAATGAGCCATGCGGAGGTGAGCGTTAATCCAATCGGACCCGCTAAAAAGGATAAGGCACGATTAGCGACAAATATCGTTCCCCATGTCGCCACGCCGCCGAGTAGCTCGATGATGCTCATGGCAGCGACCGTGGCAATTTCGAGTGCCGCAAATCCGGAGGTGCGAACGGCGGCTTGTAAGGCAATCATGACCAATTGCGGTGTGGGATTGGTGAGATTCAATTGTAAATCGTGAGCAAGGGTACGGAGCTCTTCTTCATTGAGTTTATCTAAGCTTTTCTCCATCACCGTCATTAACAGGTTCATTTCCAGCGTTTCAATGTCGCTTTTTGGGTTAAAGTTAACTTTCAGCTTTTTACAAACATCTAGCAGGATTTCGCGATATAACACACCTTTATTGCCGCGCACGGCACTGACTAAACTGTTGGCGCCAAAGGTTTGTAGCTCAGCGCAAATGTCTGTCCAATAACGCTGATGGTTAGGATAATAAAGTTGATATTCCGGCTTACGAGTTAAACGCTCACTCCAGCGTTTTTTGCCGTCTTTATGGTCATGCGTCAGAACGGAAACTAAAAGGCTTAAGTCGTCATTATTGCAGTGAGCAATAAAAGCTAAATCAGGGTCAATACGGTATTTTGGCATAATGTTGATTCCAATGAATTAAGGAGCCAACAGCGTAACAAACCGACCGGACAGGGTATGTCGCGTAAAAAATTATTTTCAATGAAATTGATAAATAGTCAGGTCAAAGTATGTCATTATTAAAAACGGGGACGTTATGAATCTTTATATTTAAAATTGATTATCGTTATAAGAGTTTCATGAGGGTGATATAGAAGTAAAAAATAATGAAATAAAATGAGCGCTTACCAAAACTGACAATGAACTAGTCTACATAAAAAATAATAAGTTTTGCCTTCAAATTAATGAAAGCAAAAACTGAATTAAACTTGCATTTTAAATAACATTTTCATCTTGAAAAATTTCTTTATATTTACCCTCAATCAATGCTTCTATCATTTTATTTAAAGGTAACTCAAAATATTCAGCCATATCAACTAGCATATTTTTTTTATCTTTTTCTATATAACAACTTAATGCTGATTGATTTACTCTCTCCGATCTAAGCTTGTTTTGTAAATAGGCTTTTCTCATATTTTGTATTAAATATTTTTTTTGTAATAAGCTTGCCCCCCATAACAATAAAATAGCGATCAAAACTAAGTACCTTTCTTTTTTTATACTTTTGTAAGAAATGTCAAAAATAGACTGTAATTGACTCAAGGTACAAAATGAGTTGATCGCGTAATCAGGATTGTCATTCGCTTTTGAAAGGTAACCCCAAACCCAGTCCATAGTGGTTTCTTCTTTTTCAAAAATCCAACGTGGAATATTAACAAATCTTAATTGTTGATTATATTCATTTATCCATTGATTAATAAAGAAAAGTTTAACACTACGTGTAATTTGATAAGAATCATATATAAAATTTATAATAGAGGCGTTTTTTTCTTTACTTGATGTTGACATCTGTATTGCAGATATTAAATTAGAACTTAATTTTATCCCATTAAAGTTATAATCTATTAAGATAATTCTCGCCCAAATATAATGTACAAATCTAATATCTTTATTTAACCAGTTTATCTCTTCTTCAGATATGAATTCATCTTTTGATTTATTATAAACAGATTCAAGCTTTTCTATTGTTACGTTTGAGAATGATTTATAGCCAACTAATTTTTTAAACTCATTAAGATAATACTCTTTATTTTGCTCGACATTTATGATTGGAGAGTAAGGAATCTCATGAAATAATTTAACATCATTTATCAAGTTATTAGTGAAAAACTTAATAAAATTAGAACTCGATTCACTTTTTAATTTTGAATAAAACTCTTTCATTGCATTATTTTCTTCCATTTCATTACCCTTTATTAAATTTAAACATGAAAAATAATACAATCTTGTCGTACTCCTGTCTACCTCTCGACTCAGTTACGAATGTTTATTGTCCACTTAATGACTATACATTGAGACAAATCATTTCTTTCTATCTAACTGATAAATAACATTTATAGCACTTAAACATTGAGCTTAGTACTTTGTTAATCCAAACAAATTATTCTATAGATATTTTATATGGGTTATGTATCTAATCCGTTGAAAATTATTTTTTAGCCAAACGTCGAGCATTTGAAAAACTGAGAAATTTCTAACAATTGACACTAACCCCCATTAGATTGATGACCTAAATTTTGAATACATAACCGAAACATGGCTCAAAGAGAAAGCATCTACCTTATTAAAATTAATATTTTTACGAATATTGATTAGACATTCTAAGGTAACTTCAGAGTAAGAAAATTATAAAAACTTAAAGTTAAAGCACCTTATCCATGAAAATATTTAAAGTGATGACATTCAATCATGTTGGTATGGTAATATATATATTTAATATATTAATAGTGTAATGAGTTTAATCACTCTACATAGTCTTTATGTAGAGTGATTAAATGAATAGTTATAGAGTATTATATCGATAGTCATACTTTAGCAATAATAGGTTTGATGATCCCCTATATTTATTGATTAATGAAAATAAAATGTAATTAAATACATATCAACCATCTTATATGAAACACTAATTACCGTTAAATATAAGAGGTTAGATGATGTCGAATTATACTTGTAATTCTTATTACCAACAAAGAATTAGTCATATGGTCAATAAATCACTCAGCGAGTTTAAACGATTATCTGTTTTTAGAATTGATTTGCGATTTCCTTATAACGGCATTGATTACAAAAATGATCCCAAAGTGATTACTCGCTTTTTTGAATCATTAAAAAGAAGGATCATGGTTGACGTTAAAAATAAAAGCCATTTATGGGGACGGAATCTAAGGGTTAATGTAGATTATGTTTGGGTAAGAGAAGTAGGGCCGATTAATCAGAAAACACATTACCATGTTGCCTTATTATTAAATAAAGATATCTACCATGGCGTTGGCTATTATCATCAAGATAATAATCTCGCAGCATTAATTATTAATGCTTGGGACAGTGCGCTAGGATTATTTAATACCCCTCAGAAAGGATTAGTGCAATTTTCCAGTTGTCATTACTTAGAACAAGAAAAAATTGGTTTTGAACAAGCCTATATCAATACCATGCAAGCATTAAGTTATCTTGCTAAAGATTACAGCAAACCTTATCACGATGGTTATCGTTGTTTTGGGTGTAGTCAATAAGTAATTTTTTACATATCGGGGATATGATTTGAGAAGTCATATCCCGATAATTATCTCGATATCACTTCTGCCTTTTTATTTCAAAGACAGGAGTTTCCCAATGAATACGATGAAAACATCTTTACTGGACGATCAGTTAGTCGATATTAAATTTATCACTCATCTGACACGATTAACGGATAAGTGGTTTTATAAACTCATTCAAGACGGTGAGTTTCCCAAACCGATTAAACTGGGACGCAGCTCAAGATGGCTGAAAAGTGAAGTAGAACAGTGGCTACAAGCGCGCATTGATGAATCGAGAGGGGGCAACTCCGCCCTTGGATCCTAAGGCACTAGCGCGAGTCGCCGTGCATTTTCCATAGCATACCCACCCATTACCCACCAACTCAATTTCAACCACACCTGGTGCGATTGAATGCGCTCTAGGCAAAGCGACGCCCTAAACATACGAACCTGGCTCGATACGCATGTAGGCACAGCTCAGTGGTCTTCTAAGTTTCAAGGTGGGTTGCCGAGTGTGGATCATGAATGTTGGGTACTCAGAACGTTTAGTTTAAATTTTACAGAAGGAGCACACCCATGCTTAAATTACATGAAGTCAAAATGTCGCTAGCCTTAACGCAGAACAATCGTTTCGCGGGAGCCACCCAAGAACCGAGTTATTCACGAGAAAACTATTACTGTGCTCACTGCGGTGAGCCCGTCACACTGCACAAGACGCCAACGGAGTCATGGTTTACCCATTCTGATCCTCAGACCGCAGAGCACTGTCCGCGGGTCATCAGTAAGATCAAGAACTTAGAAGACAAGGCACGACTGAGCACACAGGTTCGATCAGTGTCCCCTATTTTAAAGGTCACGAATTGGTTTTGCGTGCAGTGTCGTGAGTATTTTACAAGTAATCAAAAATGTTGCCCGAAGTGCCATGAGGGGATTTGGTGTATTCCTGCCCAGAATGTAACAGAGGAACATCAGCCTAAAACAGAAAAATCGTTTCCATTATGACCTTTTAATGCTCATGGTGTTAGGTTAATCAATCACGCTTTCGCTAAATGTGACCACGGTACTGCCACCAAAATTAAGCCTACCCTGATAAGCTCACCGAAGAAGAGGAGTTAAGGCTGAATTTTCATATCGAGGAACGGCTGTTACGCTATCACACACGGCCAATAATTATTTATCGCCAGTGGTGTATGAAAATTCCTTAAGAAAAGTGTCCTGATTTAGTTGCGCAGAACAAAATCGCATTTTATGATGCTCTAGCCAACAACGAAAGTGCAGTACGTGAACTTGGTGATGAGATCCTTAAAAAGATTGCCGTCGAAATCACAGATAAACTCAGAAAATCGACCACGGTTGATTGGCAAGTTCGTGACAGTGTTCGAGCTAAATTAAAAATACTCGTGCGCCGCACTTTACAGCGTTACAAATATTCACCTGACAAAGCCGCTGAAGCTGTAGAGCTTATTTTGAAGCAGGCTGAGACATTGTCGAATTCATGGACGAAATAAAGGGTGCTTTTATAGATGACAACAAATAAATCTAATTCATTCTGGTTTGTGGGTGCATCCTACGGCAAAGGTAGTGAAGACCAAACGGAGCGTTTTCTCAACGATGGCGTTTGGCAAAATGGCTATGAAGATAAATATCTCGATGTAGTCCGCAATATGCAGCCGGGCGACAAGATTGCCATTAAATCGTCATATACAAGAAAGCGAGAGCTCCCTTTCGATACTAAAGGCCAGACTGTTTCAGTAATGGGGATCAAAGCTATTGGTGTGATTACCCGTAATCATGGCGATGGCCGGTTTGTCGATGTTGAATGGCAACCACGCTTTGAGCCTGTTAATGAATGGTATTTCTATACCAATCGCAGCACTATTTGGCGCGTTTCTCCCGATGATTGGATGACAGAGGGGCTTATTGACTTCACTTTCAATAATAAACCCCAGGATATAGATCGTTTTCGCAATGCTCCCTATTGGAAGGAGCGCTTTGGTGATACCCCTGTCGATAAACAGCGTTTTAAATGGACCCAATTTTACGAAGAGTTTGCCGACAAGCTATTAACTTACAAGGATGATCGTGCTTCTTTAATGGCAGCCATCCACGATTTACCGAACAAAATTGAAAGCATTTCTGTCCTTCAAGATCAGCCTAAGGAAGGCACAAAAGAGTTGCTAAGTGATATTTGCCCGTTTACCGTCTTCGGCCTTTTTAACCGGCGTATTACCGATGCTAACCGAATAGCCATCGCAAGCGAGCTTGCTGCTTTTTTGAAAGTTGAAACGCCTGTTCCTAATTCCTTTGAAGGTATCCCTGTTGTTAATAATCAGCGCTCTTGGTTTTTTGGATACAAATACCGACGGGGTGAACATGACATTGATACACTATGGAACCTTTTTGAGGCCGCCATAGAACACGCTAATAACTCAGAAACTGATACCGCAGAGGAACTTTACGATGCTTATGAAACTGCGACTAAATGCTGGGGAACCGGCTGGAACCTCTCAATGGGGCTGTATTGGATTAGACCATGGAAGTATCTGACACTTGATGGCCAATCACAGGCATACATCACTAAAAAGCTGGGTTTAGAAATAGGCAAGAATGGCGAAAAAGGTCGCTGTAGCTCAAGAGATTACTTCGGTCTGATTGATGATCTAGAAACACGATTTCAAGAGGACGCCTACCCCGTACACTCTTTTCCAGAACTGTCGCTTTCGGCCTGGCTATTTAAGGATACCGACACATCCGCTCATCCGAATGCTACTGACCTTGATGACGAGGAGCTATCGGCAGAAGAAGACGAAGTTGCTGTTCAGACTGCGCCTATTGAACCTTATACAATTGACGACATCATTGCTGATGGTTGTTTTCTTGAAAGAGAAAGCATCGCAAAAATAATTACTCAGCTTAGACATAAGAAAAACCTTATTCTCCAAGGCCCTCCGGGAACTGGTAAGACATGGCTCGCAAAGAAACTTGCATATGCGTTAATGGGCCAAAAGGACGAAAACTCTCTACGCGCTGTTCAGTTCCACCCCAATCTATCATATGAAGATTTTGTGCGTGGTTGGAGGCCATCAGGCGAAGGAAAATTAACTCTCGTTGATGGTCCATTTCTGGAAATGATTAATGAAGCCAAAAAAGATGCGAGCAGCAAACACGTAGTCGTTATCGAAGAAATTAACCGAGGAAACCCTGCTCAGATTTTTGGCGAAATGCTCACATTGTTAGAGGCTGACAAGCGCACGCCAAGTGAAGCTTTGGAGCTTAGTTATCGTCGAGCTGAAGGCGAAAGAATTCATATTCCCGCTAACCTTTATGTTATTGGCACTATGAATATTGCCGACCGCTCATTAGCACTTGTTGACCTTGCTCTACGTCGCCGATTCGCATTTTTTGATCTTAAGCCAACGCTCGGTGAGGCATGGCGCAATTGGGTTCATAGTAAGGCTGGTATTGATAACGATTTTTTGCAGTTAATTGAACAGCGCATAGTCTCACTAAATAACGAGATTTCAAAAGATCGCAACTTGGGCCCTCAGTTTAAAATCGGCCACAGTTATGTAACACCACCGTTAAATACAAAGATTGAAGATGCTGCAGCATGGTTTCAAGGTGTCGTAGAAACTGAAATTGGACCGCTTCTTGAAGAATACTGGTTTGACGATATAGAACGCGCTATCAAATCCAAAGACGCTTTGGTTGAAGGCATCTAATGTCTGCCGTTATTGAAGCGAAAAGCCAAACTACTTCGTCGAGACGATTAGGAAAGATTCCTGTTCGTAACCTGTGGTTGTTGATGCTCTATGCTTCGGACCTTTATCGCCACCTTGGCACCAATAAAGTCGACGTAGAAGACAACCCAGAAGACATAGCAGATTTGGTTGCCGAGATTCTCTGCCATCAAGTTGAAGAACGCATGATGCGAAATTTAAGCTATGGGTATGAATCGAAAGTTGCTGTAATCAATCGAGTTCGTGGACGCATAGATACCCTAACCACCGAGCGGCAAAGGCTACTTGAAAAAGGTAAGGTATGCTGTCGCTTTGATGAGTTAACGGTAGATACTCCCCGTAATCGTTATGTTAGATCTGCATTAGAACGATTATCAAAGCTGAATATTAAACCAACTCTTGCACATAAATGCCGAGCCTTAATGCTGAGTTTAGAACGTCTAGGCGTGAGCAAGGCAAAGCCAATAAATTACAGCGGAAAGTCGGAAAGATTTGGACGCCATGATATTAGCGATCAGAAGATGGTTGCTGCAGCCGATTTGGCTTTTTCACTCGCTATACCCACAGAGTTTGACGGTCAATTTCATCTAACAGCTCCTGACACTCGAAAAGAGTGGCTTAGAAAATTGTTTGAAAAAGCTGTAGCGGGTTTCTATGCCGTAGCACTAGATAAAAGAGAGTGGCGAGTATTGGCTGGCAAACAGTTTGATTGGCAGATATCAGATAAAAGCTCAGGGATAGACGAAATTCTTCCCAGCATGAAAACAGACATCATTATCGATAATCGTTCACCAGACAAGCGTTTGGTAATCGACACAAAATTCAATTCAGTGACCACTAAAGGTTGGCATAGGGAACAGACTCTTCGCAGTGGTTATATCTACCAAATGTATACTTACCTTAGAAGCCAGGAAGACACTTCAGACCCCAAATCACTTGAAAGTATTGGCATGTTACTTCACCCGACAGTGGATAAAGAAGTCGCTGAGATGGTAACAATTCAAGGCCACCCAATATGGTTTTGCACTGTTAATTTAGGTGAGTCAGCTATTTCAATCAGAGAGCGCCTACTTGCTCTTTTACAAAAGAGTTTCCAGGAGAAAAAATAATGGTCACATTCGATCAACTTATGCTACCGCTAATAAAGGAATTAGTGAACCTTGGGGGCTCAGGCAGTATCGACGAGATATACGAAGAAGTTGTCGAGCTTGAAAAGTTTGATGAGGGTACTTTGGCTGTTCTGCACAACCCTGAAAAAAGTAGCCAAACGGAGGTTGGTTATCGATTGGCTTGGGCGAGAACCTACCTCAAAAAAGCAGGATATCTTGAGAATTCATCAAGAGGCGTTTGGTCTTTGACTGATAAAGCCAAGCAAAATGCTAAGCTGGGCTCTATTGATGGATGAGATTTTAAGTAATATGTTCTCGGTGCGTTGTTCTACCGCTGTATCAGTGAGAACTTTGTAAACTATATCGAAGCAGGTGATGAGAGCGTTAATTACGCTAAGTTAGATGGCAGCATCATTACCGATGAGATTAAAGATGATGCCGTCAGAACCAGAGGCTATTTTCTTTACCCTAGTCAGTTGTTTTGTAACGTTGCCGCGAAATTGATAATGCTATAGAAAAATCGATGAAAGGCCATGACATTTGGGAACGCTTAATTAAAGATAATCCTTCAGGCTTAACTTAACATTCTCAATATTAGATGCCATAGTATAGAAATTCATGTTAAGTATCTCTTATAGAAGGTTTCCATGACCGTTCCAACCTACGATAAATTTATTGAGCCGATATTACGTTTTTTAAAGCATCATCCGGAAGGTGTTGCAGCAAAAGATGTCCATGAGGGGGCAGCTGAAATCTTAGGATTAGACGACAATCAGCGCTCCGAGCTCGTTTCAAGCGGCCAGTTAGTCTATAAAAACCGTGCCGGTTGGGCTCATGATAGGCTAAAACGCGCAGGTCTCTCACAAAGCTTATCACGAGGAAAATGGTGCTTAACGAAGGAAGGTTTAGAGTGGATGGCTCTGTTGCAAATAGAATCGTGAAGCTGAGCTTTTCCGCTCAAAGTGGATTAAAGTCCGAATACTCTATTCACGAGGCGCACTTCTCCTAACGGTTGGCCATAGTAAAAATGTTCTGCTTGACC
>NZ_JAWUEH010000031.1:0-13435 GCF_033550225.1 Providencia sp. 2023EL-00965 | reverse complement strand
AGGTCAAGCAGAACATTTTTACTATGGCCAACCGTTAGGAGAAGTGCGCCTCGTGAATAGAGTATTCGGACTTTAATCCACTTTGAGCGGAAAAGCTCAGCTTCACGATTCTATTTGCAACAGAGCCAACAAATATCAGCAAGCCTCTTTGTCATTATAAAAAATAAGCCCCTCAGTTTGAGGGGCTATGATTATCAATTTACGTTGCCGGATTAGTAGTGGCTTTGTGAGGCTGCACCTGCAATTACAGCCATCATAGTAGAGAAAAAGAATAGGAAAAAGATAGCCATAAAAATGATGGATACAACAAAATAAATTAGCCCAGCTCGATTCCATGTTTCTTGCACTTTCATGAAGGTATCAACGGATTCATAGTCTCCGTTTTTCCAAGCCCATTCATTACCTTTAAAACCACATACAAAAATCCAAACAAAATTAAACACCGGAATTAAAGCAAGCAAAGGAAGATAGGATTTATTACCAAATCCCCAGATAATATTAAAAACAAAAGCACCCCAATTCCAGCGCTTGATTTCTTGAGGGACAGCCTTATTTGAGTATGACATCCAGACACCTTATATATTTTATTAAATTAATCTTAAGTAAATTTCGGGTGGCATCATACATGAAAACCAACATAAGTTAAATTAACGAAAGCCCCTAAAAAGAAGGGGCTTTGTTAAGTGTGGTCGATATGTGGACATGGAAAGAAATAAATCCTTTTATTTCAATTTGATATAGTGATTATTTGAGCCAGCGTTAAGCTGGATTGCTACAATGATGGGGTTCTACGCCGGAATCCCAGAAAATTCCGTCACTAAAGCTAAAGACCTACTGATTTGCATGACTTTGAATAAATCACGGGTTATGTGACGTGATTTGGTGTCAGATTAGTCGTTTTAGTGATCGTCACTCAACCGGTCGTTTACGTGACGGTGCCCGTGATTACTGACTTCGGAAAAAACTAGGTTTCCGGCGTAGAACCCCATTATCTGAGCGACAGCCATTCATGGCTTGTAAGCGAAGGCTTTATTGGGTTTATCTCTTCAGACCCCTGAGAGACACGAATCCTGGGCTACAGACCCGCAAGGTGTCCCGGCACCAGATCCTGAGCACACTGCAATTTTCAAAATCCTACAGAAATACACCAGTGTAGGGCTTACCAGGCCTGAAGGAGCCCCACATATGTGGCATGCAGCCATGGAAAGTAAATCTGTTAGTCTTACAGCTCTTGGTGAGCATTACAGGCAATTAGCAGCAAAAGACCTCATATAAAATAACTTGCTCCACTAACAGGCGAACAGTATTTTCGCCTGTTAGCTTCTAACCATTCGGGTAACGGAAAAATCTGGGGGTCCGGCGTAGACCCCCTATAGGCTATATTGCTTAGACAAAGTGATAATCATTTAACGGTCGTTAATAGCTATACCTTTTCAACACCACCCAGTTCTGGTACTGTTTAACCTGTTAATTACCACTTAAATAGAACTGGTTCTCTATAATGACCTCAACAGTACCAAATCGCTTTGTTAGAGCTTACCTTCGAGCATCAACATCAGAACAAGATGCAACTCGTGCTCAAAACTCAATGGAAGCATTCGCTAAAGAACGAGGGCTGACTATTTGTAATTACTACATTGAAAATGAATCAGGTTCACGTTTAGATCGCCCAGAGTTGTTTCGGCTTCTTAAGGATTGTCAAACTCAAGATATTTTATTAATTGAAGATGTTGACCGGCTCTCTAGGTTAACTATGGATGATTGGAATAAATTGAAAAAAATGATCCACCAAAAAGATATCCGTGTCATGGCTATTAATGTACCGACAACTTGGCTATCTGCAAATATGAATGATTTTGATAGTCGACTGTTTGCCGCTATTAACGATATGTTACTTGATATGTTAGCCGCAGTTGCACGACGTGATTATGAGCAACGTCGTGAAAGACAAAAACAGGGAATAGAAAAAGCTAAAAAAGAAGGAAAATATAAAGGCCGTCAGGTAAATCAAAATCGATATGATGCAATCAACCGTTTACTAGATAGCGGCCACTCATGGAGCCAAGTTCAAAAAGTTTTAGGCTGTAGCAGAGGTACTATAAGTCGAGCAATTAAACAGCCTATTTAAAGAAAGTAAAAATTGAATTTATAATGAGCATAGACGTATGCCAATACATTAAATTTGTATAATCATCATTTAGGTATTTTAAAAAGAAAGGGGTTTAAAATGAGTATTTTTAGTAAAATCAAAAAAATAGAAAACAAACATAGTATAAAAATACACGAAGGCGAAAATTTTAAGCAAGCGTTGTACAATGGACATATAAGTGATACTGATGATCATATAATCAATATAAAAAAGCGTTAATCACATTGATATAGATACTGTAATTATATATTTTAGAGCGTTGTATGTTTTCCCTATAGATTTTTTCGATAAAATATAAAAAATGGTCACTTTATAAAATAATATAAAGTGACCATCTGTTCAAAATAAAAATATCTTTATAGCCCATAAATATTGGGATCGAAAATAACAGTAACAACCCCTCGATATGTATCAGGTCGAGTCATTAACATTGTATCGACATTTCGCTGATTAATTAAAAAATCAATACTACCGTTACGATTACTCCCTATATGTTGTGATATAAAGATATTCGAATTATCTTTTTGAATAGACATAGGAGCATGAATCACACGATTATTTGTTTGTTGGCTAATAATATTATCAGGCAATGTTAAATAAGATTGAATAGGTACAAGCTGTTCATTTTTATCACTTTTCAATGCACAATTCTCACCTATCTCATACTCACATTGCAAATAAACAGTAAAAGCGCCACTAGAGGATAATTGAAAATTACTTTTAGCTGTCATTTCAGGTGTGATCCTACTAACCATCCAACGCTCCCAGTTATTTCTTCCTTGCTCTTGTGTACATACTTTACCATTTTTGCAGGGTTCCAATGCTAGAATACGATCATCAGGAGATGTTTTGACAATTAAGTCATGATTAACTATGAGTCTAAGATTAATATCAACAATTCCATCACTGGCCAGATAATTATCACCAAAATCAAAATCACCACCGGCTCCAACGCTAAAAGAAATTTTACCGTCATATATACCAGAACCAACAGCTAAAAGAGAATCTTTGGCTTTTAATGAATAGCCGATGCTCATCTGGTAAAAGAGTGCTGGTTCATCTCTGTCTATTGTGCTAATTTTATAACATGGATTAGTATTATCGAGAGTTTTCCACATAAACTCATAACCAACCGAACCACCATAACCAACTCCGCCATACCCACACCCCTGTCCATCAGGAGTATACACAAAGGAACCACCAATCCAATCTTGTTGTCCTATGTTACGTTCATATCGCGCAGCAAAATTTGTTATTCTAAATTTGACATCAAACGGTTCTCCAGTACTATGATTTCTAACAGTAATAATTTTCTCTGTTTTTGGAAAATTAAAGTATGCTCCTTGCCGTGGTTCATTGTTCGCCTTTATCGGGTACGAAATTTTTGTAGATAACGGTAAATTAATACTGACTTCTGAAGGGCATTGTTGTGGCAATGTAACACAGTATCCCTCCATAGGGGTCATATTAGTAAATACAACAGTATCATTGTTAATGCTCGGCTCAATTTTTGCGATTAAGTCAATAGTTGCGGACGGAGCAATAAAGCTGCTTATCAACAAAAATAGTCCTAGTATATAATAAGGATAATGCATTATGCTCCTCCAATAGGTTGACAATGAATAGTCGAATAAAACTGAACATTATTAGACGGTTCCTCAGGAAGAGTGCAAGATAATGTAGGTGATAAATCCTTATCTAACACCGTTAGTGTTTTATTATTTTCTCCCATTTCCAATGTTAGAACTCCATCTGCATTAATTACACCACGCGCTATATCACTATCGACTTGGCGATGTTTTAATATTTGACCATGGCTATCTTGTAAAACACCGATGAGTACTGTTGCTTTAACTGCTTTTAATTTTAAATACTTCACACTACCTCGATTCATTTGTACATATTCACTACTAGGAAAAACCTTCGCATTACTATTTCCTGCACTATAAAACTGAATACTTTCTTTTTTCCATAAGGCTGCGGGTATAACATTTCTCCCTGGATATAATTTGGTATCAGTGAGACTATCTGATGCCATTATATTTAAACTGGGATTATCAGACTCTAAGTCAACAATAAATGCAGAATCCATTCCCACGCCATTAGAACCGCTATCTATAGCAATTTTACCGCCTCCAAAAGCAAGAGTCTGGCTTAAGTTAATCCCAGATGTAGTACTATGTTCTTGTATATTATGCTGAGTATAAAAGTCACTACTAAGAGAACGAGTTTCTATCGCACCATTCCCATTAATTGATACGCGCCCTGCATTTTCAGAAACCCCCGCCCCCAACCATTTAAAATTGTTGTTATCTTGTGGCTTCCATTGATAATCTAGGCTTGAATAATTATTTTTATCGTTCATTCCAATATTCATAGATAAGATCTGTGATTCTCGAGGAGCTAAAGAAAAGCTTACCCCTATCGTGATGCCTTGCTCTCTTTTCTCTTGATTAAAACCAGGTCTATCATAAGCACTCAACCGAAAACTCACATTTCTATCTGCTAAGGTTGTATTTTTATTTATTGCAGCATCAATACCAAATCCTTCTCTTGAAGAGCTTTTTGTATACTGTCCATTTAATGTCAATGAACTTGACCATGGTAATTTAGTATATAAGGAAGTCCCCCATGTATTGCCAACGTAACGATCAGATCTGAACTGATTGTTTGAATCATTAGATGTATGTCGCCAAAAAGAACTCATCGAACCTCCTGCGAACAGATTTCGATAATAACGAAGATCTATACTTTGATTCTTTTGACGTTCGCCATCTCTGATAATATATTGACCATAAAAACTATTATTTGGCGATATATTGATATCGGTCCGAGCACTAATTTGGTTTTCAAGTTTTGTTTTTTGTATACTACTACCTAGTACAACTCTAGGAGTTAAAAGATAATCAACTGCCCCTCCCCCCATAATAGAAGAATCATTATCTTGCTTTTTATGATCACCAAATGTTAGGTCCTGCTTTATTCCTCCCCATACATTAACTCGCCACTTTTGAGTTGGATTTCGCCAACCTAATGGTTTGTATATCTGTGATAGTTGTGTATCTACAATTTTCCCATTTTCCAAAATATTAATCGTGATGTCATAAATGCCGCTAGGCAAACGTCGAGTATCTAATGCTTGAACTCCCGATTGAAGCTGCTGTGAATAAATAAGCTTGCCATCACGCCAAATTTCAGCAACAGCAGGGTTTGCTGCCGTAACATAAATAGGAGACGCACTAACGCTTTCCTCATTTACAAGTAAAGTATTTGATGTTCCCCACATAACTCCCGTAACAGAACCAGTGCTAAATCCATTTGTTTCTACATTTCCTTTATCACTATCAGGAGAAAATAGCCCAAATCTAAAAAAATCACCTTGTAACTCTTTTTGAGTATAAAGCTCATAGATATTAGTTTCTTGAGATTGATTTCTTTGACTTGAACTATACGTTTGGAATGATACTTTCTGTGTCCAACCTAATAAAGATGAAACAACAGAAGAATTCAAATTCCATGCATGAGAATCACCTGTTGAAACAGCAGATACATTATTATGCATAATAACGCCATTTGATACAGTTTGAGGTAACGAGATATAAGCATTGTTAGTCTTTTGTATCTCATATTTTGATGTATATAACTTTAACGCAGATGTATCTAAACGATAATCTGCCGACATTAATCCATTTGGACAATTTTTATTGCACTCACCTAAAGATATACCTTTAGTTAAGGCTATTTTCCATTCATCTTTAACAGCTTGGTCGAAAGAGTTTTCCTCATCAAAAATTTGAATAAGACTGATCTCTCCATCTTCGTTAAGCAAAAATGAACCATCAAATAATGGTAGGTCATTAAGATAAACTTGAACCATAACTTCAGAGTTATAAAAATAATTTCTAAAGTCATTAGGTATTTTTATAGAATTATTCGCTAAAAGAATGTCTGAACCAATAGCAATACTAGGAATAAGAAGTAAAGGGAGTAATACTTTCATCAGGGAATTATCCGTACATGCCTGCCATATAAATGGCAGGCATTATTAAATAAAAAGCATCAGTTGATTTTAAAAATTAATTATCTGATGGCGGTGTGACAACTAAAGCGGGTTCAAAGACCATAGAAACTTGCCCTGTAAATGAACCTGCTTCCGTTAACTCCTTATTCTCTTTTTGAGTAATACGAAGGTCAGTACGACCACCTGCTTTTGCTTGATCTGCAGCAACAACAGTAACGGCTTCATTACTTAATTTAACACCATTAAATGTCACAGCTAATGGAATAGTCTCTGACCCATTAGATAAAAGAGGATCACCCTTTGCATCTGTATTAGTTAATGTTGCCTGAATACCACCAGATGTATTTTTGTATTGAAATTGCTTTGAAAAAGCTTGCAATTTCTTGGTACCTAAATCATAAACCATTTCTTGAGTTTGATTAATCCAACCACTCTCAACAGGGATAACCTGAAAAGTCTCAGCTGGGATTGTCGCTGATAATTCAATCGTATAGCTTTGCTCATCGGCTGCATTTGCAAACATAGAAGCAAAAGTAGCACCAGATAACAAAGTAACCATCAATGATTTTTTTAACATTTAAATAACCTTATATAAAATATAAACAACATGTAAACAACATATAAACAACATTATAACTAAATTATAAATTTCAAAGATTAAACCTATTTGATGATATTAATAATTTAGTAATTTCTTTTTACTACCTTCAACTAAGGTAAAACTAATCTTACTTTCTGATTTATTTTCTAAATTGAAGGTTTTTCCAGGTAAAATGAATTGTCGAGTTGATATATCACAATCAATAGAATTCAAGTTACAATACCGAATATCTTCTAAAACAATAGTAGCATTACCATCATTTATCACTTTAATATGACCATTACTTTTATTAATAACAGTATTAAAAATAGGATCTCTGGGCTGAACTATCACAATACTTCCATAGCCTGTTAAAACATTTACTCCAACATCTAATGCTTCTTTTTTATATTTTTCAATTGCATCTTTATTCATTTCAAACCCATCATTTTCCTGAGGAAGGACAGGAGTAAATCGAACTCTAAAATAGCGTTCTTTTTCTCTTTCTCCAGGCCAAATCATTCTAACAGATTGAAATCCAGATGGAGGTATAATCAACCTTAAAGGAGATACAATTAATCTATCTTTTTCTAATTTATTTCCATTAATCGTTTTTTGTGATGATTCAATAGAAATTCCTTTATCTCCAGGTGTAATTTCAAGAACATCAACCCTAACAAATGCAGTAGATGTTCCTGTATTATAAACTCGCTTAGTTATATTTTTAGAATCAGGATTAAATATATCATACATACTACCAATACCAATGGAAGGTGAGGCACATACTGATGTTGTTATGCTCATTAATAACAATGTTAGAATAAAGTGAATACGCTTAAGCATACATAATCCAATTTTTATGTAATAAAAAATAAAACTTTAATTAAAAATCAACATAAATAGCCAATCTAATTCATCTTAAAACTTAAAATAATCCCAGAAAAATAGATTAATGTAAAATGCAGGCTAGTTTTTTTGCGTTAATTCAGTACTGAATTGTTGTAAACTTTGATATTCAATTAAAACTTCACCGGAATCTTCATAAAATACTTCAATAATTAAATCAAGTAACGTTTTATCAATCTCATTTAATAATTGCAGAATGATGTCGATTGAAAATGTTGCTTGTCCTCGTTCTAGTCGAGAGATGTGTTGCTGGGAAAGACCTAATTTTTGACCTAGTTTTTCCCCCGATATACCTAGTAATCTTCTATGTTTTCGAAAAAATGCACCTATGGGAACATTTATATTTAATATGTTGTATCTCATTAACATGATTCACTTGTTTTATTGAAGTAAAATATGGTTAATATCAAAACTATTGGTGCTAAAGACTAAGGTAAATTAAGAGGAAAGGGAAATAGTTTAAGACGATCAATTTTGTTGTTTATGATAGTTCATGGCTATTGATTTGGTTTATATTGATCGTTATTGCCAATGATTTTTGATTTTATGTGTATTACTTTATGATTTTAAATAGATTTTTTATAAGATGTTAAGTTTCTTGGGAAATGATAACGTGAGTTACCAGATTGTGATTGAAATATTAACACACATTCTGAAACTAAATTTGACATATTACGCATTACTGTTGTTTTTGTCGTTCGATATTAGGGTAAAAATTGGTGATTGAGTGTGCGTGATGAATATTGATTTTCAGTGAAATGAACAGAGGACATCAATAAACTGTCAAAAAGACATATACATTTTGTATCAAGTGATATGATGGGCGCCCCCATAATGATTTAATATTTAAATCTTATTGCGTTAAGTTTTTTCAGAGCATAAAGTACCCAAACATGTTACTGAAATAATTTCTAAAGATTGTGAACTTGAGGATGTGCTAGATCTTGGATTTAATTTGATATCCATTTAAATATCAATGACTTGTTTTATTAGGCCGTTCTTGAAATAGCTAAGTTAGAAAAATTTGAATATTCAAATATCAGATAAATGGTGCAATGATGCGAAGTATCGTAAACGGTAGAAAATCATTTTAAAAAATGATACTACGAATACTGGAGGTAGTGCACTTACAGCTTCTTCTCTAGCCAAACAAATCCAAGGAGTCGTCTGTGTGGGCGACTCGGTTTATTGCCCTTCATGTAAAAAAATAGATATTATCGTTGAAGGTGATAGTTTGATGAAAATTAATGGTATCCCTGTCACATTAGAAGTGAAGTGGCATAGTTAATTTGGCCACCTGACTAGAGGTGATATTCTTGCCTCAATAACATCACAGGTGAGCACATGGTTAAGCAATATTCAGCAGAGTTTAAACTCGAAGCCGCTAAAATGGTGGTTGACCATCATTACTCCGTGGCTAAAGCCGCACAGGCAATGGGCGTAAGCCTTGCCGCACTTAATCGTTGGGTTAAAAAACTGAAATTAGAACGACAAGGTAAAACACCGACGGGACTTCCGCTTACCCCCGAACAGATTGAGCTTCGAGAGATGAAAAAAAAGACACAACGTCTTGAAATGGAAACGAAATTCTAAAAAAGGCTACGGCGCTCTTAATGTCGGACTCACTGAAGGATTCGCGATAATTGACAAACTAAGAGCGCATTACCCCGTTACAACGCCCTGCCAACTTTTTGAGCGTCATCGCAGTAGCTATCGCCATTGGCATCATCGAATGAAGAATGCCGTACCGAATGGAGTGCGAGCGATTAAACGGAGCGTAGTCAAAGACGCTTGGAACTTAAGTGGAGGCTCTGCGGGCGCAAGGACGATTGCGACGATAGTGACAACGCAGTACGGTGTAAAAATGAGTCGTTATCTTGCCGGTAAGCTAATGAAAGAGCTTGATATTATGAGTTGCCAACATATGAAGCATCGTTATAAACGCGGGACAAAAGAACATGTCGACATCCCTAATTTACTCGACCGCCAATTTGCCGTCACCGCCCCCAATCAAGTGTGGTGCGGCGATGTGACGTATATTTGGACAGGAAAACGATGGGCGTATCTCGCTGTTGTGTTAGACCTTTTTGCACGGAAACCTGTTGGTTGGGCACTCTCCACGTCCCCCGACACCACGTTGACCTTAAAAGCTCTGCAAATGGCTTGGGAAATGCGCGGTCAACCAAAAGGACTGATGTTTCATAGTTACAAACTGCAGCCTAGGAGCAGTGTGCCTATAATTAGGCTTTTAGGTCATAATTTAAACGAATGACTGTTCTCATGGTTAATCAACGAATAAATAATCAGAATTTAATAAAAACATAGCACCCAATACACTCGATTCGTACGTTACTTCATTGATTGAGATTCCTAACCATCAAGTGACATAAACTGCGAACCCCCTTATTAATAACAGAAAATGAAATAGATTGTCTTTATGATTTCTGTTTGTCATTTAACTGAATACGGCACACTTGAGAACGACTATAGCCAGTCGCTTCAGCGGTTTCACGAATACTCAGTCCCTTGATTTTTCGATAATAAATCACCTTATCATGACGCTCTTTATCCGCCTGCTTTCCTTTGTATTTACCTAATGATTGTGCGCGTTGAATACCTTGTTTTTGGCGTTCGCGACGGCTAATCCAATCTTTGTGGGACATGGCGGCCATTAAATCAATTAACATGGTGTTAATGGCCGAAAGGACGGCTTGAGTGATAGGATCATTCTGTGTCAGATCTTGATTATTTAGAGCTTGCCAAGATGTCGGAATATCGAGACTCACAATACGCAACTCATGGTGTTCAATTTGTTTTTTCAGTTTTAACCAATCGATGTTATTTAATCGAGTTAGTCGATCAATTTGCTCAACGAGCAAAATATCCCCCTGTTGACTGTCACTGAGTAAACGAGAGAGTTCGGGGCGTTCTAATTTTGTTCCACTGATGTGTTCGCGATAATAATTCGCAATTCGGCCACCTCGTTCTTCAACAAAGTCATTTAGCATCTTTTTGCTCTATCTGCATATTGATCTTCAGAGGAGGCTCGAAGGTAAGCACGGATGAACATATTTTCACCTATCTATCGCATTTAAGTTATCCCATAAAAAGTATCGCATATAGGTTATTGCATTGATAGTGATTTGATACATTTTAGGTTGTCGCTTTGGGGTATACCTATATGCAATATGTGAATGTGTTGACAATAGATATACGTCAGGATATTGTATATTTATTGTGTATGTGTATATAGGAGTTACTGTCATGCGTAATGCTGCAATTAATCTTCGGGCTTTACCTGAACAACGAGACTTAATCGATGAAGCTGCTAGTCTTCTTGGTAAGAACCGATCTGATTTTATGCTTGAAGCCGCTTGTGAAAGAGCGCAAGCAATATTACTAGACCAAGTTTTTTTTCAATTAGATAATGAAAAATTTCAGCAATTTAATTTATTACTTGATGCTCCAGTTAATAGCAACCCTGGTCTAGATCGTTTAATGTCAATAGAAACACCATGGAAGGAAATATAGTGAATCTGCAACTATTAGCTCCTAAACCATTATCATCATCTCATAGACTGGATGATTTTTTTTGTGGTGAATCATCTTTAGATGATTGGCTAAAGCGTCGGGCTCTATCTAACCATTTGAATGGAGCCAGTCGAACCTTTGTTATTGCAGATTCATATCAACATGTTTGGGGTTATTATGCATTAGCGACTGGAGCAATTTCACATAATGAAGCTACAGGACGGGTTCGTCGAAATATGCCTGAGCCAATTCCAGTTATTGTTCTTGGAAGATTTGCAATCGATTTACGTGCTCAGGGAAGAAAACTAGGTGCTTCGTTATTACAGGATGCTGTAATTAGAGTTAGAGCTGTTGCTGAAAATACTGGGGTTCGTGCGTTACTCGTTCATGCTTTGAATGATAAAGCAAAACAATTTTATGAATACTATGGTTTTACTGCATCCCCTATTAGCCCTATGACATTGATGCTTAGACTATAATTTAACCTATATTTTAAGCTTTATCTTTTATAAGTGGGTTCAGCGATACCTTATCATTTAGGGAAGATGGCGTATAATCATCCAAATAACCATTTTATACGGTGTAAGGAAACCCAAATGAAAGATATTAATTTAATCTCACTCACACAAGCGGCAAATACATTAAGTGAAGCTTATTTTACGCGTTATTATCAATATTATGGTATCGAGATTAAACCGGATGAAGTCGAAGTATTAAAAAACTTTGTCAAAAAGTTAGGTTATGAATGCGTTGATAAAAGAATATTTAATCATTTTTTTGTCGGTTACAAAATCCCTCAAATCAGTAAAGAGTTTGATTTACTCCGAATTGGTGACAATTATATTGTCAATATAGAACTAAAACGCGAATGTACCGAAGAAAAAATAAAAAAACAATTAATCCAAAATCGCTACTACTTGAAATTTCTCAATGAAAAAATTTTTAATTTCACCTATGAGTTATCGACAGATTCGTTATATTTTCTAAAAGATGATAACCTAAATGTAGTCGATTTTGAATTTCTGCAAGGAATATTATTAGCTCAAATCTTGAGTGAGATTAAAAATATAAATTCATTATTTAATCCTTCGAATTATTTAGTTTCACCTTTTAACTCAACGGATAAATTTTTAGACGGACAGTATTTTTTAACAGGGCAACAAAGTAATATCAAACGGGATGTGGTTGCCAGAGTTAATGCTCTTTCAGAGGAGCATTTTACAGCGGTTATTGGTAGTGCTGGAACAGGAAAAACTCTGTTAGTTTATGATATAGCTAATGACTTAAAGTCTTCAGGTAAACGAATATTGATCATTCATGGTGGAGGTTTAAATCCAGGGCAACATTATTTAAATAACCAAGGGTGGGATATTCAACCGATAAAACAGATTGAGAATATCAATGTCAATGATTACGATGTTATTTTCATAGACGAAGCGCAACGAATGAGAGCGTATCAATATGTTAACTTTATAGAAAAAATTAGACAAAGTAGTTGTAAGTGTATTTTTTCTTATGATAAATCACAAACCTTAAACCATAATGAAATAATAAATAATATCCCCGATAAAATATCATCTCTTGCTGGCGCCGTTACGTATTCGCTATCAGAAAAAATAAGAACAAATAAAGAGGTTGCTGCATTTATTCGCGGTTTTTTTAATAATAAAAAAAATGACCCTGTTTTAAATCGTGGTAATGTAAGTTTTGAATATTATGACAATATTTCAGATATGATGTTTTTTATGCTAGATTTAAAATCGAAAGAATGGGAAATATTACAATTCACTCCCCAATTGATAGGTTCAAGTACTCATCAGCGTTATTTAGATAATTCGAATCAAAAATCTCATGGTGTTATCGGGCAAGAATTTGATAATGTTGCCGTCATTGTTGATCCTTATTTTAATTATGATAAAAATGGCGATTTGACCTATACTGGTGACTCTTATTACCCTGCTAATAAAATGTTATTCCAAAACATGACCCGCACGCGCAATCAACTCAAAATCCTGATCCTCAATAATCCCGTTATCCTCGACCGTTGCTTAACGCTATTAACGCCTCCCCAATCCCAGTAAACGAATTGATTTATCGCTTTTTTCTAAAGAACGTTTTTCCGGCACTGTTGCAAAGTTTAAGTAGCCGGTATGCTAAATTAACTATTTCATTAATGAGGTCCGTTTGGTGAATGCATTTAAAGGTCGTCATTTCACTGGTATTATCATTCTTTGGGCTGTACGTTGGT
>NZ_JAWUEH010000030.1:0-13916 GCF_033550225.1 Providencia sp. 2023EL-00965 | reverse complement strand
TCACTCGCGCCAGTCACATACTAATGTATGCTCCTAGCGTCTCGCTCACTGGTCGCCTAGTTGCACCTTGAATTATTTAGAGTATGTGTTGGGCGGACTTCAAGTTACAACACTGTTCGTTGAGGTACAAGTGACTGCGTTCACTCGCGCCAGTCACATACTGATGTATGCTCCTAGCGTCTCGCTCACTAGTCGCCTAGTTGCACCTTGAATTATTTAGAGTATGTGTTCGTCATACTTCATTTTTCGTGATGGTATAGAGAGTACTCATCCCAGCTATTTACTTATAGTGTATTGAGTGCCTATTAAGCATCTCAAATTATTTAGACTACACTATAAATGTCTCTCTTATTTAATCCCTAACCCAATATAGTGTTAGGGGGAAAATAAGATTGGGTTGTCATTTATTGAATAACTTCATTATTCTGTCATTAAACTGACATGCTAGCGTCATTACTTTGGCTTAGTTTTGCAATAACTAAGCTAGGAGATATGATAATGTTTAGTTTGGATACTCTGCTGCAAGATGCATTCCCAGACCGAGCGCCTCCCGCTTGGCAACGTAAATTACTCAGAAGCCTGCTATTTGAAAAAGAATTTAAACAATTTGCTGAAGATTATCCGCATCTGAAAGGTTTGGATTTAATTGAGCAAGTAGTCGAGAATTTTAATATTAGTTGTGAACTGGTGGAGGGCGATCTCGAAAATATTCCTTCACAAGGGCCAGTGATGTTAGTCGCTAATCATCCGATCGGTTCATTAGATGGCTTGGCTCTATTACGTACTGTTGCAACCATTAGGCCTGATGTAAAAGTCGTCGCTAATCAGCTTCTAAGTTATATTGAACCACTCAGTCATTTATTTGTTCCTGTAGATAATTTAAATAACCGTACTAGTCGAAAGCAAATTGAAGCCATGCAAACGCATTTAGAGCGACAAGGTGCCTTGATTTTATTTCCGGCTGGTGAGGTTTCGCGTTTAACGGCTAAAGGGATCCGTGATAGTCATTGGCATACTGGTTTTTTACGTTTAGCCGCGAAAGCGCGAGCACCAATTGTTCCCATTCATATTAGTGGTCGTAATAGCCACTTATTTTATATGACTTCATTTATTTACCGCCCATTGTCGACGCTATTATTAGTGCGTGAAATGTTTAAGCATCAAGGTGGGCGGATCAAAATTCGTATTGGCGGTCGTATTCCATTTGCACATTGGCACGATGGCCATACTCGAGCTCATGATCTCGCTGAGCGTTTTCGACGTCATGTCTATTTATTAGGACAAGGTAAAAGTGGTTTGTTTACTAGCGAAGCGCCGATTGCCTTGCCCGAAGATCGCCTTGAGTTGAAAAAAGCATTAATGGCATGTGAGCGGCTCGGTACCGCACCCGATGGTAAGGCAATTTTTCTGTATCGTCGCAAAAATGAAGCAAGAGCACCGATTTTAAGAGAGTTAGGTCGCTTACGTGAAATTGCGTTTCGTGCGGTTGGTGAAGGTTCTGGTAGGCGGCGTGATTTAGATAGTTATGATGATGACTATTATCACTTGGTATTATGGGATGAAGAAGAATTAGAAATTGTAGGTGCTTATCGCTTTATACCCACCTCGGAGCAATTAACGAATAAAGGTATTGAAAGTATCTATAGTTATACTTTGTTTCATTACGATCAAGAAATGCGCCCGATCCTTGAGCAAGGTATTGAGTTAGGGCGGAGTTTTATCCAACCTGCTTATTGGGGAAAACGTGGTCTCGACTATTTGTGGTTAGGGATCGGGGCATATTTAGCAAAATATCCGCAATATCGTTACTTATTTGGTCCCGTTTCAATGTCAGGAACCATGCCAATTGCAGCGCGTGACCTATTAATTGCCTTTTATCGCCTCTATTTCTCCCCTGAACATGCCATGGCACAATCTCGACAGCCTTATCCAGCATCATTACCACAGGTGCTGGCACAGTTTTCTGGTGATAATTATCAAGATGATTTAATTAGGTTGAAAAGCTTATTGAGCAATATTGGCAGCTCAATCCCAACATTGTATAAGCAGTATACCGAGCTGTGTGAACCCGGTGGAGTACAGTTTATTGATTTTGGTACTGATCCTGCATTTAACAACTGTATAGACGGATTGGTGCTGGTGGATCTCACTAAGTTAAAACCAACACGTTATCAGCGATATGTGGCGGTGCATTTAGGTAATGAGTCTAAAGAAGCGGAGACGTGACATGTCACACCATTTATATTGGTGATACTTCAAGTTGCAGCACCTTCCGTTAAGGTATGGTGACTATACTCATTCACTGGTCACCTAGCTGCATCTCGAATTATTTGGAGTCTATATTGATTATTTAAAGCAAATCTCAGCCCAACGAGTGAGGCCTGCGGTCACTGAGCCGAAATCATTACCACGTACAATCGGGATATTAGGCAACTGTTGTTCAATCGCCTGACATAACACAGGCGATTGCGCTGATCCGCCAGTCATAAAAATAGCATCGGGTTGAACCCCTCCTTGGCTTACTGCTTCTTTGACTAACTCAATCATTTTGCTTTTCGGCGATTCAATTGCATCGACCATTTGTGCTCGGCTAATATCAACTTCCAATATTTCATTGAGTAATGCGATGCGTACCAAGTAATTATCGTCTTTAGAAAGCGCGATTTTAGCCTCTTCTGCACGACGAACAAGGCTATAGCCTAATGTTTCATTATAGACTTCGATTAAACGTAATAGCTTCTCAGGCTCTTGTGCGTCTTGGCGTAAGCGATTAAGAGCGGCAAGGTTTTGTTTTGCATAGAAATCTTTTTGTGCTTCAACATTATTAATAGCAATTGGGTTCCAAAATTGGCTGATTGGCATTTTGATCCCCGATACCATTTGGCTACTCATGCCAAAGTGATCCATCAATTGCTTTAATGCTAAATAAATATCAAGATCGTTCCCACCAACACGTTGGCCGCTATGTGCTAATAAGCTGTCGGCTCTATCCGTTTTTCCCCTGTAGCTAGGGCCCATTTTGATTAATGAGCAGTCGGTGGTTCCACCGCCAATATCGACGACCAGCACGGTTTGGTCTTGTGCTAACGCGGCTTCATATTCAAGGCCTGCGGCAACAGGCTCAAATTGAAATTCAATATGTCTAAAACCAGCCCGCTTTGCTGCTTTAATTAAGATAGCTTCAGCTTGTTGGTTGGCGAGTTCACCACCGCGACCGTGGAAGTTGATAGGGCGACCAATCACTGTATCTGTGATGGTGTGCTGAAGCTGTTGCTCTGCGGTGTGTTTAATATTGGCCATCATCGCGCAAACAAGATCTTCAAAAAAACTAATCTGCACTTCATGTAGACCAGATGCCCCAAGAAAGGATTTTGGAGATTTGACATAATAAACATCACGTGGATCTTTAAGGTACAGATCTAACGCAGCTTGGCCGAACACGATATCTTCCGGTACTAGCTCAATACCTTCTTCGCGGTTATAAGCTATTGAGCGTCTAAGAATTTGCTCACCAACCACGTCGGACGGTGCAATATTTAAGTGGCGAAACAAATGCTCAGAGACCGATTCGCGAGTGGGTGCGCATAGAGTAGAAGGTATGTAGGTGCTATGACCTTCTAATGGTAGTAGGGTAGGTTTACCTTGATCCATAATTGCCACAGCACAGTTTGATGTACCATAGTCAAAGCCAATAAACATTTCGCCTCCTCGTCTCTTTGTATTGCTGAAAAAGGCGGCAAACTTTACCGGAAGCGATGGTGAATTGCTACAGGAAAAGTGTGCTTAATTAAGTTAGATTAGTCTAACCACATTTATGAATGACAAACTGAGGTTCCTCAATGCCAATTGTTGAAATGTTAAGTACAGGGGATGAAGTACTGCATGGGCAGATTATCGATACCAATGCAGCTTGGTTGGCAGATTGTTTTTTCCAAGAAGGTTTTCCTTTAAATGGACGAACAACGACCGGTGATAACTTAGATGACTTGGTTAAGACACTGTGCGAACGCAGTCAACATGCCGATATTTTGATTGTTAACGGCGGGCTTGGGCCAACCAGTGATGATTTGAGTGCATTAGCTGCTGCGACAGCAGCAGGTGTTCCTTTGGTCGAACATGTGGAATGGATTGCAGTAATGGAACGTTACTTTGCTTCAAGGGAGCGAGTGATGCCGGAAACTAACCGTAAACAAGCATTGTTACCAGAAGGAGCTGAATTAATTGATAATCCAGTAGGTACGGCATGCGGTTTTGCCATGGAGCTCAATGGCTGTTGGTTATTTTTCACTCCTGGTGTTCCATCTGAATTTAAAGTGATGGTCGATGGACAAATTTTGCCACGGCTACGTCAACGGTACCCACTTAGTGAGCCACCTTTGTGTTTACGTTTAACCACCTTTGGCCGTAGTGAAAGTAGCTTAGCAACACAGTTTGATCCGTTATCTCTGCCTGAAAGTTGCGTACTTGGCTATCGTTCTTCCATGCCAATTATTGAATTGAAGTTGACAGGGCCGGCAACACAAAAGCAGTTAATGTTATCGCAGTGGCAAACTATTAAGTCTGAGGTGAATGAAAACCTGATTTTTGAGGGAACCGAAGGCTTACCTAACGTTATCTGTCACGATTTAAATCAACAACAATTACGTGTAGCAATCAGTGAAGAGTTTAGTGCGGGGTTATTGACTTGGACATTGAATTCGGTTTCGGCTCCCCTAAATGGCAGCAGTGTGCTCAATCAGCAAGAAGATCAAAGTTTAGCTGCCTTGATAATACGTGCCAGCACGATGGCTAAGCAAGAGGATGCACAAATTGGCTTGGCTATCGGTGATCATCATGATGGCTGTTTAAACTTAGCGTTATATACTCCACAACAAAGCTATGCACAGCGTGTTCGTTATATGCCAAGTAACCATAGTACTAAAATAAAACAGGATGTGAGTGTGATGTTGATGCTGGATATGTTGTTACGTTGGCTAAGAGGGCGGAATGTATTTGGTCAATACGAATGGTTAGAGCAGTCAGAGACGTTAGTACAATAGTTTGCATGGCACGTTGCACTTTCGTAAACACGTAGCGTGCTTAGCTCATTTCTTTAAATATCACCATGTATTGCAACAATTTTGAGCCTTAAAACCTTCGAGATGTGTTGCTATCACCATTGTTTTTTATGCGAAATTCATTCTTTTTTATTTCAAATAAAAAAGAATGAATTTCATTATCGATTGTATAGTGAATATTCACAATAAAAGAAATTATTTAGACTATCTAAAAATGATTTTAATTAAATTTAAATGTTCACTTTTATTTTAAAATAGCTTTTGTTATTTACAACAATGGAAGTAAATAATTAAGTACATAGACGTACTTTTATACATGATAGATTGCTTTTATTTAATAATTGAAATAATTAGAAATACCTTAAATAAACCATGTAAAATCTGTGTGTTTTTTATGTTATTGATAAATCATTAATATTTATCATTTCTAATGATAATCTAAATACACGAATTTTGATACATAAGCGATTTTTTTTGGTAGTTATAAAAAAATGTAATATTAAGAATTAAATTTTGTATTTGTAGCATATACAGAGTTTGGGTAGTCATTATCACTGGTCGCAAAAGAGCATCTTAAAATGAGTGTGTGTCATGAGGTGCTATTTAATAGATATTATTGTTTTTCACTACTCATATATTGAGTTAAAAATGGTGTTTTTATCTAGTTGACTTTTTTTGACTAGTTTGATTTTGCAAAAATTGTCACGTAAATTAGTTAGTAAGAAATACAGCGAAATAAATTATTTTACTGTAGTTCTTTTAAATCCTTCGTATTCACCTAAATACGAGTTTTATTAAGTGATGCAGTTCGGAAGGAGAGCGTACAATGATGCGAGAGCAATCACAACAACCCCTTAAATTAGGGGAGCGAGCCATTTTTTCTAAAGCTGTCGGTTATGAAATTTATTTATTACGCAAGCGACGCTTATTAACAGGAAAAAAACTTGCAGAACTATTAAATATCTCTCAACAACAAATATCCCGTTATGAGCGTGGTGTATGTAATATTACGATTGATATGTTGATACTGGTATTAACGGTTCTAGATATGCCAATAGATGAATTTATTAGCCGAACATTAGTACGTATTTCAGCATTAAAATTCGAACATGGCTACGTAAGTAAAGATATTTTTTTTGAAAATAATAAAATATCCAATATAGGATAACTGTACTTTTGTCATAATTAGCATTGTGACTAAGTGTATATACTTATTTTAATTGCGCGTTGATAATTAATTTTTTCATTTAAAATCATATGGATATGAATACCTCCTTGATCTAATTGGATACCTAGTAACTTAAAAATTTAAATTACGTTTAATATACAAAATGGTTTTATTACACATAAGTTAAATTTATTAATATCTATATTATTAGTTATCTAAAAGATAAGGGGTGCACATAACTCATTATAAGTGAATTCACTTAATAAGGTTGGTGTTTATATGAATATAAAAACATATCTATGTAAATTATAAATATATGACAGTTGAAGTATATCAATGGCCTTTTTGAGGATATCTCTGTCATGTTTTCTTATGGGATATTAATCTATTTTAAACAGTATTTATAAAATAAATAAGGGCCGTTTTGGATAAAGACAATGTTCTCTTTGACGTGTGATAAGAGAGCATGATCTTTATTTCAATGGAACGAAATAAAGAGGCATCAAATAATCATTTAAAATTGAATGTTTTCTATCAGTTTTATTATTAACCAGATCCAAATAGGAATTTAATTATGTCGTTTAAAACTAACATGCTTTCTACTGCTTTATTTGCTGGCGTTTTTGCTGCAAGCCTGAATGCAATGGCAGCCCCTTCTGCGGAAGTGACTCTGCAAGGGATCCTGACTAACACTACCTGTGATGTCACTATTAATGGTGGTAAATCAGTATTAAACGTCGGTGTTTTCAATACGAAAGTGGGTGCAGCAGATGCAAGCTTCTCTGCTGTTAATGCTATCACTGCTCAAAAGGTTGATATGCCCGTGACTTTAGTTGGTTGCGCTGATGGTGAAAATGGCCAATTGATTGTTCAAGGTATTACTTCTGTTGCTAATAATGAGCAGAACCTGTTTGTTGCTGAAGATGCACAAACAGTAGGTTTTATGATTGAAGACAGCGCAAATACCGCTATCTCTAATGGTAAAGGTACAGCAGTTGACATTGAGGCGGGTAGTACTGAAGGCCAATATGTCTTTAAAGTTGGTATGGCAACTGCAACTGCAACACCAGCAGCTGGTTCTTACAGTGCGCCAGTTCTGATTTCTTATATCGTTAACTAATCATCGATTAGGTTTGAAGAACTTCTATCGGGTAAGGTAGCTAGCTGCCTTACTTTCTTCCTGTTAGAGACATGAGGCGAGGCAAATGCGAAACATTCGATTCATACAAGGAATATGCAGTGGGTTGCTATTGTTGTCTGCAACATCGCTGGCAGGTATTGCCATCGATAAGACGCGTGTGATTTTTACAGCTAATGACGATGCTTCGGGAACGAGCGTTGGGGTGACTAGCTCAAGCCAATCTTTAACTCCTTATTTAGTGAAAGCTCAGATTTTAAATACGCCTTTTAGTGATAAAGGTGAAACTCCATTCTTGGTTACACCTTCTTTATTTCGTTTAGAGCCTAGCACGACAAATCAAATTCGTATTATGAAAACAGCGGCGGCTTTGCCACAAGATAAAGAATCTGTTTTCTATTTACGTACTATTGCTATTCCAACCAGTGAAAAAGGATTAGAACAACCACAGAACAATATTGGCGGTACAGTACAAGTGTCGACAGGAAACGTGATTAAACTGTTTTATCGTCCAAATAATTTAGGAATGAACCAACAGCAAGCCATTAAATTATTGAAATTTACCCGTGCAAATAATGGCGTCACAGTTTCAAACTCAACACCGTACTACATCACACTAGCTGAATTAAAAATTGCCCATAAGAATGTACCGTTAAGTGTGAAGCTAAACAATAATATGATTGCTCCATTTAGTAAATACACCTATAGCCATGTCCCACAACAAGGGGCGGTCGAGTGGAAGGCAATTAATGATTACGGTGGTGTGGAGGTATTTCATGGGCAAGTTCAATAGTTCATTAATTTATTTTTTATTACTGCTGCTGTGTGGAAGCCAATTAACGCAAGCGAGTGATACAGAAATTAGTGCATTAATTAATGATGATTCAGGTTGTGAAATTCGTTTGCCTAGCACACTTGAATTTACTCCCCAACGTGTATCTGCATTTCAAGGAACGACTACGACTCATGAAATTAAACCATTACACGCACAATTATTTTGTGTCGACAAATTTGTGGAATTAACACCTAAGTTAACCCTAGAAGGGAATACGCCTTATAGCGTCAATAGTATTTTTCTTGATGGAACACCAAATAGTACCGGCTTTATGTTACGTGTCAGTGATGGAACATCACTCTCTTTAGGGGATTTTTATCAACCAGATAAAGCAATTAAGCGTGGCGTGCAGATCCCATTAACGCCACTTAATGCAGAGAACCACTATTTGGTTGAAGAGGTTTTTTGGGTTGGTTTAGTTGGACCTGTTGAAACAAATGTATTGCCGGGTAAATTTTCTGCAACATTAACGTTTAACCTTGTTTTTCAGTAATTTTTTTATAGGACATTTTTATGCAACACACTAAAAAAAAGATATTGACTTTATCACTGTTTATCGCTGCAAGCTTAACGGGTTTTAACCAAGGAGCATTCGCCGATACAACAGCAAAAACAACGATTTCTGCACATATTGTTGGGGGATCTTGCGATATTAGTGTTCCTGCGACTGTTGCATTTGGTGAGATACAAGCAGCAGATATTACAAGTACCAGTGACATATCTAAACCATTTGATCTGACATTGACTGGTTGTAACGGTTATGGATTAACGCCATCAATAACGGTTTCTGGGAATGTTGATCAAACGTCTGGAGCAGATCTCTTTGTCACCACAGCGGCAACGACCAGTAATGGTTATAGCATTTTGTTATCAACGGAAGGGAATACCAACTTCGATAAAAATGACAACTTAGCGACAAATAAGGTGATTAAGGCACTCGGTAATGATTGGAACACCAAAATGGCCGAAACCTTAAATGGCACCATTCCATTAAAAGCAGTGGTCAGCTGTGGTGATTGTGTTGCAAACACTTTGCAAGGTGGTGAGCTTAGCGCTGCGATTACCTTTAATTTTGCTTATAAATAACATCTGAAAACCATTCAACATTTTGATTATTAAGGTTTATTTATGAATGTGATGTCGGGGTATTCTTTAGTTGCCATTATGGCTGGATGGTTATTGCCAGTCACCGCGTTGTATGCCGGTACTGCATCCCAAGATGTGAAATTTACTGCCACTTTTATTGCGGGGAGTTGTGATATTACGGCGCCGAGTAGTGTCGCTTTTAATAATGGCGCTTCAGTTATGAGGGATTCGATTGCAGAGGGAAAAGAATCAGTAAATATCACACTGAATTTATCCAACTGTAATGGTTATTTTCTGGCACCCAATATTAGTGTATCAGGTGGTACAGTTGATATACAAAGTAAAAGATATTTTATGGATAGTAGTAGTACAACAAAAGGTTACGGTATTTTGTTGTCAACTCTAGGTAATGCAGCATGGTCTGCCAACAGTAATATCGCTCAGAATAAAGTCATAAATGCAAAAAGTTGGCCTAAAGAGGGAACGGAGCAAGTAACTACATTAAATGGCAACTTGGCTTTAACTGCGAAGTTAGTGTGTGGAAGTTGTACTGCGGGACCAAATTTACACGGCGGGGATTTCAAATCTACCGTGACTTTTACCTTTAAGTATAAATAGTTCTGAGGTTGATATGAGAATGAAGCATTTTCTCCACTATGTCATGTTATCCATCATATTATCATATGGCGTATTTACTCCGAGGATAGCATCAGCTGAAGCGGGAGGGATACGTTTAGGGCAGACCCGGGTGATTTTTAATGCAGAGGCTAAAAATGCCCAAATGATGATTAAAAATGGTAGCGATCAAGTCTATTTGCTCAAAGCTGATGTCATGAGTACGCAGGAAGGCAATGAGCAAAAATCTAAGCCTCCTTTTATAATAACGCCGCCAATATCGCGTTTAGAAGCGAAAAACCAAAGTACATTATTAATTGTGCCACAGGGTACAAATGTGCTGCCAACGGATCGTGAATCAGTTTTTTACCTCAGCTTACTGGCTATCCCATCGACGCCTAAAGGAAAAACAGCTATAGAAAGCATGACGCAAGCTCAAGTATCTGTAGGTATTCGTAATGTGATCAAGCTCTTTTATCGACCAGTAAAGCTACCAATTACAGTAGAGCAAGCGGCAGGCAAGTTAGTTTTCCATCAAACAGGTCAGCAGGTAGCTATTACTAATCCAACCCCCTATTTTTTGACACTGGCACAACTGGCTGTCAATCAGCATTTTATTGATTTACAGAATGTAGATCCTATGATTGCGCCATTTTCAACGAGCTATTATCCCATCAAAGGTCGAGTGACACAGGCTGAATGGGCTGTTATTACGGATTTTGGTGATATTAGCCCATTGTATCAGGCAACGATCCAAGTAGGAGAGGATCATGACAAACTATCGAGATAGTACAAGATTATGTCATGTTATTTTAAAAGGAGTGGTTCTATGGTACCTATGCGTGACATCAGCGCAGGCTAATAATATTCAAGAACTGCTTAACGGTATCACGTTAAAAAATACACGCGTAATTTATCCACATAGCGCAACTAATGGCGTTACTTATAGTGTGACGAATAACACCGCAATACCCTATTTATTACAGGCTCGTATTATATCGTGGCAAGATCCGCAGCTCACAAAGACAGACAGTGAACATGCAGATGAAACGGAAACTGAAGGTAGTTCCACATTTATTGCGTTACCACCATTGAAACGTTTTGAGTCTGAAGAAACGCTGACATTACGTATTCGTCAAAAACATAATTTGCTGGCGCAAGATAGAGAAACTCTTGAAGTATTATCATTGACTGCGATCCCAGCACAAGCAGATCCCAAAAAATTACAGAGTTCTGATGCTCAGTTTTCGTTTGCAATGCAAAATAACATTAAGTTGTTTTATCGACCCGCGGGATTACCTGAGTACAACATTGATAACGTTGAAAAGCAGTTACAATTTTCTCGGACAAAAACAGAGTTAGTTGTAAAAAATCCAACCCCATTTTACGTCACATTTAGTTCTCTTAGGGTCGGTAATGCCGAAATGAACTTAGATAACTCACGTATGATGGCCCCTTTTAGTGAGTCGACATGGCCTCTAGATAACAATGCTACAGATGAAGTGCATTGGCAATTGATTAATGATCAAGGTGGCACCCATGATGCAAATCATCGTCGTATAACACAAATAAAATAATAGAACACCAATAAAAAATAGTAACCCGATGCTCAATAAGCAATGGGGGGATTCTTGCATGAGCAAGATAGAGGATTATCATGAAAATAGCCCATAAAGCAACCGAAAATCTGACGAAGAGCGTTTTTTTTCGCTACCATCCATTAGCGTGGGTGCTGGTAGTTGTCATTTTCCCTGCGGTAGCAGAAGACTACTTTGACCCAAGTTTTTTAGGTGTGGTAGGGGAAAATACCGATGTCGATCTCTCTGCATTCTCTCAATCTGGTGGCGTGGCAGAAGGTGAATACACAGTCAGCGTTTTTGTTAATCAGCAAGACACTGGGCAGCATACTTTGAACTTTATTAAAAACGCACAAGGGCGTGTTGTTCCTGAGATGACACCCGCCGAGCTGGATGCATTTGGTGTAAATATTACGCAAATTCCAACGCTAAAAGATTTACCCGTAGATAAACAGATCTTAGATTTAGCAAGTTTGATCCCTCAAGCCACCACAAAATTGGATTTGGCGCGTTTACGTTTAGATATCAGTGTGCCACAAGTAGCAATGAAACAAGAAGTCTACCGTAATATTGATCCGGCACTATGGGATAATGGTATCCCCGCATTGATGGCAAACTATAACCTGAGTGCAGGACGTTCAACCAATCGTTATAGCCAAGGATTAAAAACTCATAACAGCAATTTATTTGCTTCGGTACGTGCGGGCGCGAATGCAGGGCCATGGCGTTTACGCAGTACCATAACTCATTCGCGTTTTGAATACAGCGGAGGGGTTAATGAATCCTCTAAAACACAAACTCAAACACGTTTTTCCAATACGACTCTTTCACGGGATATTCGTGCCCTGCGTTCCAATCTGGTGATGGGGGAAACTAAGACTCAAAGTGATGTTTTCGATAGTGTGCCATTCAAAGGAATTCAACTCACTTCCAGTGAGCAAATGTTACCTAATCAGCTGCGGGGTTATGCTCCAGCCATCAGTGGTGTAGCTAACAGTAACGCCCGTATTACGGTTCGTCAAAACGGTAATGTGATTTATGAAACTTATGTGGCACCGGGTGCTTTTTATATCAATGATATTCAACAAGCCGGATTGTCTGGGGACTATGATGTCACAGTTACAGAGGCCGATGGCAGTGAACGTAAGTTTGTCGTGCCTTATTCATCACTCCCCGTTATGTTACGTCCCGGTGGTTGGAAATATGAAATCGCTTCTGGGCGCTATGATGGTAATTTAACCACTAGCTCTCGCCGCTCAGACTTTATTTTAGGTACCGTAGTGTACGGCTTGCACAATAATATCACGCTCTATGGTGGCGGGTTGATGGCTAAAGACTATCAATCAGTCAGTTTGGGAAGTGGTTTCTCGTTAGGTGATTTTGGTGCAGTTTCGACCGATGTGACCCATTCATCGTCTAAATTTGCGAATTCAACTCAACAAGGTAGTGAACGCAAAACAGGGCAATCTTACCGTATTCGTTACTCAAAAAGTTTAATGTCAACAGGTACCTCAGTTGACCTCACTGCGTTACGTTATTCGACGGAGCATTTCTACAATTTTAGTGAATTTAACAGTCAGGGTTATCACCTTGAAGAGGGGATGAGACCATGGGCATTACAACGTCGTCGCAGTAGCTTCCAAACTCAGCTTAGTCAACAACTGGGGGAATATGGTTCTGTTCATTTCCGTGCTAACCGTGATGACTATTGGGGGAGTGACCGAACATTAACAGGACTTTCATTTGGGTATAGCAATAGCATTAAAGGGGTCAGCTATGGCGTTAACTATAACATTGACCGGATCAAAGATACCCGTAGTGATTGGCCTGAAAATCGCCAATTATCGTTTAATGTGAGTTTGCCATTCAGTTTATTTACTCAAAACAAAAATCTGGAATCAATCTATTCCACGTACTCCATGACTCATGATAATAACGGGCGCACTCAAAATAATACGGGATTAAGCGGTAGCCTGATGAATAGCAAGCTGTCCTATAGTGTGTCACAAAGTTGGGGGAATCAGGGACAAGTGGCTAATAGTAACCTGAATGCAGGTTATCAAGGCGATAAAGGAAGCATTAGCGCGGGTTATAGCTATAGCAATGTCAGCCAAAATATCAATATGAATGCGAGTGGCGGGTTTTTAGTGCATTCCGAAGGCGTGACACTTGCTCGCTCAATGGGCGACTCGGTGGCGCTAATCAGTGCACCCGGTGCTAGCGGCGTCAGTGTCAATGGAGGCGTTGCAGTGACCGACTGGCGTGGCTATGCAGTTTCGCCTTACCTATCTGAATACAATAAAAACAGTGTGGGTGTCAACGATCAACGAAAACTGATCCACTTTTAACTCAAATTCGATCAATCAAAAGTGATCCACTGTTTCATTTAGGTATGGCACCTGAGCGTCGTTTATCTTTCAATCGATAGCTTTCACCACTC
>NZ_JAWUEH010000029.1:0-14335 GCF_033550225.1 Providencia sp. 2023EL-00965 | reverse complement strand
ATTATATCGTCGGGTATTACAGCGAGGTCAGGCCGCATGAATATAACGGTGGATTACCACCAAACGAATCAGAAAACCAATACCGGAAAAACTCTAAAACCGTGGCCAATTTTAGTTGACCACTACACTGAATACTCGCAGATAGCCTGATGCATATGCTCATAGAGCTCAATTTTTTTTCCAAATGAACGTGAACAAATGATTTGCTCTTTAGTTTTTGCTACTTCTTCAAGCTCGATGCAAGATTCACCGTTCAGCTCTCTCACAGTGCGTTCTACAACCACACCGAATGTTTTACGGATCATGGTTGTTTCAGCCCTAGCCAAATCAAGCGCTGTAACTATTCCCATAGCATTTAGCCGGTTACTTATTTTTCTACCCACACCCCATACTTCATTAACAGGCACAAGGGACATGAGCCTTTTCTGACGTGAAGTAGCACTCAAATCGACTACACCGCCTGTTTTGGTCCATGTTTTAGCAGCATGGTTTGCCAGTTTAGCCAGTGTTTTAGTTTGAGCAAAACCAACACCGACAGGTACATGAGCAATCTGCAAAATTCGTTGTTGTATCTTGCGACCGTAATCTTCTAACGGGAAATTTCTAAGCATACCGGTCATATCAAGGAATTGTTCGTCAATACTATATGTTTCTACTCGTGGGGCAAAACCTGATAGTGTGTCCATTACGCGGTTGCTGATGTCAGCATAAAGCGCGTACAGTTGGCTAAGAATTCCTGTCAAAGATAGATAAGTAAGCGATTAACCATTACCTTTCATAGGTTGATAGTATCTAATATTAAAAAAATCACCGAGCTTAATCAGCTGTCTATTTTTAATAGTAAGTATTCATCAACATGTCTAATTTTTACCAATTGGATTACTAAGATGTACTAAGTTTAGTACCGAGGGATCGAATGTACAATCTTCACTCAGCACCAACACAATTCACTTTGTCGGGTGGACGACATTTGTTATTAAAAGCCGTCTTCTTGAGAACCCTGCGTGCAACTTTCACTGTACTAGACTCAAACATTTGATACCCAGTAACTTATAGAGCAGCCATTACAGGATCATTCCAAGAGTTGCGAGTTAGCCTTTTCGTTTTAACCAAGTACTCTTGATATTGAGGGGCAAATAGTGTCACTGCACTTCGGATTTTTACATGTTGTTCATTGATACTTGAGTCATCAATAAACGCACAGAAACTTCTGTGGAAAGATTTTCTGAACCAGAATTAAGGAGGGATAAGGTATATCACACTTAATTTGACAAAAAAGACCAGCACTCAATTGTGCTGGACTAATAGTACAACCAATAAAATTTCTTAGCGAAGAATTACCATTGGTAGTTGAGTACTTTCCATCATTTTAAGTGTATTACTGCCAAGGAAAACCTGTGCCAGCTTAGAGCGTGAAAATGCGCCCATCACAAGCATTTCAACATCATGACTCGATTTATATTCCATCAATGAATTAAATACATTGCCTTCCAATAAACTCGAACATACTTCAAATCCATTCTCTTTCAGCATAGCTTCGGTTTGCTGAAACTTTTCTTGTTGTTTAGGTTGATTGTTTTTCACACTGACAAGATGACATGTCAAACCATGAAGTAAGCCTCCTTCAATAATAGTTTTCACCGCTTTATCTGCGGTTTCACGCCCATCATAAGCCAACATAAAACTTTTAGGGGCTGCAAACTCTTTATTGGCAATAACAACAGGAGTATGAACTTGACGAATAATTTGCTCAATGTGAGAGCCCACCACATTGAAATTATCACCATGGCTTTCACCAGAGCGTCCAATCACAATTAAACGAGCCTCTTCTTCCAGATCATAAATGGCTTCAACGATACCGCTATGTCGTTGCATTTTTTCAATTGTGTGACAACCTTGTGCTTGCGCTAATTGAGAAGCATGTTCCAGCATCTCTTTACCTAACTCCAAGGCTAATTTGATTTTTTGTTCATCTAAACTGGCCATTTCAGTTAATAAAGATGAACGAGCGCCTAAGCCAATAGCACCACTAAGATCTTCGGCTTGGGTTGATGGTGTTTTCTCAATTGCGTGTAACAACAACAATTTTTTATTCAATTTATTCGATGCCCAAATGCCAGCACGGCAAGTGGAATCAGCATAGATTGAGCCATCAATACAGGTAATTACGTTATTCATTACTTTCTCCTTAGTGGCCTGCCATGAGCTTTTCGACTTCTTTAGGATCATTATGCACACCAAACTTATCAACGATGGTTTCTGTTGCTTCACTCATCCCAATAATTTCAACATCTGTTCCTTCGCGTCGGAATTTAATCACCACCTTATCAAGTGATGATACTGAAGTAATATCCCAAAAGTGAGCATGAGTGAGATCAATCACAACTTTATTCACCACCTCTTTAAAATCAAATGATTCAATAAATTGCTCTGATGATGCAAAAAAGACTTGTCCCATAACTTGATAAGTTCGGCTTGCATCTACTGGTGACTCTGTTTTTACCACCATAAAACGACCAATTTTATTGGCAAAGAATAACGTCGCTAATAACACCCCGACAAAAACACCAATTGCTAAGTTATGCGTTGCCACAACCACAACAACGGTCGTTATCATCACAATATTTGTTGATAATGGGTGCTTTTTAAGATCTCTAATTGAACTCCAAGAAAAGGTACCAATTGCTACCATAATCATTACTGCAACTAACGCTGCCATCGGGATTTGCTTAAGCCATTCATCTAGAAAAACTACCATGATGATAAGATAAATACCGGAGCTTAAGGTGGATAATCGTCCACGTCCGCCAGATTTAATATTAATAATTGACTGGCCAATCATGGCACAACCAGCCATACCGCCCATTAAGCCTGCACCAATGTTAGCAATACCTTGTCCCTTACACTCTTGATTACGATTACTTTTGGTATCCGTAAGGTCATCCACAATCGTGGCGGTCATCATTGATTCCAACAGACCAACCATAGCGAGGCCCAATGAATAAGGTAAAATAATGAATAAAGTTTCAAGATTAAGTGGAACTTCTGGCCATAAGAAAATAGGCAGCGTATCGGGAAGTTGCCCCATATCACCAACAGTTCGTATATCCATTCCAGAGACGCTTGCTACAATTGTCAAAACGATGATGCAAATCAAAGGAGATGGGATCGCTTTACCGATAGCAGGAACATATGGGAATAAATAAACAATTCCTAACCCTGCTGCTGTCATCGCGTAAACATGCCAAGTTACATTGGTTAACTCGGGCAATTGAGCCATAAAGATAAGAATTGCTAATGCATTAACAAACCCCGTCACGACAGAGCGTGATACAAAACGCATTAAGCTGCCGAGTTTTAAATATCCGGCTATGATTTGGAATACCCCTGTTAACATAGTTGCCGCTAACAAATACTCTAAACCGTGGTCTTTAACCAAAGTGACCATAAGTAACGCCATCGCACCCGTTGCAGCCGAAATCATTCCGGGGCGGCCACCCACAATAGAGATAATGAAAGTGATACAAAAAGAAGCGTAAAGACCAACTTTAGGGTCAACACCTGCAATAATAGAAAAAGCAATAGCTTCTGGGATCAGAGCTAAAGCCACAACAATACCCGCGAGCAAATCGCCACGAACATTCGAAAACCATTCAAGTTTTATTTTTTCTAACATGAAAATCCTATCATAAAAGAAAGCGACATCGATGCACACAAGATCCTATAGGCAGATTTAGCCTAAGATAATTTAGTGAACGCACTATGCTGCTTTGAAATTGTATTTAATGAAATTAATAGAATAAATGGTACTAAGGTACCTGCCGGCAAACGGCATAATAGTCACGCAAAATGGTGACAATTTTGAAGAAAGAGGTGGGTAGCCTAAGGCGGCGTAATATGCAACTTACAATCCTTTTAAAATTAATAATGTGTGAATTGTTACACGAATATCACAAAAGGTCTATATGGTAAGAACAAAAAAGAAACGGTTTTTCACTTCATCATTAGATGAATTAATCTTTAACACTCTTTTAGTCACTATGACACTGTTTATCTTTAAAGGACTGATAAGCAGGTATAAGAAGTAATAATCCGATCATAGTTAGGCCGCTAAACAAACCAAATAGAGTGGAAGCTGTCCAGCCTTTTTCAATAAATATCCCAAATATCCATGGGGCAGCTGCTGTAGAAAAGATCATCATTGAGGTCACCATAGAGCGGATTGCTCCAATATGCTGAGTCCCATAAATCTCTACCCATAATGCACTAATAACAGGACTGGAACTACCAATGCCTAGACCAAATAAGGACATAAATAGAGGTGCAGCCCAGTAATTATCCAATAACGTTAAGACTAATAAACCGGCAATTAAAGGTAATGGAAGAAATGGTAATAAAGATTTAGCTTGAAAACGATCAATCAAAGAGCCAGAGACCATAGAACTTGCCCAATGTAAAAAACCATATGCAACGAAACTACTCGCTAATAAACTTGCAGGCCATCCCTTTTGTTCCAGTAAGTAATTTTGTTGAATAAATACGGCCGTCACAATAAATGGAGCGGATAAAACGGCAGGAATAATCGACCAAAATCGCCAATCTTTCACGACATCTCTACGCCCTTGCTCTTGTGTTTTTGTGCTTTTGGGTTCCAAAGGTTTTTTCTTATCAGATGTATTCGACTTTTTTAATAAAGTTAAAGCCATTGGTAAATAAATAATCATGACTATCAATGCCAACATCAACCAACTCCACCTCCAACCAAGCAAAGCGATAGTCGTCATTAAAATTATGGGAAGCACCATTTCACCGAAGGCAACTCCGCTAGCAGAAAGGCTAAGCGCTTTCCCCCTTTGGTGAGTGTAAACTCGAAGCATGGTTGTTTGCGCGGTATGTGGAAAGAGTCCTTGTCCAGCGAGCCTCAGTCCCCAAAATGCAAAAAATAACATCCACACAGTTTGAATGTTCGCCATTAATAAACAGGAAACACAAAGTAAAAATGACACGACAATAACCACTTTATGCAAAGCCCAACGGTCAACAAGGCCGCCAACCATAAAAATGACGGCACTACTGCACAACGTGGCAATGGCATAAATGAAACCATAGTCCTCAGCAGAAATGTTAAGTGATTGTTGAATATCTGCGCCATACCAACTCAAAAAAAATGATTGGCCAATATTACCGATAAAAACAGTAATAAAGCCAAAGCTTAAAAGCGGCCATTCTTGGCTCATAAAACGAAAATAACTACTCAAAAATCACTCCAATAATCAATTGATTGGAAAACAACAATCATACGTTTTCTAGAAATAAGATACCTTTTTCCAATCCCTGTCGATACCCTAATTCTAGTTTTCCTTTAGATCGAGTAAAACGAGAAACAGGGAATGAAGGTGGGGGGGCAATCACATTAATTTTGCAATCTTTAGGAGGAGCTTGAATAAAGTCTAACGCTTGATTATACATTTCATGACGCTTAAGCATCGCAGTATATAATTGAGGATACTCTTTTTCTAATGATTTCATCCACTTTAAAATATATGGCTTCTTTTTTCTATAGCCTAAGGGCTGAGATAATATCACCGTAATATCTCTTGCGCCTTGCTGATAAGCAAACTTGACAGGAATAGCATCAGCGATCCCTCCATCAGTCATTGGTATACCATCAACCATGGGATAATAACGATAAACTAACGGAATAGCACAAGAAGCCATGATCGCAGAATGGTTAATATTATCACTCGAAGTTTGATAATAGCAGGGCTCCCCCGTAGTAATATTTGTTGTCACTACCCAAAGCGGCATGAAAAATGGTCTATGTAACGGCTCATTGTCATATGAGCTTCTCCACAGCCACCCGACATCGCACAAGTGCCCCCCCTTAATATAACGTTTCAGATTAATGAATTCAGAGCTAGTAGCATATTTTTTGATGATTTTTTCACTACGGCCAACTTGCTTTGATAAATAACCAACAAGATTTGTAGAACCAGCAGAAACACCTACAAAAAAATTAAAATCATAATAATTATGAGCCATTAGTGCGTCTAGTACTCCAGCTGCAAATATTCCTCTCATCGCTCCGCCTTCAACCACAAGTGCTTTATTTTTTATCATTTTTCTATCTCCTTAGAACACAAGCTTAATTTTTCATAGAATGGTTCGATAAATAAATATGAAAATTCATTATGAGCTAATCGAGTTTGTGATCTTTGAAGTTCAAGTGAAATGTTAAAGCCATAATTTTGCAGTTGGTAAATAAGTAGTGTTTCTGCTGCAATCCCACTAGTACCAATATAATAAGTCAGCATAATTTCATTACTGCCAGATTTTATATTTACTAATTCATTGCTATGTATACCTACAAAACCAAATGATAATATGTGAGGGGATTCGTTTTCATAAAACTCAATGTTATCATTATGTGGTTTTTTTATGACAAATTGATAGTCGTTCAACTTAGAAAATAGCATCTCTAGCCGTTCTTCGACCGTGCAACCATTTAATCTCTCATTAACTTTATATATATCACCATATCGCTTGAACCTTTTAAACCAACGGTTTAAGAATCCGCTTTGATTAGGGATAAAAGCATTATTAAAAAACTTAAATAATGATAATGATATTTTCTTTTTCCGTTTAAGATCTTTAAATTCTTTAATTACAAACTTAGGGAAATTAAATTCATCATAATTTGTTCGGAGTTTATTATTAAAAACGAACTTTAACTCAACATTTAACATGTGGTGATAAAGTTCTACATCTTGCTCGTTCATTAAAACCCTTATTATAAAATAATTTATATAGAATCTAATGAAGATAAGTGAATGGAATATTGCAAACCATACTTAATCCACATCACTTATTTCATTAGTTTGAAATAAGAAAACTAAAAACAGATAAATTTTCTGAGTTATAGTTGATATGGATAATTGTTACATTGGCCTGCTCTAAAAAAAGTTTCCTTGATAGTATCAATGACTGTTATCAAAGTAAAGCTTGCTTTTAACAAATCCTTTACATGTCATTAGGTTGCACAGTTTATACACTTAATAACACAAGGATTAACGTCTAAGCGTTTGGGGTTGATATCTTCACCACATTGAACACAATAGCCATAATCATCTTCTTTTATCCTATGTAATGCACCTCGAATAGCAACCAGTTGCATTTCTCGTCTTCTTTGGTGTTCTAAAGCCATTTGTTGGCTTTGCATCGCATCCATTCTTGATAAACGCCCGACACTTTGTTGATCAAGCTGTACTGTTGCATGTCCGCCAGTTTGTATCCCTACAGATAACTCATCGAATAACTCTCGTTCCATGGCTAAAAGCTTCTTTTTGAAATAGGCTAATCGCAATTCATTTTCACTCATATCTGTCCTTAGTAGTTGTAAATATATTATAAATAGAAGCCATCAATAACTTAACCGTATTCCGATACGAAAGGTTGAGGCTAAAACTAATCTAGCTTCTCTCGTTTTTTGAATTCTAGAACGTTGTTTGTTGACCCCGTTTTTTCCATTTTGATCATTAACTCAATATGCTTGCATTCTTCAGGTATATGTTTCCACATGGCAACGGTGACTTCGTGCATTCTCACGGCTTGAGACTTTAAGCGTTTTTTATAATCTCCAAGCTTTTGTTCTTTCTTTTTAATTTCGCCCTTGAGCTTTTTGATTTCTTTTTTGGCTTTGTCTAAGTCTTCCTTAGCCTTTATGTGGAGAGGGTGACTGCGAATCACATTATCGGACACATTGCTTGCACCATGAACACGCGTTGCTTCAGCGCCTTCGATCAGCGCTTTTATTTCTGGATAGCGTCTGGCCGATCCATTTGATAACCCAGCTTCTTTTTCAACATTAGAAACAACAATTTTAAGCTTGTTAGCTTTAAGCTTTTGTTTCAACTCCCGGTTAATCGGCTTTTGATCAACAAGTCGCGCCAATGCGTCTCTTAACTGCCTTTCTGTTGAGTTTAATCCAAACTTGTCTGCCATGCCTTACGTCCCCATTGTCGTTTCGATCACTAAATTCAGCACATCTTCTGCAAATTCATACTTTTCATATTTAAACCCTAGATCATCCATGATCGCTTCCGCAGCTTTTACCTGCATCATGTATTTGGTTGCAGAACTGGAATTTAATTCATTGTTTTCTTTTAAAAACTCAATGTTGCGCATTGCGTCCATACGGGAGGATTCAGCATAAGCAGCATTTTCAATAAAGTCATATTCGCAGTCTACACATTCACTTAAATCAATGTTGATACGCATTGAACATTGAGTGTTAGTACAATACATCGAAGGAGCAATAGCGTGTAAGTGTTCTTTCCCGTTGGTCAACCGATCTATCCAGTAGTCAATTGATAGCTTGCGTTTGCTTACCCCATCTTCAAAATAACTTTCACCTTGGCGACTAATTTCAGCAACGGCTGCTTGACCTTTACCGCCCGCGATACGCTCACCATTCGCCATTTTTTGATATATGCGAGCAAATATCTCAGCTTGTTGTGTGACACGCTCTTTTTGTATTTCGCTGTATAGTTTTTCAAATGAATAGGCATTTCGGGCATACCATCGCGTCATCGCCATCGACAAATGCGAAAACTGTTGCTTCAAGGCGGGGAAAGAACACAATTCATAACCAATTAAGTAGTATGCGAGGGAGCGCCGTGTCTGATGTGGAGAGAAGTGAAATTTATCGCCCTGATTAAAAGATGTTTGGGTTGGGTCTGAAGTCTGTAAATACCCCATATCTTCTGCTGTAAGTGTAAAATTAAATTTATCGCGGTTAAACTTCGTATTAATTACTGTGTGCAATGCGCTCTTTCCTATAGGGTAGGGAAAAGCGATATCCTTCAAGTTTGCAAACATTCGATGATTATATTTCTTTGCAAATCTGTTGCGATAGGGCGTATTAATAGCATTCAGTATATGGAATGCTTTCCAGCCAGCTTCCGTGGTTATCTCCATGTTTTGCATCAATCGAACTATCTACTATGACGATATCTCCATCTAGAATCTGTGCGTCCATCATAGAAGTACCAGATACTCGTAAAAAGTATGTGCCTGAAGGGTGCTTGATCAGCAAAGAGTTTAAATCGATACGATCCTCTAAGTAATCACTCGCAGGAGAAGGAAACCCCGCAGGGATCTGCTCTGCGAAAAAAGGTAATGGAAGGGCTTCATCTACGGTACATGGGATTAATTTCATACGAATCTCAATACTGTATAAAAACACAGTATTGTATACATCCGAGTTAGGAAATTGCAAGCTATGTATTAGATATTAAAATGACTGGATAACGGCATTTACTGTTTAGCTGCTCACAAATCACGATATAGATAATTATTGTACTGTAAGCCTATTATTGAACTGAATGCGCGATGGGGGAGAGCACATTTTCCCCCAATCATAATTGAGTCTAAGACGAAACTATGCGAGATGCCCGTTACGATATTTCAGCCAGACTACCAGCGTTTTCATGAGATGATTTCGAGAACGAAAATAGAGGCTATTTCTAATTAACTGATCTGTTTTCTAAACCAAGCCTTGAACTGATTGCGTTTTGAGTGAGTGTACAGGTCGTAATCAATAGGATACTTTTTACGGAACTCGCTGATAGCTCGTTCGCATGTTTTTTTATCTTTTACTTGTTCTGATGAAAAACCTAGTGAAGCAATTTTTTGTGTAATTTGAGGGTCGGTGTGGTGTGGTGGTCTTTTCGGTTGAGCACCGACATCGAGTCCGAAACGAACAAGTTTATCATGAGCCAACTTTTGTACTTCAAAGATATGATCGTTGTTCATAGTATTAACTAGCATATCTATACATTCTGTACACTTATATTTACCAAGTAAGTGAATCGCCAGTAGCCTTTTCTCAAAGGAGTAAACAACACTTATATTTCTTTTAATATCTTTCCATACTTTTTCTGATGGTTCTGACTCACTATATTTCTCTTTTGGCTCCTCAAGAGATAATAAGAAATCCTTAGCGGTAATAGATTCTTTTAATAGCTTTCTTTTAAAACTATTGAAAGCAGTCTTCATGTATTGCAAAGGCTCTGCCATAGGATGTGATTTACCCGGCTTTGTTAATCTCTCATGCTCTTGGTAACGCTTATTAACTCTTTCCCAATCCTTTGGATAGATACGTTTAAACTCAGAAAAGAAGGAATCAAAATCACAATCAACAGCAAGGAGAGACAGCACCGTTGCTATTTTGAATTCTTTTTTTGGTATAACACTGCCTTTTGATACCCGTTGTCTACTCATATTAACCCTCTACATACCAAAGTTGGTTACAAACCCCACTTTTATGTGAGGTTACAATTTGAATTGTATGAAATTTTTTGGGGAAGAGAAAGCTGAAAATAGGGCTTGAATTGCCGATAAACTCTGAGGTGTATACCTTTTTATGAGGTAAGCTCAATGGGATCTAATGAGCATTTTTCGCATCCAGCATCTTGCCAACTACCTCATCTAAAGGAATAGTAACCTTGCCTTTCATAATGATTTTTACATAATTAATAGTGGAAGTTTGAACGACCTGCATGTTTATTTAAACCGTTTAATTTTATTAGTAACGGTAAATAATTCTGGTTCTTCAGATATGCTTTTGCTTTAAGCGCGAGATAGTAACTCTCAATCCCCGCAATCACCACAAACAAAACAGTAGCAGACTCATACCCTATCCCATATGCATAGTTTTTACAGTCGGGCAATATATCGTCACTGTGGCTATGTATTGCGGAATGAGGCTCACCGGTCAAAGTATTGATGATAATAATAACCGATGTATAGGCATGAGGACCCCAATTCACAACCGGCTCAATGCATTTACCGATATCATCACAACCATTTTCTACCGGTGGAATGACACAGGTAAGAGCTGAAATTACCTTTGTATCTCGAAAAAGAGAGTCAAGCTGGTGGAGGTACTTCAGCAATGAACCAATATAGCTATCAAGCATCACATGAAACTCCTGTTCTTAGAAAGAAAGAATCATAACCAAATATGCCAACATACAAATAGGTGTCTAACAAATACAGGAGCAAAACTTACACATCTGCGCCCCTGACTCGCTCTTTTTTCTCTCTTTTTCTCTTTTTTTCTCCCCCTTTTCTCTAGACGCGGCTGTTCAGGGTGGAACGCCCATGTAACTACACCATCTTTTGTATGTTGGCATATTTCATGGCGACTTTTACAAAATGAAATATGACCGATCATGCTATTAGGGGTCGTCTCAGAAAACGGAAAATAAAGCACGCTAAGCCGGTGGCAGCGGTCGCAATGGCCTAAACTTCCCCGCACCGACCTTGGCGCTGCTGCGCCATAGGTAATCGCCGGTCAGGTTGATGTGCTCCCACCCCAGCGGCGACAGATATTGCAACAATGTGTCGTCCAGCGCCGTGCCGTTGCCACGCAAAGCACTGCTGGCACGCTCCAGATATACCGTGTTCCACAACACGATGGCCGCCGTCACCAGATTGAGGCCGCTGGCCCGGTAGCGCTGCTGCTCAAAACTGCGGTCGCGGATTTCACCCAATCGGTAGAAGAAGACCGCCCTGGCCAGCGCGTTGCGCGCCTCGCCCTTATTCAGCCCCGCATGGACGCGGCGGCGCAGCTCCACGCTTTGCAGCCAATCCAAAATGAACAGCGTGCGCTCGATGCGCCCCAGCTCGCGCAACGCCACGGCCAAGCCGTTCTGGCGCGGGTAGCTGCCGAGTTTGCGCAGCATCAGCGAAGCCGTTACCGTGCCTTGCTTGATGGAGGTGGCCAGCCGCAGAATTTCATCCCAATGGGCGCGTATTTGCTTGATGTTCAGCCTGTCGCTGCTAATCATCGGCTTGAGCGCGTCATAGGCGGCATCGCCCTTGGGGATGAATAGCTTGGTTTCGCCCAAGTCACGGATACGCGGCGCGAAGCGAAATCCCAGCAAATGCATCAAGCCAAACACGTGATCGGTGAAGCCTGCCGTGTCGGTGTAGTGTTCCTCGATGCGCAAGTCCGACTCGTGGTACAGCAGGCCATCAAGCACGTAAGTTGAATCACGAATGCCCACGTTGACCACCTTGGCACTGAAGGGCGCGTACTGGTCGGAGATATGGGTGTAGAAAGTCCGTCCTGGACTGCTTCCATACTTCGGGTTGATATGACCAGTGCTTTCTGCTTTGCTGCCGGTTCTGAAGTTCTGGCCGTCCGACGATGACGTGGTGCCGTCACCCCAGTTGCCGGCGAAGGGTTGCCGAAACTGCGCATTCACCAGCTCGGCCAGCGCCGTCGAATAGGTTTCATCGCGGATGTGCCAGGCTTGCAGCCAAGACAGCTTGGCGTAGGTGGTGCCAGGGCAGGACTCGGCCATTTTGGTCAGACCCAGGTTGATCGCGTCGGCCAGGATCGTCGTCAACAGCAAGGTTTTGTCCTTGGCCGTGTCGCTGGTCTTCAGGTGTGTGAAGTGGCGGGTGAAGCCCGTCCATTCATCGACCTCCATCAGCAACTCGGTGATTTTGAGGTGCGGCAGCAGCATAGCTGTCTGGTCGATCATGGCTTGCGCGGCGTCTGGTACTGCCGCGTCCAGCGGCGTGATCTTCAGGCCTGACGCGGTGGTGATGATGGCATCCGGTAAGTCGTTGGCCGCAGCCATGCGGTTGACTGTGGCGAGTTGCGCCTCCAACAATTCCAACCGGTCATGCAGGTATTGGTCGCAGTCGGTGGCCACTGCCAGCGGCAATTCGCTGGCCAGCTTCAAAGTGGCGAACTTCTCGACCGGCACCAGGTATTCGTCGAAGTCCTTGAACTGGCGAGAACCCTGCACCCAGACATCACCGGAGCGCAGCGCGTTCTTCAGCTCCGACAGGGCGCATAACTCGTAGTAACGCCGGTCGATGCCGTCGTCGGTCAGAACCAGCTTTGCCCAGCGCGGCTTGATGAATGCGGTTGGCGCATCGGCGGGCACCTTGCGCGCGCTGTCGCTGTTCATGCCGCGCAGCATGTCGATGGCATCGAGCACACCCTTGGCGGCGGGCGCAGCCCGCAATTTGAGCACGCCCAGGAACTGCGGCGCGTAGCGGCGTAGCGTGGCATAGCTTTCACCGATGTGGTGCAGGAAATCAAAGTCGGCAGGCCGCGCCAATGTTTGCGCTTCGGTGACGCTGGCGGCGAAGGTGTCCCAGGGCATAACGGCCTCGATGGCGGCGAACGGATCGCTGCCGCTTTGCTTGGCCTCAATCAACGCTTGACCGATGCGCCCATACATCCGCACCTTGTCGTTGATCGCCTTGCCGGAAGCCTGGAACTGCTGCTGATGCTTGTTCTTGGCCGCGTTGAACAGCTTGCCGATGATGCGATCGTGAAGGTCGATGATTTCATCGGTGACGGTGGCCATGCCTTCGATGGCCAGCGCTACCAGCGTGGCATAGCGTCGTTGCACCTCGAACTTTGCCAGATCAGCAGGCGTCATCTGGCCACCTTCACGAGCGATTTTGAGCAGGCGGTTCTGGTGAACCTGCCGCTCGATGCCTGCGGGCAGATCAAGTGCTTGCCAGGATTTCAGGCGCTCAATATGTTCGAGCATGTGGCGAGAGTTCGGTTTGGCAGGCGACTGGCGCAGCCATGCCAGCCACGTCACTTTACTGCCGTCCTTGCGCTTGAGAAGTTCGTCCAGGCGCTGACGGTGGGGTGATAACAAAGAATCGGTCAGCGCCGCGTAAATGCGTCGGTTGGCACGGGTGATGGCCTCGGCGCTTGCGCGCTCGATGGCATTCATGGCGGGCAGGATAATGCTCTGCCGCCGCAGATTCTCGACAAGTGCGCTCGCCAGCACGATGCCTTTGTCGGTCTGCAAGGCCAGCTCGGTCAATGTATGCACGGCTTGCCGATAGTGGCTCATGGTGAAGGGCTTGAACCCAAAAACCGTTTGCAGCTCGACCAAGTGCTCCCGCCGTGTCTGTTCGCGCTGGCCGTACTCGCTCCAACTTTCCACTGGCATCTTGAGTTGCGCGGCCACCATGCGCAACAGGGGCGGAAACGGAGGCTCATCGACGCCCAAAAAGGTGCCAGGGAATCGCAAGTAGCAAAGCTGCACAGCGAAGCCCAATCGATTCGCGGCGCCGCGACGCTGACGGATCACCGACAGGTCGGTTTCGTTGAACGTGTAGTGCCGTATCAGTTCGTCTTTGGCATCTGGCAGTGCCAGCAGGCTTTCGCGCTCGGTGGCGGACAGGATTGAGCGGCGTGGCATGGTCAGTCTTCCCGCAGGTACTGGTACAAGGTTTCGCGGCTGATGCCGAAGTCACGGGCCACCAAGGTTTTTTGGTCGCCTGCCGC
>NZ_JAWUEH010000028.1:0-15552 GCF_033550225.1 Providencia sp. 2023EL-00965 | reverse complement strand
GCGAACATGAATATCCACAAATATCTCCTTGGTAATCATAAATTCCCCGTACAAAAATGTACGGATAATACCAAGTGGCTCAGTTTTCTATGATCGTTAGTGGATCAGTTTTACATGATCAGTGACACTCAAGTCAAGGTGATATAGGGGCTTGCTGGGATAATGCAGTAGTTGAACGATTTTTTGGAAGTTTAAAACATGATTGGCTATTTAAAAGACCCCATGCAAATCGGTCAGAAATGAAACAAGATGTGCTGGATTATCTTCGTTATTACAATTTAACGCGATTACACACGGCAAATAATTATTTATCGCCTGTGGAGTATGAAAACTCCTTCAGAAAAGTGTCCTAATTTTGTTGTGCAGAACAGACCTCGGTGGGATTATTCATACGCCTAAAAAAGGGATCCCCCGAGGGTGTGCACTTAGCCCTCTGATGGCGGCAGTACATCTGACCGAGATGGATCAGTATTTTGCGCAAAAACGGGTGCATTACGTGCGTTACATGGATGATTTTGTGCTCTTGACCCGCACGCGAGGTCAACTGCGCAAAGCCATCCGTCAATTAAATCAATGGTTTGCTTCCTTCGGTTTTCGTCAACACCCAGACAAAACGTTTATCGGTCGGGTGAGTAAAGGGTTTGATTGGATGGGCGCTTGGCTTACCCATAATGGAATAACGGGGGTTGCCCCCCGCGCGTTAGCAAACCACCAAACTCGGTGTCGACAGCTTTATGAGCAAACGTCCCGCTTGACAGCCAAGGCACAAGCGGAGCGCGTGTCGCAATACCGCGTACGGTGGTTACAATGGGTTCAATGCGTATTGAATGGCCCCACATCGGCATCACCGTCCTCTCCAGTGTTTGCTGAGAGAGTTAGTTCGGTGTACGGGGCCAATATATTTATTAACCCTACATCTGGTAAGCGGTCACATTTAACGTCGCGTTCCAAGCACCTTGCACAGGGGTATTGAACTCTAATTCTGTGGGCGTTAACTCTACGATGTGTGCCGCGGCCATGTAATGGTACGTTCTGTGGGCCGTAGGTGAAGTTACCGACGACATGAACTCTGTAGTAGGGGTCTCGCAACCGGCGTTATATTCCGACGGCGGGCTATTCGTGTACCCGTCTAGAGACGCCAACTTGATGTTGCCGGTGACGTCGGCTTGTTGTAACGCACTCAAGTACGCTGCGGCAGCTGTTTTAGACCCGTTTGTGAATTTGATATCGGCTCCTTCTCCGCTGAACGTCAATGCTGGGCCACCGTTCCCGACAAAACACGACCCGCCCGGTGTTTGTATTTTCTTCCCTGAGGTTGTCACTACATACGATGCTAACACCTTGCGACCATCGCTGTTGTTTATTCCTGCGTACTGCCCACCGCGCACCTCGGTGGCTTTCAATGTTAATTTGCCGACTGCTTGTGCTCCGCTTGCATCGGTGGACACCGCACTGATGGCAAAACTCATGGCTTGGGGTTCCGCCAAAGATTTGATATCAGTGATAGGGCTTCCGTTGCCATCGCGGAATTCGGTGATATCGCGGACACCGATGGTGTTCGTATCAGGTCCAACCATCCCCGTCATCGAGGGTAAATAACCACTCACGGCGATAAACGGTTGTCCGGCTAATTTGTAGGTGGTGACGCCATCTGCGGTTGTCGTCGCCTCATTCGGCTTGGCATCCAAACGCGGACCCGGATAATCATTCACCGTCCACTGCCACATTGGGCTATTGGCGACGATATTACCCATATACGTCACGTTACCCACGTTATCCGGTGGGAGGTTCGCTATCGCTGCCATCGGGCTCATGATTGCCGCTGCCACCGCGATTGCGATAAGATTTTTGATGTTTTTCATGTGGTTATTCCTTATTTATACTGGACCTGGACCGTGATAACACTTTCCCATTGACTGACAGGGGTGTCTTGCGGAAAGCTCAATTTCCCAGCCGTCATGGTTGAGGCATAGCCCCCAATCATCGGTAGCTTCACTTCGGTACCGTCATTAAGCGTGTTTGCCGGCCATGGCGTGTTCATGTCATAAGTAATCCTAGTCGCGCCCACTTTACTTTGCTGGCTCGCTAGCTTCGTTATGGCGTTGTTGTAAGCTTGTGTCGCATTCACATCCGCTTGCGTCACCCCCACACCCGCCAACGGTTTCCCGATAAGGGTTGTGTCACCGTCATTCTCGGCTTGGGCCAGCAGTAACACCGGCTGCAAGGTTAACGCTAAGTGGCCTTCCACTGGCGTGGTGTCTTTGTTCCCCGTCGCTTTTAACGGCAGTAACGTGGCATTGGTGGTGGTGTCATAGGTCGGTGTCACTTCAGCGCCATCTTGCAGGTATTTTACGTCCGCATTCAGGCCCAACATCGCTAAGCCATTGACCGTCGGCTCCATATACCCTTCTAAGAAGCGGTACGGTTGACGGTTTTGCATGATGTCCCACACTTTGGTACTGGACGCCGTATCAACAACGCCATCCCCGTCTCTTAGGTCAATACGCACAGTGTTTTGCGGTAAGCTCCACACCCATTTTGGGGCGTTATCTGCAATGATGCCGCCGAAGCGAATATCATGATTAATTGACCCCACACCGGTTGCCCCTAAGGCACCCACACTGGTCAAGGCCCCGGCTAATGCCACGGCCATTACACCTAAATTATATTTTTTCATGGTCTTTCCTTTGTGTTAGCCTGTCCCTAGGCATGATATCGTCCTGCCTTTGCTGTCCCCCGTGTTGCTCTCACACCGCACGAGGGGCAGCACCTTACGATGATGACTATCATCACTCTGTTAACAATGACGCCTCACCCGTGACGCGCCACTGCGTGTTTAAGTCGCCTCGGTAACCTACGGGCACGGTCAGCTGCACCGCCCCCGCAGGCACCAAGTCCACCGTTTGAGCAGGCGACGGTAACGTCACCACCACCCCCAAACTGCTTTCCGTCACTGAGGCCGTGACAGGTTTACCATTCACGCGCACTTGAACCGGTAACAACACCGAACCTTGCGTGCCGTCCGACAGTGTCAGCTCCTGCTGTACCCGAAACGTGTTACCGTCTTTTGACACCAAGCGTGTCTGCTCAAGGGTTAACACCCCAATAGCTTCTGGTGCCTCTGTCACCTGAAACAGCGGTTGCCCTGACAAAAACACCGTAATGTCCACTTGTGTGTTACGTGCGGTCATATTGCCGTTCACGACCCCAAGGGCTTCCACGCGCTGGTTTTCCTTTGCCTGACCGAGCACACCAAAACTTAACGTACTCATTATCACCCCCAGCACCCAAGCTCGCCCTCTCCGGCGATATTTCGCGCGAGGGGTTGGGTGTGATAACGCCGCCTGTTGTGTCATGGTGTGCTCCTTTTCCTGTACAAGGGGTAACGGGATTCCGTTTATTTTTTCTCAGGGGTCGCTGGTGCCGGCAATGCCGCCTCGGGTTTAGCGTCCGATGTCACGGCAGTTTTGCCCGTTAACACGTGCGTCCCCAAGTGCCCCAAATCATCTATCGACACCACTTTTTTCGCCGTGGTGCCTTTGGGTAACGTCACGCTATCCCCTGGCGTAAACATCGCTAAAGCCTCGTGTTGCTTCTGGTCAAAGGCTAACGGGGTATCGTTTTCCCCCAACACATCCGCAATGGCAAAAATGTACGGCGTGCTGTTCACCAATTCGGTTTTCCCGTCCACCGTCTTCACCGAGAGACCGGACTCTGCGCCTTTGCGGTCTTTCATCAAACTGGCTGGGCGATAGAGCAGTTTCACCTTGGTGCGCAGCGCCACCGATAAACCGCCGTCTTTATTCAGCGGAGGAATTTCTTGTAAACTCACCCAGTAAATCGATTCTTTATCTTCCGGCATCTGCTCTAACGCTTTAATCACCCGCAACACTTGCTTGCCGTTACCGGCGACTTTGAAAAACGGGGGCGTCACCACAAACGTCGGTCGGGTATCGACTTCTTTGATATTCTCTATCCACGTTTGCCCGCCGTAAGTTTTCGGGGAGGCGTTTTCCACCACTATCGATACCGCGTCCTTATCCCCTTCAAAAATGTAACGGCTTTGGTCTACAGATAATGCCGCCCAGGCCGATGATGCAGTCATCAGACTCAGGGCTGCCAATACCCCCATGCTTAATCGTTTAATATTCACACACTACCTCTTGTAATCGATTTGAATCCGTCAATTGCGTCCCCGCAACCGAGCAGTCAGAAAACCGCACGACGCCTAACGTATCGACAGAGTTAATTAATATCACGCCGTTATGACTCACAAAGCCCAAGGGCGCCCCCGACTCGCTATAACCCCATTCGCCCGCCGGAATAAATTGCCCATCAGGGCGTTTCACTTGCAGTAAATACCGTTTCACCGTCATCGCTTCAAAGGGCACGTAAGTTACCGAGCCTTGTGTCGGCTTCAACGGTTTGCTGGTCACCGCTAACTCTGTATTGGCCGGCAACGTACTCGCATCAATACTCAACGTGTTGAGCTGATAACTACTCAGAGGCACCATCAGGTTGCCATTGCGGTCAGCCTTATCCAGACCGCCCAACATCGATACCCCTTGCCCGCCCGGCACATGCACCACCGCCACCGTATCAGAGATGTTTTTCCCCAGTAAAACACTGTTGTCTGCCGGCAAATACATCACCGAGCCACTCACCGACCCCGACCCCAACGTGCCATTATCCGTGTGGGTCATCTGGCCACTGAGTTGTGCCAGCCGTCCGTCATAGGCAGTCCACACACTGGTTTGGGTGCCCAAACTGCCATCCCCGCCCCAACTTTCATTGGCGGATAGCGACCAGCGGTCAGTTAAATTGGTTGATGCCCCTGCGGAGTAGCTGTTGCTTCCCGATTTGCTGCCAGACATCGACGCAAACGTATTAAAATCATGGTCAAACACGGAAAACGGGATCGAGACCGACGTCGAAAAACTGTATTGGCTGTCATTGCCCGTTTTATACTGTGACCCCGCTAATGACACACTCACCGGACCGACACGGGTAGAAAAGTTCCCCGTCACCCCACGTTGCTTATCATCCCGACGCCAATATTCCCGTTGCCAACCATTCACCGACAACGTGGCTCCGCGCCACAGCGGTTGACTGAACCCTAGCGAGATGTCCTGCTTCAAGCGTTGGCGCTCGGCAAAACGGGCGTAATCGGTATCGTTGTATTCCCCAAGCGTGTCATACTGCTCACTCAGGCGGTTATACCCCACGCGCACCGAGGTGCTAGTATCAAAGCTCTTGGCATAGGTCAGGGTATTTTTGTGTCCCTGTCGGTTGCCCTCGTCATAGCGCGATTGCGTCCCCGAAAGCGCCACCGAGACCGAACCCAATGACCCGAGCTGTGATGTCACTTCCCCCGTGACACCGGTAAACTGACTGCCGAGCAGGGCGCCTGTTCGCAGTGACAGATAATCCAACCCGTAACCGTAACTAAAGGCGGCTAATCCTCCTGTCGGGGTACCTTCTGGGTTGTCGTTATCAATCACCCCCACCGATACGGAATACTCGTGCTCCCCCGGTGATATCTGCCCGCTAATAAGGGTAATGGGGAACACCTCTCTGGTGGTGGTGCCGTCATTTTCCGTCACGGTCATCACCACATCGCCCCCATTGAGCACCGTCACATCATTGATACTAAACGGACCCGGTGGCACCATTTCTGAATATAAAATCGTGTTGCCTTGACGTAACGTCACCCGCGCATACCCTTGCGCTGTACCGCTGAACACGGGGGTATAGCCGCGTGTTTGGCGGCGCATGGATGGGTTACTGCTTAACGTCAAACCGTAGGTCGATAACCCCCCCAGCTCACCGCTGCTCACCCCCGTTTTCCCCATCACTAAATCCGCTTGCAGCGATAAAAGGGCTTTGGAAGCCGTGAACACCGAGACCGTTTGGTCATCTTGAGTTAACGACGCACTGCCGTTGACTATCCATTCCCCCACGTTCGCCAGTAACGACCCCGACCCGTAATAATCCACGCCGTCTTGGTTTTTATTGGCGTTGGCGTTGTAGTTCATGCGCAGAGCGCTGTTACCAAACTCCCAATCCAGAGCATCCCCCGCTTTGGCTAATCCCGCTTGCGGTATCGCCAAGTTCAATGTCTGGGTGGCCAAATCAAACACCACCTGCGTATTGGCTTGCTCATCAAGGACATAACACTGACGCGCAGCTTGATAGGTCGATTGGTAAAACGCCGGGCGCAAATACACTTGCACGTCCGCTAACCATTCTGGTGAGAGACACAAGGCCGACTGCTCTTGCGGTGTCACCGTCAAAACACGTTTACCAACTGGCTCACCATTGACCTGCACATCCACCCAGTAACGCCCCGGGAAGTAACGGTTCGCTGTTGATAAAAATGCCGCCGCCTGTGCGCCACCGCCTTGCATAAAATTCAAATTTAGGGCGCCATCCTCTGTTTCGTCTGGCGCAGCCTGCCCACTTTCGGCAATGGTCGCCGTTGCTGAGGGGGAGGCTTCCTCTGCTGTCGTGGCCCAACTGGCGCCGGTGAAGGCCAATGACAGCCCGATAGCCCAAACACATCGATAATTATTGTTGTTTTTAGAGAGTCTGTTCACGGAAGATTTCCTTATCGGTACACGACGGTGACCGTCAATGTCCCACTAAATGCACCGGACTTCGCCGCCTGCCACTCACTCAATATCGCCTGAAAATCAAACATTCCTTTGACTGCAAAGGGAATGGGGTAGGTCACTTGCGCATGAGTGGCTGTCACGTACCCCGGCGCCCCAGCGGTGGGGAAGGTACCTTCCGCATTGAGCGGACTGACTCGAACCCGCATGTGCGTGTCGCTGCCGTCGTCATAACGTAATATCACCCCCGCTTCATCCAACTGCGTATTGCCCGCATCCCCAAAGCTCAGTGTCGCCACGGGGTATTGACGGCCGTAAGCTTCAAACGCACTGCATCCCGTCTTTCCGCCCACCACTTCCGATAACCGCAATGAAAACTGACGTACCGGCGCGGCGCGACTTTTGGGGTTAATAACCCCAAAATCAACCGTACCGGCATTGCCTGCTGCCCGACCGGATGAGTTTAGAGTCAAAATTTCCCCCACACAGGAGGAGGCCACAATGGTCGCTGTGAGTGTCGTGGTGTTCGTCACGCTGGCGAACCCCCCCGCAGGTAACCCCATGCCAATGACACTCAATAAATACTGCCATCGCGCTTTACCTTGTTTGCCCATTTGTTACCTCTTTCACAATGTCATGCGCATTTAGCGCGCTAAAATGACGGCTACCCTGCAACCCATTTATAAGAAGGGGTACTCAGTAACGAGCTTTCCTTGCCCATCTTGCGATATCAGGCAAAGCGGATGAATGACCTCACGAATAAAGCTTTCCCATGACACCGCAAGCGCACGTAAAAACTGCTCTAACTGATGAAGGGTTAAGGAGGTGATACCGCGCTCATAACGGGAGATTTGTTGTTGGCTGACATTCAATAAACGCCCCAAATCTGACCCATTCAACCCCAATTCAATGCGTTTTTGTCGAATAAATAACCCTGTCGCTTCGTTGAGTTGTTTTGCTGTTATTCTTTTCTCTGGCGGATGGCCAAAATAATTTTCGGGTGAAATCGCTAAAGTTGCCTTCGTGGTTGATGTCATCATGACCTCCGAGAAACAAACACGGTTAAAAAAAATGGGCGAGCCGAGTATTGGATTTATTCACTCATCTTATTAGACGGATAAATAAAACAGTCAATTTCGCCCTCAGATAAATGCATTATTCTTAATAGCATCATAATCATCAAAAAATGATGGCAACGAGAAATAAATATAAAAATAAAAAAAGTGCGTACCAATAAAAATAAAGAGATCACTCATCGAGTGTGATAATGAAAATAAAAAAACAAGCAAGCGAAACAGAGTTGAATATTAAATAAAAACACCCCAAAATATAATTAAGATTAAATCTTAATTGTTGGTTTTTATATTCACCCTCGTTTTTACTTGATATAATATAGGGTACCCTTTAAAAGGGGAAAGACGTTTATACCATTTGATAGGTTCTGAATGATAGGTATTGCCTATCAAGAGAATATTATTGATCGCCAAATATAGATCAAAGAGACTTGTGAAATCATCCAAAATGCATATAACTAATTGTTTAATAGGAATTAAAAATAAATACATCGCGGGGGTGAGTAATTTGGTTTTCATTTTATTTTCGATTTTGTAGTAATACGATATTCACTTGATTGAAATTAAATATTACAAATTGAAATAAAAGTAAGCGGTTAATGAACCACACATACTAAACAAACTCGTCATTTGCCATAGTAGCTTTTTCATTGGAGGGACTATGGAACAACAAAGTAAACGAGAATACTGGGCTGCAATTCTAGAGCAGCAACGACAAAGTAATTTAGGCATTAAGCAGTTTTGCTCGGAGCAAAACATAAGCTATCAGATTTTTCACTATTGGTCGAAAAAGCTCACGCAATCCAAGCCTGAAACCAGGGTTCAACCTATCGTGGTGACAGAGCCTACCGTGAGCACAAGTTGTGTTGTGTTAATTCTCAATAATGGCATTCGAGCAGAACTGCCGGCAACGCTTAGCTCGCAACAAATTAAGACTTGGTTTGAAGCGCTACAATGATACCAACAGGTAAGGTTTTCCTCATCTCTGGAGTCACGGACATTCGTAAGTCCATTGATGGACTATCGTTGATTGTCGCGGAGACTCTTGAGATGGATCCGTTTAGTGAGTCTTGGTTCATTTTCTGCAATCGTACCCGAGATAAATTGAAAATCTTGTTTTGGGATACTAGTGGCTTCTGGCTGTACTATCGTCGCTTAGAAAAAGGGACCTTCAAGTGGCCAAGACCCAGTGAGGACGGAGCCATTCATATTACTAAGCAACAACTGGGTTGGCTTCTTTCGGGGTTAACGCTCGAACATGCCAAAGCTCATCGTCCACTTCATAATCTAGAAGTGTGACCGCTGATACTGATCGTCACGTTGGGCTTGAACGATCCTTTTTTGCTGTCACACTTAAGTCATTGAGATGACCTGAGCCCAGACATGACCGACCTCCCTGATGATATCGACCAGCTAAAAGCTATGCTGCTTGAGCTTCACCAACAGAACGAAGCAAAAGATAAACTCCTTGCGGCAAAGCAAGAGGAGGTTGCCGAGCTCAAAACCAAAATTGAGTTGTTGATTGAACAGCTCAATTTAAGTAAGTCAAAGCGCTTCTCATCACAAAGTGAAAAAATACCCAAAGGTACGTTTAACGAAGCGGAGCAACAAAAGAGTACGGCTAAATCCGACGACGACAAGAAAAAAACAGGCCGTAAGCCTTTTCCAAAAGAGCTCGAGCGTGAAGTTCATAAACATGAACTCAATGCCCCTTATTGCGACTGCTGCGACGAGCCTTTACATCAATGTGGTGTTGAAACTTCTGAAGAGCTGAAAATCATCCCACAGAAGGTTAGTGTTATACGTCACGAGCGAACCAAGTACGCTTGCCGGCAGTGTGAAAAAACACAGACTGAAACAAAGATTATCACAGCCCCAAAACCCGCAAGTATGATCCCTAAAAGCCTAGGGAGTGCAGATGCATTCGCCGCTGTAGTCACAGCAAAATACGTTGATGCTCTGCCACTCTATCGCCAAGTGGATATTCTCAATCGCTCTGGTATAGATATTAGCCGCGCTACACTGGCCAACTGGTGCGTTCAGTTAGGAAGCAAAGTGCAAGTCATTATTGATGCAATGAAAAGTGAGTTATTGAAAGAAAAGCTCATCTGCGCGGACGAAACCACTGTTCAAGTATTACGTGAAGAAGATAAGAAAGCACAATCTAAGTCATATATGTGGGTCTATCGTAGCGGTGAGTTCGTGAATAACCCAGTGGTTATCTACGACTATCAAGCCAGCCGCAGAGCAGAGTGCGTACAAGACTTTTTAGGTGGTTACTCTGGTTACTTGCTATCGGATGGCTACAGTGCATACGACAAACTTGAGGACGTGACTCAAGCTGCTTGCATGGCGCATGTACGCAAAAAGTTCACTGATGCTCAAAAAGCTTCACCATCAAAAAAAGCGGGCAAGCCAGAAAAAGCACTGAACTTTATTAGCAAACTATACGGTATTGAAAAGAAAGCCAAAGGGCTTGACGCAAAATCTCGACACCAACTACGACAAGAAGAAGCCAAACCTATTTTAGATGAGTTCAAGCAATGGCTTGACAGTCAAAACGTTCTCCCTAAAGGATTACTTGGCAAAGCCATCACTTATACACAAAACCAGTGGCCTAAGCTGCTTACCTACCTTGAAGACGGCGATATAAGTATCGACAACAATGTGACCGAACGAGATATAAGGCCGTTCACGACAGGTCGCAAAAATTGGATGTTCTCAACTTCGGTAGGCGGAGCAAAGGCGAGTGCAAACTTGTATACTTTGCCCTACATTGCTAGGCCAACTCTCAATCACAGCAAGAAAAGCACGCTGTTGTTCCGGCGGCGCATGACGCAGAGCAAAGCCGGCTTTTTCGGGTAATTTAATTAATGTCATCATTGATCTGTTAAGAGTGACTCGTTATCTTATTCGTCAACTTAACCGATATTTTTACATTTGACTAGCATTCATAAATCCTTATTACTTATTCACGTCATGTGGTTAAACTGGATTAATATTCTTATTTAGATTATCTTGTTCTCAATATTTAGACCTACCTTAATTTATCGACTTTACTTTATGACAAGCCTTCTGTTTATTTGATTCTGTAGTGATTGTCACACTCATTTTTAATAAATACCTCCCCCAATATCATTCATATCTAAAGTCAGTACAGAAGGTTATTCACACAACATAAATAGCCTATTCAGAGCAATGTCATTAATAGTCATGATTTGTATTTACCGGTTTGTGTTTACACGCTATTTAATTCACAGAATAAAAGAGATGTTAACCTCATTCACCTCATTCACCTCATTCACCTCATCATCAATCAAACTATAATCACCAGATACACTAGTGTTATAAACCACAAACTAAACCAGTCATTAATCACACTATTCTTTAAATTAATTATTCACAAACACTCCATTCATCATCAAACAATAATAGATTGCTTACCAGTCAGTATCATTCATCTATATTAATGTTCATATACTTATCATACTTATTATACTTATTATACTTATTATACTTATTATACTTATTATACTTATTATACTTATTATACTTATTATACTTATTATACTTATTATACTTATATATTAATTAATTCTTAAACTAAAGATAACGCCCCTAGTCAGGTAACGTATCCACGATACAATACCATGACTCACAATCATCACAAAGTGATCGCTTTTGGGCGCTATCGAGAAAAACAACTGCGATTTGAGAAAAATAAACCGATGTATGTGAATGAGCTTAGCTTATCGCTTTCCTCCAACATGGATAATCATATCGATTTTGGCTCTTCATTCCCGTCCTCGTCTTCCCCCTTTGGTTTTGTGAAAAATGAAAGGTAAAATACTTTTTTGTTTTTTTCATCACGAATATTAACACCAAAGATAGCCGAAACAAAATCTTCAATCTTTTCCTGCCATATAATTTGTAATTGAACCATGTCATTATATTCATACTGCAATATTGACTCCCCATCATTAGATTTCGTCTGAATAATTTGTGTATCGGAATAATTCAATAACGACTCAATCAATTTATCTTCATCTCCCGAAAGAAGGGCATAAAAAAGACAAATTGCAATAATCTCACAAAAGTAACCATCCAGTAAAAATAACTTTTTTAACGCATTAAATTTAATTGAAATTTGTTTTACCCCCAGTCGACGACATTCATCACATAATAACTGACTGAGTAATAACGATTCTAATGCCAACTCAAAATTCACTTCTTTAGGTCGATAAAAATAATACTCCTTTAATTTACCAATTTCTTGAAATAAAGCTAAAATTTCCTCATCACTGCAATAATCATTTAAATACTGATAAAGCGAGCCCGTCATTGGAATACATTCGTTTTCACTTTGTTGCCCCATCAAAATGGGATACGGACATGATGCGGGTAATTTATGCCGTCGTTTGCGATTAATTTTTGTGGGGGCTATCAATGTATTCAGTCCCGTATTTTTTCCGCCAAGCGAGTTTGGATACAAGTGACACAAATCTAAACTCAGAAAAGGCAATAATTTTACGATTTCATCCTCACTCTCATCATACGCAACATACGATTTTTGGTATTTCGCCTTTAGAGTGTAGAGCTTAATCATCTCCGCAATGTCCGTGAGCGAATCTATCGATCCCATTTGTTTGGGATTTAGCTGAATAAAACGCTCGATATTACGCCAATAGGAATGCCTTATCGTCTTCGTCATCAGGCTGTTGTCAACCACCCTCGATGCCCGATGGCGGCACGCATTCGAGCAAAATCGTTTATTTTGTGTTTTCTTAATATACCGTTTACAGCCCTGCCGCTCACACTGTTGCTTTCCTTTATCATAACGCCGATTTATGTTCCTCATTTTGGTGTCATAATGTTGCTCACATAAATAGTGATGTCGAGCATCCACATTATCGTAAACGGGTTCATGACAATTTTTCCGCTTACAATGGGCTTTTATCGGTTTCTTAGTCATGCAGCGCTCCTTCCTGTTGAGATGAAATCCAATCATGGATATCGGATAACCACCAACGGCTGCTGCGTCCCAGCTTTATCGGTTTAGGAAATTGCCCCTTTTTTATGAGGGCATAAAACCACTTATCTGTCATTTTTGTACATTCAGTAATGTATTTCATATCAACGAGTAGATTTTTTTCTTTCATCATTATGACCTCTTGATTTATAACTAATTTCATGTGTTTTCCGCTTTGGTAATAAGCATAAACAACCTATTTTTATAAATATATCTTTCTGCTTATGTAATTTTTTTTTAAGGGGTAAATAAAACCGATGAGTACACATGAAACCAAGGATAAACAAGGCATCACTGATTTAAAATCGATAGTATATTCAGTACATTAGCCTGTATAAATAGAGGCTGTGTACAAAATAACGAGTGTGAGGTATTAAAGGGAAATATTTCGAAAAATATTGGCTATTGTTGAATAAAAGGGGGGCTGTTTTGAGAGCTGTATTTTGATTAAAGCTCTTTCGGGCTACTTCCAGTTTTCACTTTAACCTACAAATTTTACGTTATGAGAATCAAACGTATTTTGTATGCTCATCACAATGATTTACATATTGAACACTTACCCTAATCACCTGATAATCTCAGTATAAGTAAGTGCAAAAAGCGTAGCGAATAGCAGATTAATACATTACTCTAACTCACATTGAGAGCTCATCATGGATAAAAACCTCTACCAACTTAGATACCCTTCAACAAATGGGATTGAAATAAGTATTACGTGCCAAGAACCCGAATTAAAAAGGCTCCTTAAAAAGATCGACAATCTCACAAAAAACCCTGATAAAATCATACAGTTTGTTCCATCAAAAACGGAGCAACGAAAAATTTTAGGAAATAGTAAAGACGTTCAGTCTACTTCTGATGCACAACAGGATTTGCAAACGGTTATAAACTATTTAAACAAATTACCGGATGCACAATTTGAGTTATCCTTTCCTGAAGGCGAGTTCGTTGTGTTTTTTAATGCGGTCATCGAGAGTTATGACCATCTGAGTGGCTACTATTCATTTTTTAATCAGGAAAATGGCGTAAAAAATATTGAACGCTTGTTTAAGCAAAGCCCTGGAAATACCGCACAGATTATTGCGGAGCGTTATTATAAATTAATTCAACATCACGTTAAAAGAACGTTTTCCAATGGTATAGATGATCCTCAACAAAATTTAGATACCTATTTTTTTGAAAAAATACATCACCTTTTTCAAACTGCATCAAAACGAGTAACCGATGCTTATTCATTACATAACGCTCTCCGTGCTGGCGTTTTAGCGCTCATGTTATCTAAACATTATGAAGCTGAAAAAGATGTTAACAATGCAGAGTATTATTTAGAGTATGCATCTATGTGTATAGCTCAACTACAAGAACAAGTATATCAATACAAAGAGACAATAAAACGTCAATCCGGTGCTAATAAAAAACAGGCACCTTATCGAGCGGCTAAAGTAAAACTCCTTGAGTTACTCAACTCAGTACAAGAACCGTACTCAAAAAAAACGGCATTAATCAACGCACTTATCCCTGAAATGATAAAATTCGTCAGAAATAATGGTAATAAGCCTTCCGAATTTAATTTGAACACCACTATAGCGAATTGGTCCCGCGACGATGAAGATATCAAAGCCGCTTTCAAACGCTGTTTAAAAAACAGTAATGTCTATGTTTAATGAATAAAATTTCAAATCTATATTACGTATAGGAATCAAGTTTATTCCCCCTCTCAACACAACTTGTTTCCTATACGCAGATGACAAACAACGATAATCATTTTTAACAATGACACACCTTGACCTGACTATTTATCGCTTTCGCTGAAAATAATTTTTTACGCGACATACCCTGTCCGGTCGGTTTGTTACGCTGTTGGCTCCTTAATTTATTGGAATCAACATCATGCCAAAATACCGTATTGACCCTGATTTAGCTTTTATTGCTCACTGCAATAATGACGACTTAAGCCTTTTAGTTTCCGTTCTGACTCATGACCATAAAGATGGCAAAAAACGCTGGAGTGAGCGTTTAACCCGCAAGCCAGAATACCAACTCTATTATCCTAACCATCAGCGTTATTGGACAGACATTTGCGCTGAGCTACAAACCTTTGGTGCCAACAGTTTAGTCAGTGCCGTGCGCGGCAATAAAGGTGTGTTATACCGTGAAATCCTGCTAGATGTTTGTAAAAAGCTGAAAGTTAACTTTAATCCCAAAAGCGACATTGAAACGCTGGAAATGAACCTGTTAATGACGGTGATGGAGAAAAGTTTAGATAAACTCAGTGAAGAAGAGCTCCGTACTCTTTCCCACGATTTACAACTGAATCTCACCAATCCCACACCGCAATTGGTCATGATAGCCTTACAAGCTGCCGTTCGCACTTCCGGATTTGCGGCTCTGGAAATTGCCACGGTCGCTGCAATGAGCATCATCGAGCTACTTGGTGGCGTGGCGACATGGGGGACGGTATTTGTCGCTAATCGTGCCTTATCCTTCTTAGCGGGTCCGATTGGATTAACGCTCACCTCCGCATGGCTCATTGCGGACATTGCCGGTCCTGCGTACCGCGTCACGATACCCGCTTGCATCATTGTGGCATATCTGCGCCAAAAGTCCCTTTCACCGGCCTAAGCCCACGCTTAAGCCCTTTTGTGTTATCGCTGGTAGGAAACCGAATATGGCACAACCGTCACCTCGCCATGACCGATTAGTTCATCGGCTGGTGTCAACGATCAACGAAAACTGATCCACTTTTAACTCAAATTCGATCAATCAAAAGTGATCCACTGTTTCATTTAGGTATGGCACCTGAGCGTCGTTTATCTTTCAATCGATAGCTTTCACCACT
>NZ_JAWUEH010000027.1:0-23624 GCF_033550225.1 Providencia sp. 2023EL-00965 | reverse complement strand
TATCAGAAAGTCAAGTAATTATTTTTAACTTTTTCTTTCTTTTTCACCTCTATCATCACTAGGTTTCTTTTCTAACCTTACCACCGGAGCGGTTTGTCGTGACAACGGATGCGCATTATAGGGAGTCGAAAAAATCTATCAAGTGTTTTTTTAACTTTTTATCTTAACTGCTGAAACATTAAACAAATCGATTAAATACACTTCTTATCGTTGAAAATTAATACTACAAATCCTCAAACTCTCTAGCAAACAAACTCACTTTATCCCAGTCTGTGTACTCAATCTCTGTTTTTGGATCTGTAGGCCCATCCGTCATCTTCATAATAAAGCGGATCATTGTCTTATCAAACCACCCATATTGTGGATACATCAGTGCCCCAGCAAAAACCGACTTCAAATTTGGTTGCCAAGGACTTTTTTCTAGAAACTTACGTGTGTATGCGTTTGTTTCAGGAGTGTTTTTACCTTCTTTTCTAGCCGTTAAATTAACAGCAAAGAAAGCCGTCTTCATTGAATTCAACTGATTTTGGTGTGTCGTAACAAACCGTAAGAGGGCTTTATTAAAATGACCATAGCGTATGGATGCTCCAACCAATATCTTCTCATAAGCAATAACATTAATATTCTTTTCGTTATTTAAATCACGGATATCACACTGGCGACCCAAGCTGCGTAGCTGCTCCGCAATTTTTAATATAATCTTCTTAGTTTGCCCATCCGTGCTTGAATGCAGAAGTAAATAACTCATTTTTAATCCTATTACCTAATCACGCCAAAATGTTGGTGTAAACAAAACTAATAATGTAAACACTTCAAGACGACCGAACAGCATCGTCACGACGAGTATCCATTTTCCTACAGGGTTCATCGTTGTAAAGTTATCAGCGACGGTTCCAAGCCCTGGACCTAAGTTATTAAGAGTGGTTGCAATAGCAGAAAAAGCAGAGAACTCATCAACGCCCGTTGCGATTAATAACAATAAACTGACGACAAAAACTAACGCATATGCCGAAAAGAACCCCCATACCGCTTCTATAATTCTTTCAGGTAACGCTCTTTGTCCTAACTTGATGGTATAAACGGCATTTGGATGGACAAGCCTTTTTAACTCACGCGATCCCTGTAAAAATAACAATAAAATACGAATAACTTTTAAGCCACCGCCAGTTGACCCCGCACAGCCACCAACAAATGCCGCACACAATAGCAACATAGGTAAAAAAAGTGGCCATCCAGCAAAGCTGTCAGTCGTAAACCCTGCGGTCGTTGCCATTGATACTACTTGGAAAAAAGCTTGATCTAACGTTTGCCCAAACGAGCCATAAACAGAATGGTAGAGCAAAACTAATGTACATATCGTTACTAAAACGAATTGAAAGCTAATAAAAGTTCTAAATTCAGGATCACGCCAGTAAATTCCTAAACTACGTCCCGTCAGTACCGCGAAGTGCAACCCAAAATTACAGCCTGAAATAATTAAAAAAACAGCGATTATCGTATTTATGGCTGGGCTATTAAAATAACCGATACTGGCATCATGGGTTGAGAACCCCCCGATAGCGATGGTTGAAAAGCTATGAGAAATGGCATCAAAGACATCCATTCCTGCAATCCAAAGTGCAATTGCACAGATAATTGTTAGTAAAACATATATAAGCCAAAGTGTTTTCGCCGTTTCGGCAATTCTTGGGCGCATTTTATTATCTTTGAGAGGTCCAGGCATCTCAGCCCGATAAAGCTGCATTCCCCCAACCCCCAATAAAGGGAGGATGGCGACAGCAAGTACAATGATCCCCATACCACCTAACCACTGTAGCATCTGCCGATAAAATAAAATGGCTTTTGGAAGCGTATCTAAACCCGTTAGTGTCGTCGCACCTGTTGTTGTTAACCCTGAAAATGATTCAAAGAAAGCATCAGTAACTGAAAGATTGGGTTTTTCAGAGAAAATAAATGGTAATGCCCCAACGCTTCCCAATACAGTCCAAAACAATACCACGATCAAAAAGCCTTCCTTCGCTTTCAACTCATGTTTACTGTTTCGGGTTGGGATCCATAAAATCAGACCAATGATAAGTGCAGCAACAAAAGTCTGGCTGAATGCTCGCCCTGCACCATCACGATAAATCAACGCGACAATACCAGGAACGACCATGGTAAAAGAAAAAATAATGACGAGCAGCCCGACGATGCGGGTTATTGCACGAAAATGCATTCGGCAGGTTCCTTGCTAACCAATTGACTATTCAGTTTCTGTTATGAGTTCCAACGCGCCGCGACTCATATCACGTAATTTATCATTGACTTCTCGTTCTAGGGTAGCAGGAATTGAAATACGCAAAGATACAACCTCATTGTATTCACTATGTAAAACTACCCCTCCAATCTGTGTGATGAGCTGTTCAATCGAATTAATTAATGAGTAATCACAAACTAACTGAAAAGTTTTTTGTGGTACTTTAGTTTGTGTCGGCAATAGCTTAAGCGCTTGCTGGGCACCATTACCATAGGCTTTAACTAATCCACCTGTTCCAAGTTTTATTCCACCAAAATAACGCACAACCACACACGTGATTTCTCCCAACTGGCTCCCAAGTAGCTGAGCCATTATCGGTTTACCTGCCGTTCCGGTAGGTTCCCCATCATCAGAAAAACCTAATTGTTGTGAATCATCAGGACGGCCCGCGACAAAAGCCCAGCAATGGTGCCGGGCATCTGGATATTGAGCCTTAATCGATTGAATGTAATCTTTTGCTGCATCAATACCTTCAGTATGTGCAAGGTAGGTAATAAAACGACTTTTTTTAATTTCTTCTACGTAAGAAATTGATTCAGCCGGTATTAAATAGGGTTTCATTACGGTAGTTGCAGGTCTCTTGTCATATTTTCAATCCGATTATGGTGAATGATGATGTTATCTTCAATACGAATACCACCATAAGGTTTGAATTGCTCAATTTTTTCCCAGTTAAAATATTGGCTAAATTCACCTGAACGCCAAGAAGCTAATAGAGACTCAATAAAGTAAAGTCCTGGCTCAATGGTCATTACCATTCCTGGCTCTAATACACGCGTACAACGTAGGAAAGGATACATTTTTGGTGCAGCAAGCAAAGTACCATTCTCATCTTGCATAAAACCCGCAGCATCATGAACCTGTAAACCAAGTGGGTGCCCTAAACCATGAGGGAGAAATGGAGTAGTTAGCCCTTTTTCAACCATAGTTTCTTCGCTAACACCTTTAATTATTGAATGGTTTTTCAATAGCTTGGCTATTCTATGATGCATATCAACATGATAATCGGTATAACGAACACCTGCTTTGATTGTATCTATCAATGCAAGCTGCTCTTTATTAAGATCCGCAACTAATGCTGCAAAATCACTTTTATTTTTAGCTGCGTAAGTACGAGTTATATCCGCTGCATAACCATTATATTCAGCACCTGCATCAATCAAAAAGCTTCTAATTTCATTCGGAACTTGCTGTTGTAATTTAGTGTAGTGTAGTACCGCCGCATTTTCATTGAGCGCAACAATATTACCGTAAGGAACATCTGTATCGCGATGGCCTGTTGCTTGCAAATAGCTAATATTAATATCAAATTCACTCATACCAGCCTGAAATGCTTCAAATGCAGATAAATGACCATTAACTGCCATTTTTTGCGCTTCACGCATGCAATACATTTCATAATCGGTCTTATAGGAACGGTGAAAGTGATAAAAATCAATGACAGGTTTTGGATTGATATTCTGTTGGCGGATCCCCAATGATTCCGCTCTAGCTTTTGAAGAGCCAATATAAGCGACATTATCTTTAACTAAGTAGTTAAGAAGCTCATTGATATCATCAGCATTTTTCAGATGGATCAGCTCAACATCTTTAGTCCAAAAACTCGTTGGTAATGGTTCAACGCTGTGCCAATAGTCTACAGGCGAATAAAACCATAACTTAGGCTTATTTACGCCATCGACTAATAACCATGAGTGCGGTACATCGGTGACAGGAACCCATGCTTTAAAATGAGGGTTCACCTTAAATGGATAATCACTATCATCGAGAAATATACGTATAGGTTCACCCGAATGAATCAATATGGCGTCTAGCTTGCTGCGTTGTAAGACTTGCTGAGTTTTAGTTTGCAAAGTTTTAATATGTTCAGCGTAGAGTGCAGTCAGTTTTTCCATTTCATTCAACCTTTCAGCTTTATAAGAAAATCCAAGCTTAGCACGTTCTTTAATTTACTGGTATGCAGTCTGAGCAATCAATAAGTTAACGCATTGATTATAAGCATAAATCCTATTTCACAACGACTCTATTTCTCTTATTTGCTGTGATCACCATTCCAGTTTTGTTATTGATTATTTGCATTTCCTTAACATTCTAGTCACACTAAATCCATCTGGTCGTACCAGATGATTAAATCATCATAAGGAGAACGGCATGCTTTATCAAAGTGAAACGATCTATGTTCAATGGTTGAAAACAGGTATTGCAGAACTCGTTTTTAACTCGCCTGGGCCAATAAATAAGTTGGATACTCATACCGTTGCTTCACTTGATGAAGCAGTTTCTGTTCTTGAACAACAATCTGATTTATTAGGGGTTATCTTAAGATCTGATAAACCCGCTTTCATTGTAGGCGCTGATATCAAAGAGTTTTTATCATTATTTGAAGCACCTGCTGAAACGCTAAGTGAGTGGTTAGGTTACGCTAATCATATCTTTAATCGCATTGAGGATTTACCTGTACCTACTCTTAGTGCCATTAATGGCTATGCGCTAGGTGGTGGTTGTGAGTGCATCCTTTCTACTGACCTTCGTATTGCGACACCAGATCTACGGGTAGGCCTACCCGAAACGAAATTAGGGATTATGCCTGGCTTTGGTGGCTCTGTTCGCCTTCCTCGATTAATCGGTTTAGATAGTGCTCTTGAGATTATTACCGCGGGTAAAGATGTAGGTGCCGCTGAAGCATTAAAATTAGGTTTAGTAGATGCGGTCGTTGAAACTGAAAAATTACCACAAGCGGCGCTTGAACTGATTGAATCCGCAATTTCAGGAGCCATTAACTGGCAACAAAGGCGTCAACCTAAGTTACAACCATTGCAGCTTAGCCCTATCGAACAAACAATGAGCTTCAATGTTGCTAAAGGTATGGTTTACAAAGTGGCAGGTAAACACTATCCAGCACCGATGGCTGCGGTTAACACAATTGAAAAAGCCGCAAACTGCGCCAGAGATGAAGCTTTAAAATATGAAACCGCTAGCTTTGTTCCTCTCGCACATAGCGATGTCGCCCGTTCTTTAGTTAGCATTTTTCTTAATGACCAACAAGTTAAAGCGACAAGTAAACAACTTTCTCGCCATGTTGATGCACCTCAGCATGCTGCCGTTCTTGGCGCAGGGATAATGGGTGGTGGGATAGCTTACCAATCCGCAAGTAAAGGCGTCCCTGTTCTAATGAAAGACATCAATGAAAAATCGTTAGGTTTAGGTATTGATGAAGCCCATAAATTATTAAATGCACAGTTTGAAAGAGGAAAAATAAACGCCTCTAAAATGGCAAAAACCCTTGCCTCTATCCACCCTTCCCTTTCATATGCAGGTATTGAAAACGCACAGATTATTGTAGAAGCAGTTGTAGAAAATCCGAAAATTAAAGCGGCGGTCTTATCTGAGGTTGAACCTTTAGTCAGCGCTGAAACTGTATTAGCCTCTAATACATCTACAATTCCTATCACTGAATTAGCCAAGGCACTAAAACGACCTGAAAATTTTTGTGGGATGCACTTCTTTAACCCAGTTCATCGCATGCCATTAGTTGAAATTATTCGTGGCGAGAAAACATCCGATGAGACAATAGCGAAGGTCGTTACCTATGCCAGCAAAATGGGTAAAACACCGATAGTTGTCAATGACTGCCCAGGCTTTTTTGTTAATAGAGTCCTGTTTCCTTACTTTGCAGGTTTCAACTTATTACTCCAAGATGGCGCTGACTTTAAAGAAATCGATAAAGTTATGGAGAAAGAATTCGGATGGCCAATGGGCCCTGCATATCTGCTTGATGTCGTTGGTATTGATACCGCTTTCCATGCTGAACAAGTCATGGCATTAGGTTTCCCTGAACGTATGAGTAAAACACGCAAAAATGCCATTGATGTCATGTTTGAAGAAAAACGCTTTGGTCAGAAAAATGGCAAAGGTTTTTATCAATACGAAAAAGATAAAAAAGGTAAACCAAAGAAAATTGATGCTCCCGAGACAAATGAGCTTTTAGCACCGATCAGTAGTGAGAAGAGGTCATTTACAAAAGAAGAGATCATTGCCCGTATGATGATCCCTATGATTAACGAAGTTGTTCGTTGCTTAGAAGAAGGCATTATTCAAAGCCCTGCTGATGCAGATATTGCTTTAGTTTATGGTCTTGGCTTCCCTCCTTTCCGTGGAGGAGCGTTCCGCTATTTAGATACTCTTGGCACGGCAGCTTACGCTAAAACAGCGGAAGCTTACGCTGATTTAAGTCCCTTGTATCAAATTCCTGCGGGTCTTAAAGAAAAGTCGCAGACCAATGCGAGTTATTATGCACAACCTCCTGTTGTGGCAATCGATATTCAAAAAGTTGCGAGAGGCTAAAAGTATGGAAAATGTCGTTATTATCGATGGAATACGTACACCAATGGGGCGTTCAAAAGGTGGTGTATTTCGCCAAGTCCGAGCGGAAGACCTCTCTGCACACCTGATGAATGCAATTTTTGAACGTAACCCAAATGCCAGTAAAAAAGAATTGGATGACATCATTTGGGGATGTGTGCAACAAACGCTTGAACAAGGGTTTAATGTCGCTAAGAATGCAGCATTACTTACTGATATTCCTCATACTGTACCAGCTGTAACAGTTAACCGTCTATGCGGTTCGTCTATGCAGGCTATTCATGATGCAAGCCGGCTAATCATGACAGGCGATGCCAGTTCAGTCTTAATTGGTGGAGTCGAACATATGGGTCATGTTCCAATGACTCATGGTATTGATTTTAACCCTAAGCTCACGCTACGAGTGGCTAAAGCAGCAGGCGCTATGGGGTTAACTGCTGAAATGCTAGCTAAAATGTATAAAATAAGTCGTGAAGAGCAAGACGCATTTGCACTTCGCTCTCATCAAAGAGCAGCTCAGGCAACCAAAAATGGTTCATTTAAGCATGAAATATCCCCTATTGCTGGGCACGATAGTAGTGGGAACCTGTTTGCTGTCGATTACGATGAAGTTATTCGCTTTGATGCTAGTTTAGAAGGATTAGCATCATTAAGACCCGCTTTTGATCCCGTAAGTGGTACTGTAACCGCAGGTAATTCATCAGCTCTTTCTGATGGCGCATCAGCAATGCTGATCACCAGTGAAAATTATGCGAGAAACAAAGGCATAAAGCCAAGAGCACGGATTCGTTCAATGGCAGTTGTAGGCTGTGATCCGTCCACTATGGGATTCGGGCCAGTTCCTGCAACTGAATTAGCGCTCAAACGGGCGGGGTTATCATTAGCAGATATCGATGTTATTGAGTTAAATGAAGCTTTCGCGGCGCAGTCTATTGCGTGTTTAAAAGGCCTGAAACTACCAGAAAATCAAATTGATGAAAAAGTGAACCTTAACGGTGGTGCTATCGCACTAGGCCACCCTTTAGGGTGCTCAGGAGCGAGGATCACCACCGCTTTACTGAATCAATTAGAGCAGAAGGATAAACAATTCGGTCTAGCAACTATGTGCATTGGGTTTGGGCAAGGGATAGCAACTATCATCGAGCGCATATAATACCCAATACTCTGAATGGCTCAAGGCGCAACAGAGCTAGCTAACTATAATAGTTAAGCATAGGTAACTAAAATTAATAGATACAGCTAGCGACGTTGCAACTTGATGTATGGAGAGTGTATCCACTATTTGCCGTAGTGTTGTTGTATGTTGTCAACATTCCCGCCTAGTCAGGGGCGGGCTTTTTAGTTTAAGGAGCAGCAGCTAACTTCTAGACTAATGCTCACTTTGCTATGTAATCAATACTAAATAAACTCGTAAGCATCACCAAACAGCTGCTCTGGCTTTGCACCACGCTCAGCGCAAAAACGTTCTCTTGCGATTTTAGCCATCTCAAAACGACCCGCGATATAAATATCATAAGCAGATAAATCACCAAAATCGTCTAAAACAGCACTGAGTACCGTACCTGAGCGTCCTCTCCAAGATCCATCAGGCTGCTCAACAATAGGAACGATTTTCAGATTAGCATAGCGTTCACTAAGCGCTTGGAGTTCACCTAAATCATATAGATGCTCTAACTGGCGTCCCCCCCAATAGAAAGTGATATCACGGGAAGGATTTTCCATTAAAGCAGCGAGTAATACTGAGTGCGTGTAAGAGAATCCGGTTCCGCCTGCAACTAAGATCATCGGATTTTGGCTATTTTCTCTAAACCATGCTTTGCCATGAGGTATATCAATATCAATACGGCGCTGATCTAAAATCCTATCCATAACAGCCATTGCATAAAGATTAATTTCAGAAGCACCAATGTGAAGCTCAATTGTTTCGTTATTTGCAGGTGTTGAGGCCATAGAGAACGGACGTTTATCTCGCTCATCCATTATGACCATAAGATATTGACCTGCTTTAAAATGAAAGGGCCCATCTGGCAACAAAATAACCCGATAAACGGTATCAGTGATAGATTCAACAGATGTGACTTTGCAGCTCAAAGTTGCCATGGCTCCCCTCTTATTTTCCAAAAATATTCAATTGTTCCCAAATATCATCTACACGTGACTTCACTGCTTCATCCATCACAATTGGCCGTCCCCATTCCCGATTTGTTTCTCCAGGCCATTTATTCGTTGCATCTAGCCCCATTTTTGAACCTAAACCTGATACTGGTGAAGCAAAGTCAAGATAATCTATTGGCGTATTTTCCATCATAACAGTATCACGAGCAGGATCCATGCGTGTTGTTATTGCCCATATCACATCTTTCCAATCTCGAGCATTGATATCATCATCACAAACAATGACAAATTTTGTATACATAAACTGTCGAAGATATGACCAAACCCCCATCATTACCCTTTTGGCATGGCCTGCATATTGTTTTTTCATTGTGACAACAGCTAGGCGATATGAACAACCTTCTGGCGGTAAGTAAAAATCAACGATCTCAGGGAACTGTTTTTGTAAAATTGGCACTAGCACTTCATTTAATGCTTCGCCGAGCACTGCGGGTTCATCAGGCGGGCGCCCTGTATAGGTCGAATGATAAATAGCATCACGGCGTTGAGTTACATGAGTAACAGTAAATACAGGGAAACTATCAATTTCATTATAATAACCAGTATGGTCACCATATGGCCCTTCTGGCGCCAGCTCCCCCTGCTCAATATAGCCTTCAAGAATGATCTCAGCACCAGCCGGTACTTCAAGATCATTAGAAATACATTTCACAACTTCAGTTTTATTGCCACGTAATAAACCAGCAAATGCATATTCAGATAGGGTATCTGGTACAGGCGTCACTGCACCTAAAATAGTTGCAGGATCTGCCCCTAATGCAACTGCAACGGGGAATCGTTCACCTGGGTGCTGTTGGCACCACTCTTGAAAATCAAGCGCCCCACCACGGTGTGAAAGCCAACGCATGATAAGTTTGTTTTTACCCAAAACTTGTTGTCGGTAGATCCCCAAATTTTGGCGTTCTTTGTTTGGCCCTCGAGTGACCGTTAAACCCCAAGTAATTAAAGGAGCTGCATCTTCTGGCCAGCAATGCATGACTGGGATTTTTGTTAAATCGACATCGTCACCCGCCCAAATTTGTTCTTGGCAAGGTGCTGAACTCAGCCTTTTTGCAGGCATATTCAACACTTGCTTAAATTTAGGTAATTTATCAAATAGGTCACGGAACCCTTTCGGAGGATCCGGTTCTTTTAGAAAAGCCAGCAATTTGCCAACATCATGCAATGCTTTAATGTCTTCTTGCCCCATTCCCATAGCAACTCGTTTGGTTGTGCCAAATAGGTTACACAGAACAGGCATGTTATAGCCTTTGGGATTTTCAAATAATAAGGCCGGCCCTCCTGCTCTAAGAGTACGATCGGCTATTTCCGTCATTTCGAGGTAAGGATCAACCTCCATCGTAATACGTTTTAATTCGCCTTGCTTTTCTAGCTGGGCAATGAAGTCTCTTAGGTCACGGTATTTCATTGTCATCTTTTACTATTACAGAGGGAGTCTCATTATAAGACGTCCGGCCAAGGTTACAAGTTACCCATAAAAACTATGTATAATCAATATGTTTATTATTTATGACTGATTACTTTATTGGCAATCAAATGGAACCAGCCCTTTTAATGATAAAGTATCAAATTGTTCTGGGAAGGATTGATTATGTTTAAATAATTTAAACCCATCACCTTTACCACTGAAATATTCTAAAGTATTACCTTTGATTTGTAGGCCACTTCCTTCTCTGAGAGCAACCACTGTCTCATGTGGGTTAATCACACAGAACTCTTGTAATCTTTCGTCGCGTGTTTCTCCCATGTGGCCTGAAATATGAGCATCAATATAGTGAGGGTTAATTTGGAGTGGGAACAAACCCAAAGATGGCATAATAGCCGCATTACTGACAGGCATGTCATTAGTTGTACGGATACTAGGCGTTGCAACATTACAACCAGCACTCCAGCCAATATAAGGCACATTACGCTCTCTCACCGCACGCTGAATTGCCACAATCAGACCATTTTCATGTAAACACTTGTTTAACCACCAAGTGTTTCCACCACTGACTAATATACATTCCGCCTGCTCAATCGCTTCTACTGGGCTAGAGAAATGTTCAATGGATGTAACTTTAATACCTAAAGCCTCGCTTAATTGCTCAGCTCTTTCATCATGAGAGCCACGTAAAACAGCATAAGGGACAAGCACCGCTGATTTAATATTTTTACGCTCAATCACTTTATGAATACGAGGTAATGCATAGCTCAGCCAAACAGGGTTATTTGGAAGCTTACCATTACTTAATAAAAAAATTTCCATGCACTCTCCTAGATAACGAGTTGTTACATTACAGTTAACAACAATCGATTGTACTTAAGTTAAGATATCTTTATGATTATGAATGATATTCTTACTTAATCGATTAGTCACATTTTTATCCGCTAATTTGTTATGATGAGCATAATTTTGTTGTGCTGGATTAGAAAAATGGAAAAGTGGTATCTGTTATATTGTAAACGCGGCCAAATCGATAGGGCTATGGAGCACCTGAATAGACAAGATGTTATCTGCATGACACCAATGGCAGATATTGAAAAAGTCATTCGAGGAAAACGCACCATAGTCAAGGAGCCTCTATTTCCTAATTATTTATTTGTCAAATTTGATCATAATGCGATCCATACAACCACGATACAATCAACACGTGGGGTTAGCCACTTTGTTCGTTTTGGACAATTACCCGCCATTGTGCCTGATGAGCTTATTGAGTTATTACAGCAAACTGAGCTTTCCCATCTTATTGCCCCAGAAACTCCTATCCATGGTGATAGCGTTCTAATTACTGAAGGGATCTTTGCAGGTATTCAAGCCATATACGACGAACCCAATGGCGAAACACGATCAATCCTCTTGCTTAATATCTTGAATAAGAGTGTCACCAAGGTTCTTGATAATACCCAATTCAAAAAACTACCTCAGTAAAAACAAAAAAACCCACAATCATGTGGGTTTTAATCAATTGGCTATATTTTACTGCTCATCGTGCTCTTCTTCGTCATTTTCCGGTTTACGTCGGCCTTTACCAACATAGAAATTGGAAAGAAGAACGCCAAGCTCAAATAGTAAATACATTGGAACTGCAAGTAACGTTTGAGATAGCACGTCTGGTGGCGTCAAAAACATCCCAATAATAAAAGCACCGACTAAAATGTATGGGCGTTTGCGCTTTAATGATTCAGGTGTTGTAACACCAGTCCAACATAATAGAATAATGGCTATAGGCACTTCAAATGCTGCACCAAATGCCATAAATAGCGTCATCACAAAACTCAGATATTTACTAATATCAGGAATAAAATTAACGCTATCAGGAGTCGTTTTGACAAAGAAACCAAATGCTAATGGGAAAACCACAAAATAGGCGAATGCCATTCCCAAATAGAAAAGGAAACTACTAGAAACCAATAAAGGCAGCATCAATCTACGTTCATGTTTATATAACGCAGGCGCGATAAATGCCCAAATTTGATAAAGGATCACAGGTATCGAAAGAAATACCGATACCATCATCGTTAGCTTAATTGGGGTAAAGAATGTGGATGCCACGTCGGTTGCACTCATTTGAGAGCCAACAGGCAGCTTATCAATCAAAGGAGCAGCAACTAGCCGATAAATATCATTTGAAAAGTAAGCCAGAGCAGCAAATACAATTAAAACCGTGATCAAACAGTTTAGTAGCCGCTTCCTTAATTCAATTAGGTGGCTAATAAGTGGTTGAGTATCATTTACAGCCATGTTCTATTTTTCGCTTTCTATCTGATTAGGGTTTTTCTTTGCGTCAACATTGTCTTCTGGGCTGCTTTCACCTTTGGTAGATGCAGGCTCCTCAACAACTTCCGCCATTTTGGCTGCATATTCAGGATCAGGATCTGACTCTTGTGTTTGTGAAACTGTTGTTTGCGCATCTTTAACTGCACTGTCATAGTTCTCAGTTAATTCTTTGGCTTTCTGCAATTCACTTTCCACACTATCAGTCGTTGCTTGATAGCCCGATTTTAAAGACTGGGCAGCTTGACGGAGTTCATCCATCGATTGTTTTAGCTCAGGAGAAAGCGTTTCCATACCAGCTTTCTCCTCAACTTTTTTCAACGTCTCTTGCAGTTCTTGTAATTTCAGCTCTTGTGACAATTCATTTTGCACATTAGCAGCTAATGAGCGCATAGCACGGATCCAACCAGCAACAGTTCTTACTGCTACTGGTAGACGCTCAGGGCCCAGTACAACAAGGCCGATAACTGCAACAAGCAGCAGTTCACTGAAACCTATGTCAAACACGGTTTAACCCTGCTCTTTGTTTTTGCTCTCAACTGGACTATCTTTCTTTTCGGTAGCCTGTTGCTCTGTAATATTTTTGGTTGCAAAATCAGCATCTTGTTTCTCTTGCTCTTCTTTTGCAGCCTTAGCAGCTTCATCATCATTCATCGCTTTTTTAAAGCCTTTCAATGACTCGCCTAAATCCGAACCCAGAGAACGCAGTTTTTTGGTGCCGAAAATTAAAATAATAAGTAGAGCAATAATGATAAGTTGCCAAGGGCTACCAAAAGCGGCCGTTGCAATAGTTGATTCCATTGTTTATACCTCTGTAAAAGTGGGATCAATAGTTATTAATCCCATTATATACAACCTAGCAGCAATACGGAAATATTCACAGGCTTATAAACTTGTCGCAAAACAAGGTTTACTTAATTTTTCCCTGATTTACACCAGCCAATAACCCATGACAACGCCCCCGCAGACATAAATGCTATCGCCATCCTTATAGAGTCCGAAATAAAGAATAAACTGCCACAAAGGATAAATGTTGCACCAATTCCTAATAGGTATTGCGATTTGCGTTGTTTGCTACGCTGATCCTTCAATTGTTCAGCGAGTTGTTCAATATTTGATTGCAAAAACTTATGTTGACGTAAAGCACCATAAATTAAATCAGGGATTTCAGGCATTTTTTCAGCCCAATAAGGTGCTTTTTCTTTTAACGCTTTGGTAATTGCAGGAAGTCCAACTTGGCTATGTATCCAGTCTTCTAAGAAAGGTTTAGCTGTCTTCCATAAATCCAGTTGTGGATATAATTGACGACCTAAACCTTCTACGTAAAGTAACGTTTTTTGCAACAATACCAATTGAGGCTGAACTTCCATATTAAATCGACGAGCGGTGTTAAAGAGATTCAGCAACACATGCCCAAACGATATTTCTGCCAGTGGCTTTTCAAAAATAGGCTCACAAACAGTTCTAATCGCAAACTCAAAGTCTTCAACATTAGTATCAGCAGGCACCCAACCTGAATCAACATGCAGCTCAGCAACTTTACGATAGTCACGATTAAAGAAGGCAATAAAGTTTTCCGCAAGATAACGCTTATCTTCTTTATTTAATGACCCGACAATACCACAGTCGATGCCAATATAAAGTGGATCTTCAGGGTGCTCATAACTAACAAAAATATTTCCTGGATGCATATCAGCATGGAAAAAGCTGTCACGAAAAACTTGAGTAAAGAAGACTTTAACGCCCCTTTCTGCCAAGATCTTCATGTTAGTCCCTTGCGCTTTTAGAGCAGTAATATCAGAGACTGGAATACCATAAATACGCTCCATCACCATGACATTTTCACGGCAATAATCCGCATATACTTCAGGTATATATAACATTGAGCTATTTTCAAAATTACGCCGTAATTGGATCGCATTCGCTGATTCACGCAAAAGATTTAATTCATCAATTAACGTTTTTTCGTATTCACGCACCACTTCTTTAGGGCGTAAACGACGTCCATCCGGTAATAATGGCACCCAATTAGCGATACGATACATCAATTTCACATCAGCTTTGATAATAGGCAAAATATCAGGGCGAATGACTTTTAAAACGATTTCTTTGCCATTTTCTTTAAGCTTTGCCGTGTGAACCTGAGCAATAGAGGCTGATGCTAATGCTTTTTCATCGAAATCATCAAACCATTGTTCTAATGGTCCGCCGAGCGATTCTTCAATATATTGACGTGCTAATTTACCATCGAAACTAGCGACTTTATCTTGTAATAGTGAAAGTTGGTCAGCGATAGCCGGTGGGAAGAGATCACGACGAGTAGAGAGCATTTGACCGAACTTAATCCATACAGGGCCAAGCTCCTGTAAAGCCAAACGTAAGCGTTCGCCAAGCTCTTTACCTTGATGCTGATTTTTAATCCAAAAAAAACCAAAACGCCCAATACGCAGTGGTAAGGTTAACTTAATTTTGGGGATTAATTCATCTAAGCCATACGAGAGGAATACCCGAATAATAAAGTAGAGACGTTTTATTTCACCGGGCGTCATTCTTCTCCTCCAACTTGCTCAATCGTTTTTCCAATTCATCAAGTGAATCAGAGACTTGTTCAATTTCATCGCTAAAATAAGCAAGTTCGAGTGGATTTGGAGCCATTTTCCACTCTTCAAGTAGCGTGTCTTTTATATAGGTTTTTTGCTGGGCAACTAGGCGAGAGACAAGACCTGCACCTTTTCTAAACACTTGACTGAGACCTTGAGCTGCTACATCCCCTAAATACGGAGACAAATAATGAGCAGGATCCCAGATGGCCATATCCAGTAATGAAGACCAGTGTTGTACAACCTGCATATCTCCCTCAATAACAATGTCACCACTGTTGATTAATTGAGAAAGTTGCTGCTTATCTTTAAGCTTAATTAGTGTAAATAGCGATGTTTTGATCGTGCAATCCGCAGGTTCATGCCATTGGCTTAATACATCAACATGGTTATCTGTAAAAATCAGCGTCAGCGTTTTATTAAACTCTTTTAAGTCAATAGACATGACTTTACCAGCTAAGCGAACTCGAGCTGGTTTTAAGACCGCCTCTTTGAATAACATGTGATTCAAAGACGTTTCCATAAAGGCGGTCATTAAAGAATATAATACTGTATTTTGGCTTTCTGCCTGTGCTGATGTGGCTTCCATCTTAGAATTTAAACCCTTTATGCAATGCAACGATACCGCCAGTCATATTGGTGTAAGAAACTTGTTCTAATCCTGCGTTCTCCATCATTGACTTAAGTGTCTCTTGGTCAGGATGCATACGGATTGACTCTGCAAGATAACGATAACTATCAGGATCGCCGACAATCGCCTGCCCAATACGAGGAAGAACATGGAATGAATAAGCATCATAAGCTTTATTCAAAGGCTCAATGACAGGCTTAGAGAATTCAAGAACCAGCAAACGCCCACCTGGTTTTAACACTCGATACATAGAACGCAACGCTTTGTCTTTATCAGTCACGTTACGCAAACCAAATGAGATAGTGATGCAATCAAAATAATTATCAGGGAATGGTAATTCTTCAGCATTAGCCTGAACATAGCTTACGTTGCCTACGATACCAAGGTCACGTAATTTTTCACGACCCATTTTTAGCATCGAGTCGTTGATATCTGCGAGAACAACCTCACCTTTTTCACCGACAAGACGCGAAAATTTTGCCGTTAAGTCACCCGTTCCACCAGCAAGATCAAGTACACGTTGGTTACGACGTACACCACTCGCTTCGATAGTAAAACGTTTCCAGACACGATGAATACCAAAAGACATTAAATCATTCATCAAGTCATATTTTGATGCCACAGAGTGAAAAACATTTGCCACTAGGCCAACTTTATCTTCTTTGCCTACTGTGCGGAAACCAAAATCAATGGTTTCTTTTGATGGTTCTGTCATTTCTATTATGCCTGTTTATAATTCAAAACTTTTGTACGAAGTGTAACAGCCTTTGCAGTAAAACCCTATTAAGAAGTCTAAGATTCCGCACAATATGGCTTATCTGATTTATCCACCAATTGAGGTGAAATAGGTTGCTTAACCTCAACGCCCATTTCTTTAAAGCTTTCAGCTTGGCTGATTAAATTCCCTCGCCCTTCCGCTAAACGTTTCATTGCTGATTGATAAGCATGATCGGCTTTATCAAGGCTGGTTCCTAATAACTGCATATCCTCGACAAACAGACGAAGCTTGTCATACATTTTAGCGGCTTTCGCCGCAATTTCTTGCGCATTTTGCCCTTGTCGCTCATAACGCCATAAATTATTAATCGTTCGTACCGCAACAAGCAAAGTTGATGGGCAAACTAACATGATATTCTGTTTTATTCCTTCATCGAGTAGCTCTGGCGATTCTTTTAAAGCAAGTAAATAAGCAGGTTCAATAGGGATAAACATAAGCACATAATCAAGTGAACGTACATCCGGTAGCTGATGATAGTCTTTACGGCTCAATATTCGCATATGATTACGAATCGACGCGATGTGATTTTTAATGGCATTTGCTTGCTCATCAGGGTCATCACTGTTGAAATAGTTCTCATAAGCAACTAAAGACATTTTAGCATCAACCACAACGTCTTTCCCTTCGGGTAAACGGATAATCACATCCGGCTGGTAGCGGCTATTATAGCCAGTGTTAATGCTAACTTGGGTTTCAAACTCACTACCTTTACGCAAACCCGACGCTTCTAAGATACGAGCAAGGATGGTCTCCCCCCAATTTCCTTGTATCTTATTATCACCTTTTAACGCGCGGGTTAAGTTGACCGTTTCTTTGGTCATTTGATTGTTTAATTGCTGTAATTGACGAATTTCATAGGCCAGAGTGTGCCGTTCTTTCGCTTCTTCACCAAAACTTTGCTGAACTTGCTGACGAAAACCTTCAAGTTGCTCTCGAAATGGTGACAACATCGCGATTAAACTTTTCTGCTGCTGCTCTGAAGCACGACGCTCACTTTGCTCAAAAATACGGTTAGCAAGATTTTCAAATTGTGTAGTTAAGCGTTGCTCACTATTTTGTAATAAGCGCTGTTTTTCTTCATTCGCTAATTGGTTTTGTTCGAAACGTGTGGTGATTTCCCGCAGCTCAGCTTCTTGCTCTCGATTGATATCTCTTAATGTTCTTAGTTCTTGATCAAGCCGCTCATACTCATTTTTCCATTCGGAAAGATGGGTGTTTTTTTCGTCACTTGCCGCTAGCTGGCGGTGAAGTTGTTGCAGATCTTGTTCTTTTTGGCTCAATTTTTGTGCAATAGACAACCAGACAGCCAAGCCGCCGACTAAAATACCACCAAGGGCGCCAATCACCCCATATAAAAGAGAGGTATCCACAGTTAAATCCTTACATTATGAGATCCAATGTAAAGTAATCGGATACTGTATATCTGTCCAGAAGTAATTTACATCACAAAAAAAACTGCGAACGTCTTCGCAACTTATCCCATCCATTGTGCTAACCAACGCAATCCAAATGCCCCAGGAGCGAGTATGCCAAACGCCCAAATCATGGCTGAAACAATATTTGCGGCTTGGAAATAGCGTTTAGGCATTTTACAGATACCAGCAACCAGAGGAACAACTGCTCTAAATGGCCCAAAGAAGCGCCCTAAAAATACGCTCCATACCCCCCAACGATTAAAGAAGTGTTGACCACGGTCGATCATTTGAGGTTTACGAGAAATAGGCCACATCTTGCGAACATTGTCTTTATAATGGAAGCCAAACCAGTATGAGAGCCAGTCGCCAAAAAATGCCCCTAAGGTTGCAGCCAACCAAACTGGCCAAAATAAAATACCACTTTCACCGATTAGCGCACCAAGCCCTAATAGAATAACTGTTGCAGGAAGCAGCAAAGAGAGAAAAGCTAAAGACTCACCAAAAGCGAGGAAGAAAATGATTGGCAGTGCCCATATTTCATGAGCACGAGTAAAATCAGTGACCACCGCGACAATTTCATTCAATGTCATACGCTTTCCTCCTTAACAATTGATTGGCTTAATACTTTAACTCATATGAAATAAACCAATCCTATACTAATTACTCGAGGAAATAACTCTGTAATTGTTCTCTTCCAGTATTATCCAAACCTAAGTCAGCCTTTAACCACTGATCGATACTACCATAATGGCTATTTATACTATTTATCGCTGTCATGAGAAACTCTTCACGCACGGAATAAACATATTCAAACTTTTTCACCACACTTTCACTCATTCTCTGTGCATGCTCTTTTAATAAGTATTCACGAAATGGGGCTAAGGTTTCATTGGTCAGTAAATAGTCATCCATCACAGTATTTAGATCGGCACCAAGCGCGAAAAGAACCAATGCAGAGCCAACACCCGTTCTATCTTTGCCCACGGCGCAATGCTGAACAATTCCCCCTTTTTCAGGATGTTTTAACATATCAACTAATTGGTGATAAGCAGGGTTATTTAAAGGCAGTAGTTCATACAAACGCCCCATAAAAACTTTTGGATCAAATTGTTCCAACATTTCTGGCGTGAGTTTATCTAAATCAGCACTGACTTCATCAGCCATAGGGTTCGCGGGGGCATTAACATAATGAGCGCCATCCCAGATCAAATCTGGTTTGGATTTGATTTCTGCCACATCACGATAATCCAATATTTGATAGAGATTTTGTGCTTGTAGAATAGCGAGATCGCTTTCAGTTAGGCGGTCAAGTGCCCCTGAACGGAAGAGGATCCCCGCTTTAATTTTGTTACCATTCGCCAGTTTTTTTCCGCCAAGATCACGAAAGTTAATTCCACCTTTCAAAGGTAATACTGAAGGGTGTAAGTAAGGTGTGTTTGTCATAATTATCAGTACCTATAATATTGATTGCTATGAAAACCATAACAGATTATGGCTTAAATAAAATAGGAAAAAATACCTGCATTTCAGCAGGTATCAACAAAATGACTTACACAAAGAAAATCAAAGAAAGAGAGAGGAATAATTAAGCCCGCCTACGTTTTATCCACAACCGAGTGAAAGTAACGCAAACGAGCCAGTAATAAGGGACTACAGTAGTCGACGAGCCGCTTCAACTACAATGCTAAGAACATTGCCTTCGGTTTTTTTCAAAAGTGCTTCGTCTGGAATTTCTTGTTGTGTGCGGTTAACGATTACACCCGCAACCATACCTGCGCGTAGGCCTTGGCTAGAGCACATGGTGAGCAATGTTGCTGATTCCATTTCATAGTTCATCACGCCCATGTCTTGCCACTCTTTCATCGAGCCTCTGAAATGGCGCATAACGCGACCGGTATAGGTATCATAGCGCTCTTGACCTGGGTAGAAAGTATCTGATGATGCCGTCACACCTACATGCACTGTTGCGCCAGCCTCTTTGGCTGCATCGTAAAGGGCGTTCGTACAAGTAAAGTCAGCAACTGCTGGGTATTCTAGCGGAGCAAAGTGCTGGCTAGCGCCATCTAAACGCACTGCCGCAGTTGTCACTAATACATCACCGACATTGATATTTTCTTGGATAGCACCGGTAGTACCAATACGTAAGAAAGTACGGATCCCTAATTGTGCCAACTCTTCCACAGCAATAGAGGTTGAAGGGCCACCAATACCGGTTGAGCACACAATCACCGCTTTACCATCAAGCTCACCACGCCAAGAGGTAAACTCACGCAAAGAAGCTAGATGTACTGGGTTATCCATCAGGCGTGCAATTTTTTCTACACGTTTAGGATCACCGGGAACAATAGCAACAGTAGCACCCTGTAGGTCACTCTTTTTCAAGCCTAAGTGGAATACATCAGACATATCAAACTCCTTTACACAATGGCATCATTGAATTTATACGTTATAAGTAATATAGCGGTAAACCCTAAACCATTTAGTGACTTTGGTCACTTTTAATGAAACTTAATACACGCAATTTTCACATTAAGGTGATACAGGTCACACCAAAAAAGGAGGGATAGAAATCCCAGTATCTAGTCAGTATAGACGACGAGTGGAAGAGTACTAAAAGCACATTTATAGAAATGGATTCGTCATGATGAGACGTATCGATTGCGATTAATATTCACTGAACATATTGGCATACATTAGAGCCTGTATTAATCAATGCCAATTCAAGACACATTCGTCGTGTATCTTTTTGTTCCGCTCTCTAACAATAATAAATAATTTATGTCTACTTGCATCGACATTTTTTGATTGGTTTATTTTTTATAGGAAAAACAAAATTCTATTTTTTTATTTTATCCTGAATTCACACAATTATTTCATTCCACCACAACAATACACCTGACAAGTTATTTTCAGAATTTAAGCCATAACCCGCCACTTGAAAGCATCCTTAAACAGAATACAATATTGATAAACCATATGAGTGTCAGTTTTAAGTTATTGAGTAAGATATTATTAGTAAATACATACAAAGAGCCGGCAAGCCTTTTAATTAAAATATAACTTTCAATACTACTTTGTTTATTATTTATTTTTACTGACATGCCCTATTTTATTAATTTTGATTTTTACGCGAATAGTTATTCCACCATTCCTTTATTTAGAGATTATTTATATGTTAAAGAAAACTGTATTTGCACTGTCTATGATGACACTATCCAGTGCAGCAATATCTGCCCCTGTTGCTAACCTAAAAATCATTGGTTCAATTACCCCCCCAACCTGTACTATTGATAGTCAAGATGAAGTCACCAATACCTATGACTTCGATATCTCTCCAGGTATTTTCCCAGCATCAGGCGATTTAACTTTAGATGCCCAATCACAACCTATTACTGTCACTTGTGATGCAACCACCTATTTGACCTTTGATACTACTGACCAGCGCGATGGCACAGCCTCTATAGCAGGCGATAAGAATTTCGGTCTGAATAAATACAACGACGACAATATCGGTTACTACACCATCACTATGGAAAATGCCAAGGTACAAGCCAATGAAAATTCCGCAGCAAAAGATGTCGGTGTGTTAATTGGTGCTAGCTATGCAACCAGCGGTGTACTGAACAAAACTCAGAAAACAGCCTGGGCAACCAGCTCTAGCCTGTTAGCACAAGGACAAATCTTCTCTGCTGACTTTACCGTCACACCAACCATTGATAGCAAAATGAAAAACAGTACAGGTGATGCACAATTAGATGGCCATGCTGTCTTAGCCTTTGGTTTTGGTCTGTAACTTGTCGCGGATTGTTTAATTTTAAGTGGGTGAAATGCGGCCACACACATTTCATCCACATGGCTAGAGAATTTTTATTATGAAAAAAATCGCATTAGGATTATCGTTACTCGGCGCACTAGTATCTAACGCAGCACTGTCTACCCCAACTGCCAATATTAAAGTTATAGGCGATATCAAGCCACCAACCTGTAATGTGAATGGCGGTGATAACGATTTGGTGTTTGATTTAGGGAAAATATCGCCAAGTCTGATCCCAAAAACAGGTCTTTACGCTCTACCAGAGATATCCAAACCATTAAATGTTTCGTGTGATGCAGCGACTTATTTAACTTTTACTATGTCTGACACATATCCTATAACTGATTTTATTAATCAACTCAGTTCCCAAAGAAAAGACATTACATATGGATTAGTCGATGCTGCTACAGGAAAAGAGGTAGGTGGTATTTCTTTTACCATTAAAGATATCACAGTCGATGGTCAACCTTCTTTTATGTCAGCGACACAGGGCTCCTCTTGGACTGTAGCGAGTGCTAGTAATCTCAGTAAAAATCGTGTAGCAGGCTGGACTAAAACTGCGCAAAACAGCAGTGTAACATCTCCTTCAAACTTAAATTTAATATCTGGAAAACAGTTTGGGGCAACAATTCATACATTTGCAGGAGAGTGGTCCTACTCTTTTATAAAAGGAACCGATTCACTCGATGCTGAAGGTATTGACATTAGTAATGGATTGGATTTTGTCGGTCAGGCTATCATGACCTTTAACTTCGGCGTATAGCTCTTAATAAGCCGAATCTATTTTACTATTGATTCGGCTGTGATTTTGCTTCACTAGACCAAATAACAAAAATCTCTAGGATTATATTTATCTAGGCTAAAAATAATTTATGTCTAATTGTATTAACCATTTCTGACTAATTTATTTTTTATAGTTAAAACATGATATTGTGTTTTTACCTTATTCTAAATTAGCCAAAGTGTTTTATCCAAACAGGCAACTACTCCTAAAAGGTTATTTCCGTGCTTTCACCTGTTTCACACCACTTGTGGTTTCCTTTAAAGCCAATACTATATTGGTTAACTTAGTTCACATAAGCTTAAACATTTATTATTGAGCAAACAAAAGAAACTACGGATATTTTATTTAAAACACACCATATCATTCTGAATAAACCGAACCTTTTTCATGATTGGTCCGTTTGTTATGTTTTAAACACATTTTTAGCTTGTTCTTCATCCCTGAGCGTGCTGTAGAAGGAATGTAACCATGTTTTTCTCCTTGCCAATTTCCAAGGCGCTCCAAGGATTACTCTTAATTGGAGTAATAATAAACACTTGTGCCGCTGGAGCCCAGAGTCTCGCCGAGCAAACGGTGTTTTCTGATATCGAGGCAGCGCCTAGTTGTGAGCTGATTATTCCAAATTCAGGTGAGTATGCCTACGCCCAATTACCAGCTCGACAAGTACAATTACAGCGCACCACCACACTACCGGCGATGACGCAAACATGGAGTGTCAATTGTAGTGCTCCCACAACGGTACTCTTTCAGGTGACTGACCTACAACACGACACCACATCCGGTCAGGATCCCTCTCAATTCGGTTTGGGCTACGTCAATGGAGTCGGCAAAATAGGCTACTTCCGTTTGGAGTTAAGTCGCGCCACCGTGGACAGTCAGACAACACTGTCACTGATCATGTAAAACTGATCCACTAACGATCATAGAAAACTGAGCCACTTGGTATTATCCGTACATTTTTGTACGGGGAATTTATGATTACCAAGGAGATATTTGTGGATATTCATGTTCG
>NZ_JAWUEH010000026.1:0-24101 GCF_033550225.1 Providencia sp. 2023EL-00965 | reverse complement strand
TGTTCCCTTCCCCCGCTCGCACGGTGTTGTTGCAGTATGACCCCGCCGGTAACCTTGCTAAACGGGAAACATTAACTGATAGCTATCAGTACCAGTGGGATAACCTAAACCGCTTATTGGTGGCGTCAAGGCAACCGAATCAACTCGGCCTTGAAATGGGCTTGCAAGCGAACCAAGTTCACTTTACCTACGACGCACTTGGGCGTATTACCCGTGAACAAACGGGCGATGATATCGTCGAATTTGCTTACGATGAACTCAATAACCTGAGTCGTCTGACGTTACCTCAAGGTGACAGCCTAAACTGGCTCTATTACGGTTCTGGACATGTCACTGCCATCAATCACCTTGTTGAGGGTACGCCACACTTAATCACCGAATTTGAACGAGATGACCTGCACCGTGAAATCAGCCGTACCCAAGGTACTCTGATACAATATCGACAGTACGATAAGCTGGGGCGGACAATAAGCATCTTCAGCTCACGCAATAAACAGCATCCACTCAACGGTGTTACCTCATCACGAAAATGGTTTTATGATGAGCAAGATAACCTTGGCGCGATGGAGGACCATTATCGGGGCTGGGTGGAATATCTATATGACTCTGAGCAGCGACTGAAAAAAGTTGCTAGTGGCGAAAACATGGACGCCATGCTGTTCTATGACCGTGCGGATAATCTGTTAGAGCGACCTCAATCAGAAATCGAGGCTCAAACGCCATCAACGCCTGCCCTAAGCCCACAAGGGGATAGGCTACTTCAATTCCAAGGCTGGCAATATCGCCATGACTCCTATGGTAACGTGATTTCACGCGAAAATCCCAACCAAGTCAAACAAACGTATCAGTATGATGGGGATAACCGTTTAGTTATCGCCCAAACCAGCGACATGAAAGCCCAATATCACTACGATGCACTGGGTCGTCGCATTCATAAAGTGGTTGAGTCACGGGCTTACGGCACACTGAAACGACAGGAAACCCATTTTGTGTGGCAAGGGCTGCGATTGCTGCAAGAGCAGGATATCAATACGGGTAAATGTCAGACCTATTGCTACGAAGAACACGGCAGTTATACCCCACTCGCCGTTATCGTGAAGCAACCCGCAGGCTACCGTTATTACTGGCACCACTGCGACATTAACAGTGCCCCACTTGAGGTCACCAATGCACAAGGCAATACGGTGTGGTCAGGGAAATATGAACGTTTTGGTTTTGTTCGCAGTAGCCCATTAAGTTTCTACTCCGACCCTGAACGTGAAATGGAGTCCTTTGAGCAAAATCTACGCTATGCAGGACAGTATTTTGACAATGAAACGGGATTACATTTTAATACTTTCAGATTCTACGACCCACAGATAGGTCGTTTTATCATGCCCGACCCGATTGGGTTATTGGGTGGGATAAATCTGTATGCTTATGCACCTAATCCATTGGGCTGGATTGATCCTTGGGGTTGGAGCCATTTAAATACTAATGGAGCCACTGGAAATTTTGGGGTTTATAAAATAGAGATCGATGGGCAGCTTTATAAATATGGTAAGGCAGATTTAAATAGAGTAACTCAAAGTACTAATCTCCCAACACGATTACATCAACAAGTGCGTAAACTTCAAGACCTATATCCAGACAAAACTATAACAGGTACTGTTATAGAAGAAGGTTATAAAACAACTACAGCCGCAAAAGCTGCTGAAACAGCAAAACTTGATGAGTATTATAAAAAGACAAACCAAGTTCCAGAAGGCAACAAAAAAAGCTATAAACCACAAGGTAAATGTTAATGAAAATATTATTTAGCCAGATATATGCTGAAATTGACACTAGCTATGATATTACCAATTCGGTACTAATACCGTTAAAAAATAATCTCGATGCTTTAGATAAAAATATCATACATTATGAAAAGCTATTCAAAACAAATGATTATTCTGTTGTTTTTATTATCACATCAACAAGAGGTAATAGTCCTTTAGTTAAGGGGCCAACAACGTTATCGAAAAAGAAAAAAGTTGAATTTGTAATATTCATTCCATACAAAGAATCAACTTCATTTACTGAAAGAATATGTCATGCAATTGATTATATTGAAAAAGGAATTATTTTTGTTTTTGATAAATATAAATCAGATTCTTCCGGAGTAAAAGAGGTTTTTGAGGAATTAAAAGCACTAATTATCAATGACCCAGAGAAATATCAACAATGGATAAAATGATGCTAAAAGCCTATCTCAATAGAGCTTTATTCTAGGCGATGAGGTCACAGGCAAAATGCAAAATGGCCTCGTAATCTTCGGTCTTCTTTCCCCATCGGGTCAGAATTGTAATAATCTAATAAGGCATAAGGCTGTAGAAACGGGGTTGGCGACTATGACCCCATCTGGAAAATGCGTGACACAGTTGACGGTGGTAGAAATATTATTCATTCAGGTCATACGACCCCAGAAGAAAGCATCATTAGTTTAAACAAATACGTTGATCTGATTGCAGAGAATTTGATAAGGATGAACTTTGACCGGTATGATTTTATTATTGTATGGACATCATAGATCACATAAGACTACTTCAATTCCAAGGCTGGCAATATCGCCATGACTCCTATGGTAACGTGATTTCACGCGAAAATCCCAACCAAGTCAAACAAACGTATCAGTATGATGGGGATAACCGTTTAGTTATCGCCCAAACCAGCGACATGAAAGCCCAATATCACTACGATGCACTGGGTCGTCGCATTCATAAAGTGGTTGAGTCACGGGCTTACGGCACACTGAAACGACAGGAAACCCATTTTGTGTGGCAAGGGCTGCGATTGCTGCAAGAGCAGGATATCAATACGGGTAAATGTCAGACCTATTGCTACGAAGAACACGGCAGTTATACCCCACTCGCCGTTATCGTGAAGCAACCCGCAGGCTACCGTTATTACTGGCACCACTGCGACATTAACAGTGCTCCGCTCGACGTCACCAATGCACAAGGCAATACGGTGTGGTCAGGGAAATATGAACGCTTTGGTTTTGTTCGCAGTAGCCCATTGAGTTTCTACTCTGCCCCAGAACGTGAAATGGAGTCCTTCGAGCAGAACTTACGCTATGCCGGACAGTATTTTGACAATGAAACAGGGCTGCATTTTAATACCTTCCGATTCTACGACCCACAGATAGGCCGATTTATCATGCCTGACCCGATTGGGTTATTGGGTGGGATAAACTTGTATGCTTATGCCCCTAACCCATTGGGATGGATTGATCCTTGGGGATTATGCCGACGTGGTAATGCAGCAACTAAATCACACATGGATGATGTTCGAGATCAATTCATCCGGGATAATAAAGGTGCAGTTACTCATACTGATGGCGGACGAAATGCTTTAAATGGGGCTGAAAGGCCTGAAACGTATTTGCCACCACTAAATCCAGCCGTTACAGGCCGTAAAGGTGGGTCTTATACTGATATGACGTTTATTGATGCCAAAGGTCGCACAGTGTATGTTCAGACGGTAGACAAAGGCAATGTAAATGGAATGACGCAACGTGAATGGGATAATGCGGTCAGAATAACCCAACAAAACCCAAATGCAGTTGTTATTACTGTTCCTAAAGGTAATACGTTGCAGCCTGGTGCATTGAACACTGACAATATGGTTGTTGGAACAGTTACTCAAAGATAAGGTAGAACATATGCCGCCTAAAAATAAAATGTTAGCCATCGAGATATTCATGACAAAAAAGGACGAACATGAGTTTTCGATTAAATTAAGAGAAAGTTTACCGGGCATTTATTTTATTGATTTTCACCCTTGGGATTCACCATTCCCTCCAATGAAAAATTCTATTGCACTCTGTTACGATAAGCTAAATTCAATAGTAGTAATTTCAGATGAAAGTATAGTCAGCCAAGCGGAGTACATTAAAAATGATGTGAAACCTTTCCCCACAGGTTCTGGTTATATGGGTAATCCAATAGGAAGAGGATTAATTCAATACCAACACTCAAAGGAAGCTGGCTATGCTAAAGGTTGCATAATGAATGGTCGCTTGGCGGCATCCTATTTCCCTGAAAACGATCCTGAAACAGATGTATTCGTTAAAACCGTTTGGAAAATATTTAAAAAAGGAGCAAAAAAGGTTTACGCCATTAATCCTGAAACTGGTGAGCTTTATCGTGATAAGCCTGAGACTCGATATTTTGCTTGGCCTGATGCAGCAAAAATTTATGATGGTACACATGGTCGCTACTTAGCCGCCACAGCGTTTAATTTCTACATAGCTAAATAATATATCTACTTTCTATCCTACCCGCATATTTTTCATAACTACCAGCAGGGGCAACCCTGCTTTTCAATATTTGCCTTATAGATATCAGCACCCTGAAATAACAATGCACTGGGTTGTCGCATTCATAAAGTGGTTGAGTCACGGGCTTATGGCAAGCTAACACGCCACGATATTGGATGGAATGAATCTGTATGCTTATGCACCTAATCCATTGGTATGGATTGACCCATTAGGATTATCTTTTGGGTCAGGTAAAGGAACTCATTCAGCAAGAGCAACACTTTATGATAGCTCTGGCAATATAAAAGCTACAGGTATTTGGCAACGTGGGAATATGACACCAAGTGAAGCTGCTTTAGGTTTCCCAAGAAGCACACTTGCAACACATACCGAGGCTAGAATCACCGTTGATTTAAAAGATATTGCTCTTTCAGGCGATAAATTAGTGATAGATGGTCAATATCCACCATGTAATTCATGTAAAGGAAAAATGAATGTTTTCGCTGGGGAAACAGATGCTAGCGTTGTATATAATTGGGGAAAAGGAACAGAACAGCAAACATGGAAGGCCACACCAAAGAAACAGCCCTCAACAACTTCAAAAAAATGCTAAGACAAGATCATGAATAATCAAATTATTTTTAAAGCTTCTATCGCTAATTGTTATACAGAGAACGATGTTGTTATTATAGGTATCGGCGATGACCCTATAACCCCCAAAAATTATCTAATAATATCGAGATTTGATGATGGCGATATAGATGATTCAATAGGTATTCAAACTCACCTATCAGAACGAGAGTACTCTAACATTATCGATAAAGTCATACTAGGTAGGGGCACTCTAAAGGTCAAAATAAAACCCAACAAAATTAAAGATATAGGGTTTTCAAGTATTTCAGTGTTTTTATATAATGATAAGATTGACCATATAACCTTTAAAGAATATATAAATAATATTTTTCATAAAAGCTCTGTAAAAGTAAAGTTTGAAGATTAAGAGATCAAAAAAGTATAGCTTTTCGTGGTTTTTAGCTTCCATAACTACCAGCAGAGGCAACCCTGCTCAATAATTGCCCTAACAACAGGTATAAGCTCCTTGAAACAACAATCAGAAGCTTAATCTACATTGATTATTTGATTTTGAGTTAAATCAATCATTGTAATGTTATAAACTACAAATCTGTCATCTAAAGGTTAAGGAACCCAAATGGCCATTAAGAAAAACGAACTATACTCCTCACTATGGGCCAGTTGCGACGAATTACGCGGTGGGATGGATGCCAGCCAGTACAAAGACTATGTACTGACCATGCTGTTTATGAAGTATGTATCTGATAAGTATAAAGGCGACCCATACGGTATGATTGTCGTACCCCAAGGTGCCAGCTTTGATGATATGGTTGCGCTTAAAGGCGATAAAGAAATCGGCGATAAAATAAACAAAATCATCAGTGCGTTAGCCGAAGAAAACGATCTCAAAAGTGTCATCGATGTCGCCGATTTTAACGACGAAGATAAACTAGGAAAAGGCAAAGAGATGATTGACCGCCTTTCCAAGCTGATAGGCATATTTGAAGGGCTAGATCTCTCTTCCAACCGCGCGGATGGTGACGATTTATTGGGTGATGCTTACGAATACCTAATGCGTCACTTTGCGACTGAGTCAGGTAAGTCCAAAGGCCAGTTTTACACCCCATCCGAAGTTTCACGCATTCTTTCGAAAGTGATTGGTATTGATAGTAATACCCCGCAAGACGCTACCGTTTATGATCCAACTTGCGGTTCAGGTTCATTATTATTAAAAGCGAGTGATGAAGCACCACGTGGCTTGAGTATTTTTGGCCAAGAAATGGACAACGCCACCAGCGCCTTGGCTCGTATGAATATGATCCTACACAACAACGCCACCGCGAAAATCTGGAAAGGCAACACCATTTCAGATCCACTGTGGAAAGAAGCCAACGGGCAACTGAAAACCTTCGATTTTGCTGTCGCTAACCCCCCTTTCTCCAACAAAAACTGGACTAACGGCATTAATCCTAAAAAGGATGAATTTGATCGCTTTAGCTGGGGAATTCCCCCAGAAAAAAATGGTGACTACGCCTTCTTGTTGCATATTATCAAAAGCTTAAAAAGCACGGGTAAAGGCGCCGTCATTCTCCCCCACGGTGTATTGTTCCGGGGCAACGCCGAAGCGCGTATTCGTGAAAATCTGATTAAGCAAGGTTATATCAAAGGAATTATCGGTTTACCTGCCAACCTATTCTACGGCACGGGTATTCCTGCCTGTATTATCGTGATCGACAAAGAACACGCACAGGCGAGAGAAAGTATTTTTATGGTCGATGCCAGCAAAGGCTTTATCAAAGATGGCAATAAAAACCGCCTGCGTAGTCAGGATATTTATAAAATTGTTGAGATATTTACCAAGCAATTAGAACAACCTCGCTTTAGCCGGATGGTGCCATTAAGCGAAATAGTGGCTAATGACTACAATCTAAATATACCGCGTTATATTGATTCCAGTGAACCAGAAGACTTGCACGACCTCAGTGCCCATCTACAAGGTGGTATTCCCAATCGTGATATCGATGCCTTAGAACACTACTGGCAGATATTCCCAAGTATTCGTGCGACCTTATTCAAACCAGCACGTGAAGGTTATAGCGAAGCTTTAGTTAAAGCCTCTGAAGTGAAGAATACCATTCTAAACCATGATGAATTTAAACAGTTTGCGACGAATAGCTTGCAGTATTATCACGCTTGGGCTCGCGCATCTAATTTAGCTGAGATCGGTGTAGGTGATCAGCCTAAAGCGTTAATCGCTGAAATTAGCGAAAGTTTGTTACAAAGCTATTCACAAACACCGTTGCTGAGCAAATACGATATCTACCAGATCCTGATGGATTACTGGAGTGATACGATGCAAGACGATGTGTACGTACTGGTACAAGATGGTTGGTCTACAGGTAAGGTATTGCGTGAGTTAGAAGTCAAAAAAGGTGAAAAACTGAGAGAAACACCTGACTTAGTGATTGGTAAAACAAAGTATAAAGCTGAGTTGATCCCCCCTGCTCTTATCATGGCACGCTATTTTGCCGATGAACAAACCAAAGTCGATACCTTGCAAAGCGAACTTGATAGCGCTAGCCAAAAGTTAGAGACCTATCTTGAGGAAAATAGCGGTGACGAGGGCCTACTTAATGATGCCTTGAATGATAAAGACAAGATAACCAAAGCAACAGTCACGGCACGTTTGAAAGTTGCTATTGACCCTGATGAAAAATCAGCATTAAAACAAGCCAAAAAGCTGTTTGATAATGAAGCCGATGCTAAAAAAGTGCTAAAAGAAGCCCAAGATGCCCTCGATTTAGCGGTGTTTAAACAATACCCGAAACTGAGTATCGACGAAATCAAAAACTTGATTGTGGATGATAAATGGCTAGCGACGTTGCAAAGCAATATCGAAGCAGAAATTGAGCGTGTGACTCAGCAATTAGCTAATCGAGTTAAAGAGTTAGAAGAACGCTACAGCGAACCATTACCGGATATTAGTAAATCGGTAGAAGACCTGAGTGAGAAAGTCGCAGGCCATTTAAAAGCGATGGGTTTGGAGTGGTCACTATGAGCGTTGAAGTAACAGAAACGGGTTTAAATCTTATTCCGGCTGGCTATAAGCAGACGGAAGTTGGGGTGATCCCTAAGGATTGGGAGATTTCTCAGTTGAGGGATTTATTAAAAACCCCCCCTAAATATGGAATTAATGCGCCAGCCGTTCCCCTTGAAGGAAAACTACCTGTCTATATTCGGATTACAGACATTTCAGAAGATGGTTACTTTAAACCATCTGAAAAAGTTGGTGTTAAAAGCCAGTTTTCAAGTCAATATCAACTAGCTAATGGTGATATTGTTCTGGCTAGAACTGGCGCTAGTGTAGGTAAATCATACTTATACAAAGAACATGATGGCACATTGATATATGCAGGGTTCTTGATAAAAGTTTCTCCTGACAAGAATATACTTGAGCCACGATTTTTATCTCAATATCTTCAAACACAACGTTATTGGTCTTGGGTCAATGTAAACTCTATGCGAAGTGGACAGCCAGGAATTAATGGTAATGAGTATGGTAGTTTGTTAGTTCCACTCCCTAAAATAGATGAACAAAACGCCATAGCCACTGCACTATCCGATGTTGATGCGCTGATTAGTGAATTAGAAAAACTGATCGCCAAAAAACAAGCTATCAAAACCGCCACTATGCAACAACTCCTCACAGGCCGTACTCGTCTACCACAATTCGCACTACGTGAAGATGGTTCGAAGAAAGGTACTAAGCAAAGTGTATTGGGTGAAATTCCAGAGGATTGGAAGGTTATATCAATCGCTCAAGATACAACATTAAAAGCTCGTATTGGCTGGCAAGCTTTGACTACCAAAGAGTACCAAACAACAGGAGATATCTATTTGGTAACAGGGACAGATTTTGACTCTGGTGTAGTGAAGTGGGAAAGATGTTTTTATGTTAGTGAGTGGCGTTACAAACAAGATCAAAACATTCAGTTAAAAAATGATGATTTATTGATAACCAAGGATGGAACAATTGGTAAAGTTGGTTATGTTGCTGCACTTAGCCGGCCTGCCACACTAAATAGTGGAATATTCGTAATTAGGCCTAGATATAACAATTTGATACCACGTTTCTTATTCTACGTGCTTACCTCCAGAATTTTTGATGATTTCATCAACAGAATTACGGCAGGCTCAACGATTACTCACTTGTATCAAAAGGATTTTGTTAATTTCGAATTTTCGTCGCCTAATAGAGAAGAACAAACCGCCATCGCCACCATTCTCTCCGATATGGATGAAAAAATTCAAGTGCTGGAACAACGCCTTAGCAAAACCCGCCAGATCAAACAAGGCATGATGCAAGAGCTGCTGACGGGTAAAACGCGATTAATCAAGCCATCAAAGGAGGTTATTCATGAGTGAATCTGTATTTGCATACGGAAGCCGCTGGTTAAAGGCCGACTTCCACCTCCATACTCGCGCTGATAAAGAGTTTACTTATACTGGTGAAGAAAATGACTATGCTAACCAGTATGTTGCGGCGCTTGCGAATGCGGGCATTGGTCTTGGGGTTATCACCAACCACAATAAATTTGATGCAGATGAATTTAAGGCATTGCGCAAAAAAGCCAAAAAATCAGGCATTGGTTTGTTGCCTGGCATTGAGTTATCCATCAAGGATGGTCAGGCAGGTGTGCATACTTTAGTGGTATTTTCGGATGAGTGGTTTAGCAACAAAGAACAAACCAACCATATTCAGACGTTTCTTAGCCTGACTTTTGCTGGTATTGCGAACTTCGAAGATGAAAATGCGCGCTCGAACCACGATATTGTCGAAACCGTGCGTGAGCTGGATAAATTTCACAAAGATTACTTTCTCATTTTTGCCCACGTCGAAGCGCCAAAGGGGGTGTGGAAAGAACTCGCAGCAGGGCGAATAAAGGATTTATTTGATAACGCGACAGTAAGGCGTAGAGTCTTGGCTTTTCAAAAAGTGCGCACCCGTGATGAACGCGCGAAAATCCAGCAGGCATTAGGTAATTTATATCCGGCTGAAGTGGAAGGTTGTGATGCCAAGAACCTTGCCGATATGGCGGCCCGTAAAGAGGCTAGCTACTTAAAGCTTGGCTCATTCAGCTTTGAGGCGGTTAAGTTTGCGTTGCGTGATAAAGCTTCCCGAGTCCGCGCCGAGCTGCCTAGCTATAAACATTCTTATATTCAAAAAATCCGCTTTGAAGGGGCGGGTACTTTAGGTGGCACAGAAATTTCCCTTTCACCTGAGCTCAATACCCTGATTGGAATTCGAGGCAGTGGTAAATCATCCGTATTGGAAGGGGTGCGTTATGCGCTGAATATTCCCTTTGGTGATAAGTCGTCGGATGTGGAATATAAAGAGGGGCTGGTAAAACACTTACTGCGTAGTGGCGGTAAAATTACCATCGACGCCATTGATCGCCGTGGTCAGCCCTATCAAATCCGCCGTATCTTGGGTGAGCGCTCCGATGTGTATGTGAATGGTCAGTTGCAACCCGGCGTGTCGGTGCGTGAAACGGTATTGCACCAGCCAATCTATTTTGGTCAGAAAGATCTTTCCAGTACGGGCGCTGGCTTTGAAAAAGATTTGATTGAAAAGTTGCTTGGCGACGCACTGGTGCCCATTCGACAAAAAATTGATCAGGGCCGGCAGCGGGTAGTGGATGCGATTAATCAGATTAAGCGTCTTACTCGAGCGGCAACACAAAAGCAAGAATGGTTGCAGAAAAAGCAAGATGCTGAATTTAAGCTCAAGTTCTATCAGCAACACGGTGTTGAAACTAAGCTACAAAAGCAAATTGATTTTGAGCGCGATGAGCGCAAAGCACAGCAAGTCATTCAAGGTGCTGAGCATTATCTATCCGAGCTCAATAGTTTTGTGGCCAGCTTTGAAGATGAGCTAAAAAATCAGGCGTTGTATAAGTCTGCCCAGAATCAGATATTTTTTGATGACTTTTTTGCGACCTACCAGCAGTTGATTGCTGGCTTTGATGGCATCAAGCAAACGATACTAACGGGTCAAAGTACGGTTGCACTATTACAGCAGAAGCTAGCTGGCTTTGTACAACAAAAGCAGGCGCTAAAAGAAGAGTTTGCCGAGATTGAACGCAAACTGGCCACCGAGCTTAAGCAAGCCGGTGCACAGGCAATTAGCCCGCAAGAGTTTAAGCAGCTTAAAAGCTTGTTAGACCAAGCCGAGCAAATGTTAGCCGTACTCGCCAAAAGCGAGCAGCAGTACGCGGATTTGAATCAATCCCTAGAGCGTGAATTAGCGCAGCTTAATGATCTTTGGCTGGAGGAGTACCGCACTATTGAACAGGTACTGAGCAGGATCAATCGAGCTAATTCGCCCCTTAAAATTGTGCCGCAATTTAAAGCGAATAAGGCTGCCATGCTTAAGCACATTCAAGATTTGTATCGCGGGAGCCGTATTCGAGAAGCAACGTTGCAAAGTGTGGTGGATGAATACAGTGATTTCGCATCGGCCTATCGCGACATTGAAAAGCTGAAAAGCACGCTTGGCGGGTCTTTTGATACCTTCTGGCAGTATTTTGAAGACAACTTAGAAGCCTTGTTAACCTGGCAAGTGCCGAATGTGTTTACTATCGAGTATCACGGCAAAGCACTGGCGCACCACTCGTTGGGGCAAAGGGCATCGGCGTTGATGCTGTTTGTGTTAAGTCAGCAAGAAAACGACGTGGTGATCATTGATCAGCCAGAAGATGATTTGGACAACCAAACTATCTATGACGATGTCATCAAGTTGATTAGAGAGCTTAAGCCTTCTACCCAGTTTATCTTCGCAACACACAACGCCAATATTCCGGTACTGGGTGATGCGGAACAGGTGATTGCCTGTGAGTATCAAGATGACCATATCGCATTAGTTAACGGCAGCATTGACTGTGCTGACGTTCAGCAACGCATTGTAAATATTATGGAAGGTGGTGCCGAAGCCTTCGAGAAACGTAAGCAGGTATATGAAGCATGGAAACCGAAGAACTCTTAGCCATTATTGTCAACGGTGAAGACTCAAGGCATCAGTTTAAGCGAAACATTACCCGAGCTGAGAGTCTGGTGCCCGAGTTAGCGGCATTCAGTAATTCTAAAGGCGGTTTATTGTTTATTGGAATCACTGATGACGGAGGCATTCAAGGACTAACTCTTGAGGATATGGGGCGAATTAATCAGTTGGTTTCTAATGCGGCAAAGGATGTAAAACCACCGATTTCCGTTACCACTGAAAATGTTGCTTTACCCAGTGGTATGGTGATGGTTGTTGATGTGCCTGAAGGCATAAGCAAGCCTTATATGGATGGCAACCTACATGTATGGGTAAAAAATAGCGCTAACAAATCCAAAGTCAGCGCGCGAGAAGAGCTACTGAGAATGTTTCAAGAAGCTGCACTGATACACGCTGATGAAATCCATGTTGCCGGTAGTTCAGTTGTGGACATAGACCAAGAGTTTTTTGACGCATTTTTTGAAAGGGAATATAGCGAGCGAGTTGAAGATCAAGAGGTTTCTCGTGTTCAACTGCTTGAAAATATGAATTTGTCAAAGAACGGGCAGCTTAACATCTGCGGCGCCTTGTTGTTTGCATCACGCCCACAAATACGCTTACCCGTTTTTATTGTAAAAGCGGTGGCTTTTCCGGGTGTTGATATCGAAGACGAGCACTATATCGACAGCCAGGATATTAACGGCAAGCTATCTGATGTTTTCCAAAAGGTTCTGGGTTTTGTGTTGGCTAACATTCGCCATGTGCAAAATGAACAGAGCATCAACTCTGTGGGTGAACAAGAAATTCCGCGAATCGTGCTTGAAGAGCTTATTGCCAATGCGCTTATTCATCGAGATTACTTTGTATCCGCTCCGATTAAGGTTTTGGTGTTTGCTGATCGAATTGAAATCGTGAGCCCTGGTCACTTGCCCAATAATTTAACGATAGAAAATATCAAAATGGGTAACTCGAATGTTAGAAACCCAATTTTGGCCTCGTTTGCTCCAAAAGTGTTGCCATATCGAGGCTTGGGGAGCGGCATAAAACGAGCGATAAAAGCGTATCCAGACATTGAGTTTGTTGACGACAGGGCTGGCAATGCGTTCAAGGCCATTATTAAGCGAGCTCGATGAATAGCGAGCACAGTTGGTAGCGTTAAGTGCTCAAAAGTCTAACTTGCTTGGTTGTTGCTTGATTGGCAAGGGGAACAAGCTTCGAATTGATTAGAGGTTAGGATGAGTAACGTTGGTCAGCGTGAGCGCGCTACACAAAATCGTATCGTTCAGTTTTTTCAAACTGACTTAGGCTATCGCTATTTAGGCGATTGGCAGGATCGCGCTAATAATAAAAATATTGAAGTGGATATCCTCGTTGATTGGTTAAAAAAACGTGGTGTCAGCGAAGCGTTGATCAATCGAGCTATTCGCCAATTGGATACGGCAGCAGCGCTGGGCGAAGGTAAAATGCTCTATTACGCCAACAAAGAGGTTTATCGCCTACTGCGTTACGGCGTGAAAGATAAAGAAGGTGCTGGCCATCTTAATGAAACCGTGTGGCTGATTGACTGGAAAACCCCAGAAGCAAACGATTTTGCCATTGCTGAAGAAGTCTCTATCAAGGGCGAGAACAAAAAACGCCCAGATATTGTGTTGTATGTCAATGGTATCGCGCTTGGTGTGATTGAGCTAAAACGCTCTTCGGTGTCTGTCTCCGAAGGTATTCGCCAGAACCTCGATAATCAGAAGAAAGATTTTATTCGTAACTTCTTTACCACCATGCAATTGGTGATGGCGGGTAACGACACGCAAGGCTTGCGTTACGGCACGATTGAGACACCTGAAAAACATTACCTTGAGTGGAAAGAAGATTGCACCAATCCTTATGGTCACAAACTCGATTTTCACCTGAGCCGCGTGTGTAACAAAGCGCGCTTGCTGCAAATTATCCATGATTTTATTGTTTTCGATGCGGGTATTAAAAAGACCTGTCGTCACAATCAGTTCTTTGGTATTGAAGCGGCAAAACGCCATATCGCAAGGCGTGAAGGCGGCATTATTTGGCATACCCAAGGTTCAGGTAAAAGCTTAACGATGGTGTGGTTAGCTAAATGGATACGGGAAAATGTCACTGATGCTCGTGTGCTGATTGTGACTGACCGAACTGAACTTGACGAACAGATTGAAAAAGTATTTACGGGGGTTGACGAAGAAATTTATCGCACCAAAAGTGGTGCAGATCTTGTGGCTACATTAAATCAACCTAATCCTTGGTTGATCTGCTCATTAGTGCATAAATTTGGGCGGCAGTCTGATCCTGAAAGTGATGCTGCGACTGATGAATTTATTGAGGAACTGAAAAAATCCTTACCATCAAGTTTCATAGCTAAAGGGACTCTGTTTGTCTTTGTCGATGAGTGCCATCGCACTCAATCTGGCAAATTGCACGACGCAATGAAGACCATTTTACCCGAAGCCATGTTTGTCGGTTTCACGGGCACTCCCCTAATGAAAAAAGACAAAAAAAAATCAATTGAGGTTTTTGGTCCTTATATTCATACCTATAAATTTGATGAGGCTGTCGCTGATGGTGTAGTTTTAGATTTACGCTATGAAGCAAGAGATATAGACCAACACATTACCTCCCAAAAGAAAGTTGATGAGTGGTTCGAGGCAAAAACACGCGGATTATCTCGAATCGCTAAAACGCAGCTCAAACTAAAATGGGGCACCATGCAAAAGGTGCTATCCAGTAAATCACGCTTACAACAGATTGTGAATGATATCTTGCTGGATATGGATACTAGACCACGTCTAATGGATGGTCATGGTAATGCGATGTTAGTCTGCTCCAGCGTTTATCAGGCCTGTAAAGCCTATGAAATGTTTAGCCAGACCGATTTAGGGGGTAAGGTTGCTATCGTCACCAGTTTCCAACCAACACCTGCAAGTATTAAAGGTGAGGAGACTGGGGAAGGTTTAACGGAAAAACTTTTTAAATACGATATTTACCGAAAAATGTTAGCGGACTATTTCGAACTACCTGAAGATAAAGCCGCTAATAAAGTTGAGGATTTTGAAAAGGAAGTTAAAAAGCGTTTCGTTGATGAACCGGGGCAAATGCGCCTACTGATTGTGGTCGATAAATTGTTAACTGGCTTTGATGCGCCTTCTGCCACTTACTTGTATATTGATAAGCAAATGGCAGATCACAGCCTGTTTCAGGCAATTTGCCGTGTTAACCGCCTAGATGGTGATGATAAAGAATACGGTTATATTATCGACTATAAAGATTTGTTCCGTTCATTAGATAAAGCTATTTCTGATTATACTCAAGGCGCATTTGAGGGCTATGACAAGGAAGATGTAGTTGGTTTACTCAAAGACCGATTAGAGCAAGCGAGACTCGATTTGGATAGTACGCTGGAAATGGTTCGAGCATTATGTGAACCGGTAAAAGCACCACGAAATACAGAGGATTATATCCATTATTTTTGTGGCGAATCAGGCTTAAATCAAGATGAGTTAACCGAGAAAGAGGCACTACGTTTAACCTTATACCAGAGCGTTGCCAAGTTACTGCGGGCATTCGCAAATATCGCCAACGAAATGCCTGATGCAGGTTATTCTGCTCATGATGTTGACTCAATTAGATCTGAAGTTTGCCACTATGAAAAAGTTCGCGATGAAGTGAAGCTTGCAAGTGGTGATCTCGTCGAAATGAAGCGCTTTGAACCTGCAATGCGTCATCTGTTAGATATGTATATTCGTGCCGATGATAGTGAAGTTCTTATGGACTTTGAAGAACTGGGCTTGATTGAATTAATCGTCGAAAAAGGTGTCACTGCTGTCAATGCCCTGCCCGAGGATCTGCGTAAAAATCCGGGAGCAATGGCTGAGACCATTGAAAATAACGTTCGAAAAATTATTGTCGATGAAAATCCGGTTAACCCTAAATACTATGAACAGATGTCAGTATTACTGAATGAACTGATCGAACTTCGTCGACAAAAAGCCATTGAATATCAAGATTACCTCGAGAAAATTCGCGAACTCGCTGCTAAAGTGGTACGTCCTGAACAAACAGCATCTAATTACCCTGCATCAATGGATACTAATCCCAAACGTGCTTTTTATGATAACTTTGGCAAAGATGAATGGCTTGCCACCCAAATTGATAGTGCAATTCGTTATACGAAGAAGGCCGACTGGGTTGGAGATCGTTTTAAAGAACGGGAAATTGCCAATGCCATTCGAGAGGAAACAGCTGATTATGAATTGGATATTCAGGCTGTAATGGAACTCGCTAAAGCTCAAAAAGAGTATCAATGATGACGATGATTGAAATTGGTTCAATCGCAATACAGTTGAATCGTAAAGCAATCAAAAATTTACATATCAGCGTGTTACCACCAGATGGTCGTATACGTGTATCTGCACCTGTATCTATGACAGAAACAGCTATTCGTATGGCGGTGATCCGTCGTATCCCTTGGATTAAACAGCAGCAGAATAATTTTATAAAACAACCCCGCCAATCAGAACGCGAAATGGTCAGTGGAGAATGCCATTACTTGTGGGGTCGGCGCTATCGCCTCAATGTTGTAACACATGTAGGAAAGCATGAAGCCAAATTAGGCCGTGGGCGATTACATTTGTATGTAAGCCATACTGCAACTGCTGAGCAAAAGGCTTTAGTTCTCACTGAATACTACCGTGAAGCACTTAAAAAGCGAATAGCTGACTTGTTACCTATTTGGGAAAGCAAAATAGGTGTCACTGTCGACGCTTGGGGCGTGAGAAAAATGAAAACCAAATGGGGCAGTTGCAATACGCAAGCAAAACGTATTTGGTTAAACTTAGAACTCGCCAAAAAACCACCAGAATGTTTAGAATACATCCTAGTTCATGAGTTAGTTCACCTACTTGAACGTAAACATAATGAACGATTTAAAGCCTATATGGATAAGCTACTTCCTGATTGGCAAGAACGCAAAGACTTGCTGAATAAAGCACCGTTGGCTTACAGCCATTGGTTGTACTAACTTTAATTCGAAACTCTACTCAGTATTATAAAAAATCTCAGATATATATTATCTCCTTGAATAACTATAATTTTCTTTTATTTCAAGGAGTAATATGTATCACAACGCTCACTTTAAAACCCTCCTATCGACTCTACCGACTTCATTCCAAACCTCTTTTTTCAACCAATTCAATCACCTAATCAACTATTCCCCCACCATTGGTCTAATGGGTAAAACAGGGGCTGGAAAATCCAGTCTGATAAATGCGCTGTTCCAATGCCAACTATCGCCTGTGAGTGATGTCTCCGGCTGCACACGCCAAGCCCAACGCTTCAGTATGACGGTGAACAACCATACACTCACCTTTATTGATTTACCCGGTGTGGGGGAAAGCCTTGAGCGAGATAAAGAGTACCACCAGCTATATCGTAACTTATTACCAGAACTGGATTTAATCATCTGGGTACTCAAGGCGGATGACAGAGCATGGTCTTCGGATGAACAGTGTTATCGCTTTCTCACTGAGCAATGCGGTTATCAACCTAAGAGATTTCTATTTGTGCTGAACCAAGCCGACAAGATAGAGCCCTGTCGCCAGTGGGATGAACAGTACCACCAGCCATCCGCTGAACAAACAGCTCACTTACTATTGAAGCAGAAAGCCGTGATAACAGCATTTAAGCCGCATCACCCTGTGATGACGGTTTCTGCGGCAGAAGGTTTTCAACTCACTGAATTAGCTGAGCAATTAATAAAGGCGTTACCGGCGCAAGCCAGTAGCGGGGTAGCTAGGCAACTGAACAGCGCTTACCGGACGCAATCGGTGGAGAACGCCGCACGTAACGATTTTGGGCAATGCGTCAGTGATATCGTCGATACCTTAATCAATATCATTCCCTTGCCGCCATTGATAAGAAGTACGGTTAGCACCGTTAAAAACAGTATCGTCTCCGTCGCTAAATCCCTGTGGAGAATGTTCTTTTAACCTCTTACATTACCCCATTAATTATCACTCTCAGCGCCAGTCCCGTTAAGGACTGGCGCTTTTTTATTTCTTTTTCTTGGAGTATCAACTGATGAATAATTCAACTGAATGTGCAATTACAATGACACTCGTTCCCGATGAGCAACGCCTGGATTTTTGGATCAACCACTTCGGAAACGTGAAAGGCTGGAGCACCTTTGAAGTGGTCATCTTTACCACTATGGGGCAGTTTTGTGATGACTATCAGGGTGGATATTGGGAATATTGCACCTTATCCAATGGTGGCGCTTTTATTTATCCCGATTTACCTCAAGAGACACTGACGCTGTTCAACCCACATAACGGTAACGAAGCCAACGTCAGTTGCGAAGCGGCAGGTATTGCCGTGTGTTTGATGATGTACAGTTTATGGTCATTTCAAACGGAAAGTGACATCCTCGTCGATCGCTTTTATCAATTGCGTGATTATGCGGCGCAACACCCAGAACGTTCCGCCATTTTCAATCTAATCGATTAACCACGTCCTTATTTACGCCTTCGTATTATCTGATTCATTATAAAAGCATCATCAGACTAACCCATTAATTAACTTACATTTATTTTTATATCTATATTATTTTAGTGACTCAATCATCAGAATGAGTCACTAAAAATGATACTCAATATACCTATCATTTCGAGAAAGCTCTGCACCGCAAGGTGTAGGGCTTTTTTGCTTATTACTGTCTATCAATATCGACTGAATTGGAGTTCTATTATGTTTACCTTACAAGAGCAAGAATCAACTGTTATCAAAACCAATCTCGTTCACTCCAGTGGCCGTCATATCTTCTGGCGTTTCTACTTTGGGACGGTGCCCGATTGGCAACGTATCGAGGGCGATATTTTTAACATGATGGCGAAGCTCTGTCATCGCTATCAGGGCGCGTTTTGGGAGTTCACCATGTTATCGAATGGGGGGCTTTTATCTGGCCTGAGATGATTGAAATCACCTTGCCGATGTTTAACCCTCATAATGGTAACGAGGCTGAGTTAAGCCCTGAAGCGGCCGGTATCGCAGTCTGTCTAATGGTGTATAGCATCTGGTCGTTTAAAACCGAGAGTTCTGTGCTGGTAGAGTATTTTTACCAACTTCGTGACTATGCGATGCAACATCCCGAGCAAGCACAAATCTTTCACCTAATTGACTAAGTTATTGATAACGCTTTAATACAGCGTCCACCAGCTTATCACCTCACTTATTTCCTTTATCTTATTTTAATTTATCAGTGTTATCACTGAGGAGGCCCCCTATGTCTCGTTTAGCTTCTCGCTTTGGTGCGGCGAATAGCATTCGCCGTGACCGCCCGTTAACTCTCGAAGAGTTATTTCGCACCGTACCCAGTGTGTTCTCTGAAGAAAAGCATGAATCTCGTAGCGAAAAGTACACGTATATTCCTACGATTACCTTATTGGATAGCCTGCAAAAAGAAGGTTTTTATCCGTTCTTTGCATGCCAAACTCGTGTGCGAGATGACAGCCGTCGTGATCATACTAAGCATATGTTACGGCTCCGACGTCATGACCAAATTACGGGTAGCCAAGTGCCTGAAATCATCTTACTTAATAGCCATGATGGTTCAAGCAGTTATCAAATGTTACCTGGCTTTTTTCGCTATGTTTGTCAAAATGGGCTGGTTTGTGGCGATACCTTTGGGGAGGTCAGAGTTCCTCATAAAGGTAATGTCGTCGATAAAGTGATTGAAGGGGCTTACGAAGTGTTAGATACGTTTGATGCTATCGCTGAAAAACGTGAGCAAATGCAGTCCTTACTATTACCGCCACCAGCACAACAGATCTTCGCCCAAGCCGCTCTCATGTATCGTTATGGCGAAGAACATCAACCGATCACTGAAGCCCAAGTGTTACAACCTCGCCGCTTTGAAGATAAAAAAGACGATCTTTGGACAGTGTACCAACGTTTGCAGGAAAATTTAATCAAGGGAGGATTATCAGGCAGGAATGCCAAAGGTAAACGCGCTCGCACGCGTTCAGTGAATGGAATTGATGGGGATATTAAGCTCAATAAAGCGTTGTGGGTACTGACAGAACAAATGCATGCTCATTTTGCTGGACGCGAACAACTATAGCCACAGTATACGTTAAATAATTGGATCTTACGGTGAACGCGATGAAATTATCAGAACGGCAACTAAAAACCTTGAGTAATGTGAAACTCAATTATGGCTCACTCTGCAACAAAAGGACACTCAACTCGCTGGAGAAAAAAGGAATGATTCAATGGAATACATCAAACCATTGGGTCTTAACGGAGTTCGGTTTTCATATCTATAACATGAGTAAACGGCGTTGCTTATAAAGCGTTAGCGCTAACATAAAGACTTATCCCGTATTTTGGTACTTGATAATATCGAGCATACCAACCTATTCAAGAAAGGAGAGCATTCTTTAAACATCATTTTATTCCCTTCCATTTTGACTCACTTTCTCATCAACTCTTTTTCTTATTTAAGCACCGAAACAACAGTTGATCGATTACGCCGATCGATAACCGTTTATTGATAGATACGATCGATATTACCGATCGTATTTTAATTATTGATAGGTAAAACAGATCGATTAAGTTAAACTATCTCACGCTAAATTATCTTTATGTCAGTGATATTAAGGTGATTGAGTCAAATCTTTCATGCCTTCCACTGATATAACGCGATTCAACCATACTTAATGTGATATTGATTAAAAGGAAATCAATCATGAAAAAAGCGTTTATTGTTTCCGCCCTGATGGGGTGCATTTCATTACCGGCATTCGCGAATACGGATGACAGTAAAACGGGGCTTTATGTCACAGGTAAAATGGGCGCATCCATTGTGCAAATGTCTGGCCAGCAGTTTGTCTACAGCGGCTATGCTGATGCCGGTGATAATGGTACAAAAAATGGAGATAGCCATCGTACTGGCGTATTTGGCGGTGGACTTGCGTTAGGTTATGACTTTTCCAATCAGTTTGATATCCCTGTTCGCGCTGAATTGGAGTTTATGGCGCGTGATAAAGCGAATTCAACCTACAATATCCGCGACCGTGTGCGTAATGGCGTACATCAAACTCGTGATATTAAAAACCAAATCAAACTCAATACGTTAATGGTCAATGGGTACTACGACATTAAAAATAGCTCAAATTTCACGCCGTATATCTCTGTCGGGCTAGGCTATGCGGCCGTGGATTTTAAAACCACCCGCGTTGATGCTTATACCCCAGGACTCTCTCTGCATGATACTCACACGCATACCGCCAATAACTTTGCCTGGAGTGTCGGTGCGGGGGTGAACTATGCCATCAATGACGATTGGGATATGGGGCTGAGTTATCGCTATTTAGATGCTGGAAAAGCCGACATCACGACAGCGGTAGGCGATGGGGAAAACACCTCAAAAATCAAAGTGAAGGCCAATGACATCATGCTTGGTTTGACTTACCGATTCTAATCTCTGGCATTCAGCCTTAAAGATTACCCTCAACTTATCTAGCCAACATGCCTTTTTGATGTTGGCTATTTTACATTCTAAAAAAGGGAGTTACATGAACTCATCTTATTTTATTAAATACCTGCTAATTGCTTTCGTCATTAGCACTATTGTCGTTGTTTATAATTGGATTTCGCCTACCGGTCATATCTACAGTGTTTGGGCAGGGATTACGTTTTTCGTTGTCATGGGCCTAAGAACAAGGCCAATATCTCCGTTATACCGCTAATACATTGCAATATTACTCAAAAAATCGAAAAAGGTTAATCTCCATGAAAAAAATGATATACGCTTGCCTACTCATGGGCTCTACATTCAGTGCTTCCGCTATTCCTAACTATTGGTCTGAAAGCTTTGCTCAAGGTTATATGGAATACGGTATCAGCAATGACAAGCACTTAAGCGTGATCCTTGCTTGTAATATTGCAGCAAACGACGACATGGATAATGGTGTTCACCTTTATCAAGATGGAAACCCTATCGGCAGCGACAATATCGCTTTCATTATTGATGATGAAGTTTATTACATTCCTGATGAAACCCAAACACGCGGTAACGGTAATTTGTGGTACAAGTTCGCTGAAGCGATAGCAAAAGCAACACAATTTGAGGTTTATGTTGATGATAAACCGATAGGGAAATTTCAACCAAACAAGAAAAATAGAGTGAAAATATTCACTGATTTTGACTGCCCGCCCCTCTATTATCGTGAAATTTCTCACTAACTCCCCCGGCGTAAGTTTCCTTATTGGTTCATTAAGATTGAGCTTAATCGACTTTTACCAGAATATGCAAAGGACATCACATGAAGAATATCTGTGTCATTTTATTCCCTATTTCGCTTTTATTAACAGGTTGTGATAACACAATACAGCAGGTTAAAGATATGTCCCCTCAAGGTTTTAGCCAGTATACGTATCAACAACTTTTAGACCATCGGAATGTGTGCAAATCCATTACATGGTCAACTGAAAATACAGCATATCAACATGTTATTTATACTTGTGAACTCCATAAGGGTAAAAACTATTTTAATTACAACGAAAGCACACGACAAGAATTGTACAACAAAACCTATGAGCATGAGACCGAACGTTTACAACAGCAAGCACAATCAATACGGGATAATATCAATCGTAATCTAATCCAATTACACAAAGAGATTCAACAGGTAGAAAAGCTACAGCAATATTCGGGTAATCTATTTGCCATCAAGGCCCCATCTTCCATAGAGCAAAAGGTATTACAAGATACATTTTCGTCTTATTATCAACAGAATAAAAATATGCCAGACATACAAAGTATAGTCTCAACACTCCCCAATCGCCACTTACCACCCAATAGTACAGTCCATTACCTGACAATTATCAATTTTGATCATTATCAACATTATCAAGAACTTTATTTGTATTTTCATCATCCAGAAGTAAAAACACAGATTCAAGAAATGCTTGATATGGCTAAATCCAGAATGTCATCACATTGTATTTCAGCGGAATTGGACAAGCAAAAAGCCATTTATAAAGAAAAAGTGAGAAATGATAAGGTGTTTTTAGATGCTAAAAAAGCACAATACATTAAGAAGGAAAAAGAAAACTGTGAACGCTCTAGTGAGCGTTATATTCGATTTGATCCGGATCACTTAAAAACCTGTGAAAGTCGAATTAGCTTTTCTGAATATGAGTACGTTGAGAACGAATCCTCAAAGCGTTATCAACAGGATATTGAAACACTGAGAAATAATGCAACAATTCATTGCGAAAAACCGATTATAGAAAAATGGCAAGCGTTTGATCAAACGCTAACAACCCTGAGTGATGCCATGCTTAGTCTCAAAAATACATTAGCCGAACGTGAATCAACTGCGCTCAAACAAAAAATGCAAAGATATCAGGAAAAACTCAATAACCTAGCACCAGAGAAACAAAATAAAGTGATCGACGCTCAAGCCAAATTAGCCGCTGAAAATGCCGTTAAAGATTACCTTCAGCAATATCCAGATAAAGGAGTAGAAAGAATTATCTGGGAATACAACAAAGGCACGAATAGCTACTTTTTAAAAGAAAAGCAATTGATTGAAAAAACAAAGGAAGGAAAAGTTATTAGTACACAACCTCTCGATATGAGTCAACTCATTGCGGGTTCATTGCGTAACATTGATAACGTGGATGACTACATGGCAATGGGCGATCCGTTCCGTCTTCCAGCTATCTCAGTTCAATAATAAAAAATGATAACGAGATAGCAAAGTTGCCTTCACTATCTCGTTATTCTGAAGAATAAAGCGCGTAAAATATTACATTGCATCCAAAACAGACCAAGCTCGTGGGAAGGAAACCAAAATAAAATGGCATACTGGATGGCATACCGCTAAAACCTAAAAAGCAAAAACGCCATGCTAATCAATAGCATGGCGTTATAATGTGGCGGAACGGACGGGACTCGAACCCGCGACCCCCTGCGTGACAGGCAGGTATTCTAACCAACTGAACTACCGCTCCACTTATTCTTTCACCTTTCGGCTGCTTATCGCATTGCAATAAGCCTTTAATTTAATGTCTGGCAGTTCCCTACTCTCACATGGGGAGACCCCACACTACCATCGGCGCTACGGCGTTTCACTGCTGAGTTCGGCATGGGGTCAGGTGGGACCACCGCGCTATTGCCGCCAG
>NZ_JAWUEH010000025.1:0-25298 GCF_033550225.1 Providencia sp. 2023EL-00965 | reverse complement strand
CCACCCAATCGCGATGGATGACGGTTTGCGTTTCGCAATCCGTGAAGGTGGCCGTACAGTAGGTGCGGGTGTTGTTGCAAAAATCATTGCATAATCACAACCCACTTTAGTGAAAAGGGCATCTATAAGATGCCCTTTTGTATTTCACGCTTTGAACAACCAATAAGTACATCAATCACCATCTTATTCAACATCATCGAGTTTTATCGAATTGACTGAATAACGATTTTTCAAGCCATAATCAAAAGCAACAGCGCCGATAATACCTCTAAGTCAACGTATAATACGCCTTTATTTGCTGTGGACATCAACCTTTAATGAAAGATGTTTACTGCTTAGTAAAAAGCTAATGTAAATTAATAGTAACGATAATTGAAATGGTAATCATTTTTATTTAAACTGCCTGTATGTGATTTATACAGGTAGCTATTATGTATGTATGTCTCTGTGAAGCAGTCACCGATAAACAAATTAGGAATGCTGCTCGTAAGTACCAAGTGACATCACTGAAAGGGTTGCGTCAGATCCTCCCAGTAGGTCGTGAATGTGGTAAATGTATTCGGCAAACGCGTGAAATTTTAGATGAAGAGCTAGCATTACTTGAAGATCTTTGTATTGCAGATGTAGCATAATCGAAATAATAATCATTTAACTTATTCATTAATAAGTAACTTTCATACTAAATCTTATGGATAAAATTACTCATATATCAAATTTCAGTACTACACTTTAAATACTGGAAGCGATGGAGAGTAAAAAAATGAAAGGTGATAAAAAAATGATAGCCCACCTAAATAAGTTGTTGGGCAATGAATTAGTTGCAATCAATCAATATTTTTTGCATGCACGTATGTTCAAAAATTGGGGGCTTACTCGTCTTAATGAAGTCGAATACCATGAATCAATTGATGAAATGAAGCATGCTGATAAATATATCGAACGTATCCTTTTCCTTGAAGGCCTGCCTAACTTACAAGATCTGGGTAAACTAAATATTGGTGAAGATGTCGAAGAAATGCTCGCTTCAGATCTTAAGCTGGAGCTTGATGGTGCTAAAAACCTGAAAGATGCGATTAGCTACGCAGACTCAATTCATGATTACGTAAGTCGCGATTTAATGATTGAAATCTTAGCTGATGAAGAGAACCACATTGATTGGATAGAAACTCAGCTAGATTTAATCAAACGTATGGGTATTCAGAATTATACTCAAGCGCAAATTATTGAAGAGTAAAACGTGTTGATGGAATAAAATAGTGATGCCTTACCCTCTTAGTGGGTGAGGCATTTTTACTTTAGAGCCCGTAAAGTAAAAAAATCAGAAAAGTTTGCACATATTTTCCCCGATTACTTGCGTTTCACATTCAGTTGCGTATAATGCGCGAGCTTACTGATTAGTAAGCCCTAGATTTTAGGACTTAAAGATCAGTATTGAGTCAACGATTTGTTGCTCATTTAGACAATACTCCCGATTTGGGGGTTACATAAAGAACGATTACACTCCCCCATCAATCGAAATGGGTGCGAGGAGTAATCATTTACGTTTATAAAATAGTTGGAGCTCTGGTCTCATGCAGAACCAAAGAATCCGTATCCGCCTGAAAGCTTTTGATCATCGTTTAATCGATCAATCAACTGCGGAAATCGTAGAGACTGCTAAGCGCACTGGTGCGCAGGTACGTGGTCCTATCCCGCTGCCGACACGTAAAGAGCGTTTTACCGTTCTGATTTCTCCGCACGTAAACAAAGATGCGCGTGATCAGTACGAAATTCGCACTCACAAACGTCTGGTTGACATCGTTGAGCCAACCGAGAAAACCGTTGATGCTCTGATGCGTCTGGACCTGGCTGCCGGCGTTGACGTGCAGATCAGCCTGGGTTAATCAGGTCGTCGAACGATTGAGAGGTTGAAACAATGATTGGTTTAGTCGGTAAGAAAGTGGGAATGACTCGTATCTTCACTGAAGATGGCGTTTCTATCCCTGTAACTGTTATCGAAATCGAAAATAACCGCGTTACTCAGGTTAAAACTGCAGAAACTGACGGTTACAATGCAATTCAGGTGACTACTGGTAGCAAAAAAGCGAACCGTGTATCTAAGCCTGAAGCAGGTCATTTCGCTAAAGCTGGCGTTGAAGCTGGCCGTATTCTACGTGAATTCCGTACTGAAGAAGGTACTGAATTTAACGTAGGTCAAAGTATTAGCGTTGAAATTTTCGCTGACGTTAAAAAAGTCGACGTTACTGGTACATCTAAAGGTAAAGGTTTTGCCGGCACAGTTAAGCGCTGGAATTTCCGTACTCAAGATGCTACTCACGGTAACTCCTTGTCACACCGTGTTCCGGGTTCTATCGGTCAAAACCAGACTCCGGGCAAAGTGTTCAAAGGCAAGAAAATGGCAGGCCAACTAGGTAATGAGCGCGTAACCGTTCAAAGCTTAGATGTAGTACGTGTTGACGCTGAGCGCAACCTGCTGCTGGTCAAAGGTGCTGTTCCAGGAGCAACTGGTAGCAACCTGATCGTAAAACCGGCTGTCAAGGCTTAACGTCGAGGAGATAGGAATGGAATTGGTAATGAAAGACGCGCAAAGCGCGCTGACTGTTTCCGAAACTACCTTCGGGCGTGATTTCAATGAAGCGCTTGTTCACCAAGTAGTTGTTGCGTATGCAGCTGGTGCTCGTCAAGGTACTCGTGCTCAGAAAACTCGTGCTGAAGTTTCTGGTTCAGGTAAAAAACCATGGCGTCAAAAAGGCACAGGCCGCGCACGTTCTGGTTCTATCAAGAGCCCAATTTGGCGCTCTGGTGGTGTTAGCTTTGCTGCTAAACCACAGGACCACAGTCAAAAAGTTAATAAGAAGATGTACCGTGGTGCTCTGAAAAGCATCCTATCTGAACTGGTACGTCAAGATCGTCTGATCGTTGTCGAGAAGTTCTCTGTTGAAGCACCTAAAACTAAGTTGCTAGCACAGAAACTGAAAGATATGGCTCTGGAAGATGTGCTGATCATCACTGCTGAATTAGATGAAAATCTGTTCTTAGCAGCGCGTAACCTGTACAAGGTTGACGTTCGTGATGCAGCGGGTATCGACCCAGTTAGCTTAATCGCCTTCGACAAAGTGGTTATGACTGCTGATGCTGTGAAGCAAGTTGAGGAGATGCTGGCATGATCCGTGAAGAACGTCTGCTAAAAGTACTGCGCGCGCCGCACGTATCTGAAAAAGCTTCTACAGCGATGGAAAAAAGCAATACCATCGTTCTCAAAGTTGCGAAAGACGCGACTAAAGCAGAAATCAAAGCTGCTGTGCAGAAACTGTTTGAAGTCGAAGTTGAAGGTGTTAACACTTTGCTGGTTAAAGGCAAAACTAAACGCCACGGTCAGCGTTTCGGTCGTCGTAGCGACTGGAAAAAAGCTTACGTTACGCTGAAAGAAGGCCAGAATCTGGACTTCATTGGCGGCGCAGAGTAAGTCGGAGGAGTAAAGAACAATGGCAATTGTTAAATGTAAACCTACGTCTCCGGGCCGTCGCCACGTAGTTAAAGTGGTTAACCCTGAGCTGCATAAGGGCAAACCTTATGCTCCGCTGTTAGAAAAAAACAGCAAATCCGGTGGTCGTAACAACAATGGCCGTATCACCACTCGTCACATTGGTGGTGGCCATAAGCAACATTACCGTCTGGTTGATTTTAAACGCAACAAAGATGGTATTCCTGCTGTTGTTGAACGTTTGGAATATGATCCAAACCGTTCTGCGAACATTGCACTGGTTCTATATAAAGACGGTGAACGTCGTTATATTCTTGCACCAAAAGGCCTGAAAGCTGGCGACCAGATCCAATCTGGTGTTGATTCAGCAATCAAAGCGGGTAACGCACTGCCTATGCGCAACATCCCTGTTGGTTCTACAGTTCATAACATCGAACTGAAACCAGGTAAAGGTGGTCAGTTAGCGCGTTCAGCAGGTACTTACGCTCAGATCGTTGCTCGTGATGGTGCTTATGTCACCCTGCGTCTGCGTTCTGGTGAAATGCGTAAAGTTTTGGCTGATTGCCGTGCAACTTTAGGTGAAGTTGGTAACGCTGAGCATATGTTACGTGTTCTGGGTAAAGCTGGTGCTAGCCGCTGGCGTGGTATTCGTCCTACCGTTCGTGGTACGGCGATGAACCCAGTTGATCACCCACATGGTGGTGGTGAAGGTCGTAACTTTGGTAAACACCCTGTAACACCATGGGGCGTTCAAACCAAAGGTAAGAAAACTCGTAGCAACAAGCGTACTGATCAATTCATCGTACGTCATCGTTCTAAAAAATAATTAGAGGATAAGCCATGCCACGTTCTCTCAAGAAAGGTCCTTTTATTGACCTGCACTTGCTGAAGAAGGTAGAGAAAGCGGTGGAAAGCGGAGACAAGAAGCCTCTCAAGACTTGGTCCCGTCGTTCAACGATCTTTCCTAATATGATCGGATTGACCATCGCTGTCCATAATGGTCGTCAGCATGTTCCAGTTTTTGTTACCGACGAAATGGTTGGTCATAAGCTGGGTGAATTCGCACCGACTCGCACTTATCGCGGCCACGCGGCAGATAAGAAAGCTAAGAAACGTTAAGGATAGGAGGAAGAGATGGAAACTTTAGCTATGCATCGCCACGCTCGTTCTTCTGCCCAGAAGGTTCGCTTAGTTGCCGACCTGATTCGCGGTAAGAAAGTGTCGCAAGCTCTGGAAATTCTGACCTATACCAACAAGAAAGCTGCTGGTTTAGTGAAGAAAGTACTTGAATCTGCAATTGCTAACGCAGAGCAAAACGATGGCGCTGACATTGATGACCTGAAAGTTGCGAAGATTTTCGTTGACGAAGGTCCAACCATGAAACGCATCATGCCGCGTGCGAAAGGCCGTGCAGATCGTATTCTTAAGCGCACCAGCCACATTACTGTGGTTGTGTCCGATCGCTGAGACTCTGGAGACTAGCAATGGGTCAGAAAGTACATCCTAATGGTATTCGCCTGGGTATTGTCAAACCTTGGAACTCTACTTGGTACGCGAATACTAATGAATTCGCTGACAACCTAGACAGCGATTATAAAGTACGCCAGTACTTGAATAAAGAATTGGCAAAAGCGTCAATTTCACGCATCGTTATCGAGCGTCCTGCAAAAAGCATCCGTGTGACTATTCACACTGCTCGCCCAGGTATCGTTATCGGTAAGAAAGGTGAAGACGTAGAAAAACTGCGTAAAACAGTAGCGGATATCGCTGGTGTTCCTGCGCAAATCAATATCGCCGAAGTTCGTAAACCAGAACTAGACGCTAAATTGGTTGCTGACAGCATCTCTTCACAGCTGGAACGTCGTGTTATGTTCCGTCGTGCGATGAAGCGTGCAGTACAGAACGCAATGCGTCTGGGCGCTAAAGGTATTAAAGTTGAAGTCAGTGGCCGTTTAGGCGGTGCTGAAATCGCTCGTACCGAGTGGTATCGTGAAGGCCGTGTGCCACTGCACACATTACGTGCTGACATCGATTACAACACTTCAGAAGCGCACACCACTTACGGTGTTCTCGGCGTTAAGGTATGGATCTTCAAAGGTGAGATTCTGGGTGGTATGGCTGCTGTTGAACAAGCTGAGAAACCAGCTGCTCAACCTAAAAAGCAGCAGCGTAAAGGCCGCAAGTAAGGAGCGTCGCTATGTTACAACCAAAGCGTACAAAATTCCGTAAGGTGCACAAAGGCCGCAACCGTGGTCTGGCGCAAGGTACGGATGTTAGCTTCGGCACTTTCGGTCTTAAAGCTGTTGGCCGTGGTCGTCTGACTGCACGTCAGATCGAAGCGGCTCGTCGTGCTATGACCCGTGCTGTTAAGCGTCAAGGTAAAATCTGGATCCGTGTGTTCCCAGACAAGCCAATCACTGAAAAGCCACTCGAAGTTCGTATGGGTAAAGGTAAAGGTAACGTAGAGTATTGGGTTGCCTTGATCCAGCCTGGTAAAGTCCTATATGAAATGGACGGTGTGCCTGAAGAGCTGGCTCGTGAAGCATTCTCTCTGGCAGCAGCGAAACTGCCTATCAAAACCACCTTTGTAACTAAGACGGTGATGTAATGAAAGCACAAGAGCTGCGCGAAAAAAGCGTTGAAGAGCTGAACTCTGAACTGCTAAACCTGTTACGTGAGCAATTTAATCTTCGTATGCAGGCGGCAAGTGGTCAGCTACAACAGTCTCATCTGTTGAAACAAGTGCGTCGCGATATCGCACGTGTGAAGACTTTACTGACTGAGAAGGCAGGTGCGTAATGAGCGATAAAATCCGTACTCTGCAAGGTCGTGTAGTTAGCGATAAAATGGAGAAATCTATTGTTGTTGCTATCGAGCGTATGGTGAAACACCCTCTGTATGGTAAATTCATCCGTCGTACGACTAAATTGCACGTACATGACGAGAACAATGAATGTGGAATCGGTGACGTGGTAGAAATCCGCCAAACTCGTCCACTGTCTAAGACTAAGTCTTGGGCCTTAGTTCGCGTTATTGAAAAAGCTGTTCTGTAATCGAATAGTCTTTTACAATGAATAAACGGCTCTTTTTTTACTGAGCCGTTTATTTTTTTCTGTCCATAACGAAGATGTGGTGTTATAATGCCGCGCCCTCGTATTATGGGGTATATTGAACGGTCTCTTCAATAATGAAGTGGCTCAGTAGTAGTTGACATTTAGCGGAGCACTAAAATGATCCAAGAACAGACTATGCTGAACGTGGCCGACAACTCCGGTGCACGTCGCGTAATGTGTATCAAGGTTCTAGGTGGCTCGCACCGTCGCTACGCAGGCGTCGGCGACATCATTAAAATTACTGTTAAAGAAGCAATTCCACGCGGTAAAGTGAAAAAAGGTGATGTCCTGAAGGCGGTAGTGGTGCGCACCAAGAAGGGTGTACGTCGCCCGGACGGTTCTGTCATTCGCTTCGATAGTAATGCATGCGTTATTCTAAACAATAACAGCGAGCAGGTAGTCGGTACGCGTATTTTTGGGCCGGTAACTCGTGAACTTCGTAATGAGAAGTTTATGAAAATTATCTCACTGGCACCTGAAGTACTCTAAGGAGCGGAACTATGGCAGCGAAAATCCGTCGTGATGACGAAGTTATCGTGCTAACTGGTAAAGATAAAGGTAAGCGCGGTAAAGTAAAGCAGGTTATTTCTTCTAGTAAAGTTATCGTTGAAGGTATCAATCTGGTTAAAAAACATCAGAAGCCTGTCCCGGCTCTGAACCAACCAGGTGGCATCGTTGAAAAAGAAACTGCTATTCAAGTTTCTAACGTTGCAATCTTTAACGCGGCAACTGGTAAGGCTGACCGTGTAGGCTTTAGATTCGAAGACGGCAAAAAAGTCCGTTTCTTCAAATCTAACAGTGAAACTATCAAGTAATTTTTGGAGTATACGATGGCGAAACTGCATGATTACTACAAAGACGAAGTAACTAAACAACTGATGACTCAGTTTGGTTACAATTCTGTCATGCAAGTCCCTCGGGTCGAGAAGATCACCCTGAATATGGGTGTTGGTGAAGCTATTGCTGACAAAAAACTGCTGGATAACGCAGCAGCTGACCTGGCAGCAATCTCTGGTCAAAAACCATTGATCACCAAAGCACGCAAATCTGTTGCAGGCTTCAAAATCCGTCAGGGCTATCCAATCGGCTGTAAAGTGACCCTGCGTGGCGAACGCATGTGGGAGTTCCTTGAGCGTCTGATTTCTATTGCTGTACCACGTATTCGTGACTTCCGTGGCTTGTCCGCTAAGTCATTTGATGGTCGCGGTAACTACAGCATGGGTGTACGTGAACAAATCATCTTCCCTGAAATCGATTACGATAAAGTGGATCGTGTACGTGGTTTAGATATTACTATCACCACTACTGCGAAATCAGATGACGAAGGTCGCGCACTGTTAGCAGCGTTCAACTTCCCGTTCCGCAAGTAAGGCAGGGTACTCATGGCTAAGAAATCTATGAAAGCGCGTGATGTTAAGCGTGCTAAATTAGCTGAGAAGTTCTTCGCAAAACGCGTTGAATTGAAAGCTATCATCTCTGATGTAAACGCATCTGATGAAGATCGCTGGGACGCTGTTCTCAAGCTGCAAACACTGCCACGTGATTCAAGTCCTTCTCGTCAGCGTAACCGCTGCCGTCAAACTGGGCGTCCGCACGGTTTCCTGCGGAAATTTGGTCTGAGCCGTATTAAAGTCCGTGAAGCCGCTATGCGCGGTGAAATCCCGGGCCTTAAAAAGGCTAGTTGGTAATTGTCACCATTTTGAATCACGGGAGTAAAGACAGATGAGCATGCAAGATCCCATCGCGGATATGCTGACCCGTATCCGTAACGGTCAGGCCGCGAACAAAGTTGCGGTCACCATGCCTTCCTCCAAGCTGAAAGTGGCGATTGCCAAAGTGCTGAAGGAAGAAGGTTATATTGAAGATTTTAAAATTGAAGGCGACATCAAGCCAGAATTGGAACTGACTCTGCGTTATTTCCAAGGTAAGGCTGTTGTAGAAAGCATTCAGCGTGTAAGCCGCCCAAGTCTGCGCATCTATAAGAAAAAAGATGAGCTGCCACAAGTTATGGCTGGTTTAGGTATCGCTGTTGTTTCTACCTCTAAAGGTGTCATGACTGATCGTGCAGCTCGCCAAGCTGGTCTTGGTGGCGAGATTCTCTGCTACGTAGCTTAATTCGGGAGGAAAGAATGTCTCGTGTGGCAAAAGCACCCGTCGTCATTCCTGCCGGCGTAGAGGTAAAACTCAACGGTCAGGTTATTTCGATTAAGGGTAAAAACGGCGAGCTTACTCGTACTATCCATAATGCAGTTGAAGTTAAACATGAAGATGGCCACCTAACTTTCGCTCCACGCGAAGGTTTTGATGATGCATGGGCACAAGCGGGTACAACTCGTTCACTGTGTAATGCAATGGTTGTTGGTGTTACCGAAGGCTTCACTAAAAAACTTCAGCTAGTCGGTGTTGGTTACCGTGCAGCAATCAAAGGCAATGCAGTTAGCTTGTCTTTAGGTTTCTCGCATCCGGTTGAACACGCACTGCCAGCAGGCATTACTGCTGAATGCCCAACACAAACTGAAATCGTACTGAAAGGTGCGGATAAGCAAGTGATTGGTCAAGTAGCGGCAGAACTGCGTGCTTACCGTCGTCCTGAGCCTTACAAAGGCAAGGGTGTTCGTTACGCCGATGAAATCGTGCGTACTAAAGAGGCTAAGAAGAAGTAAGGTAACACTATGGATAAGAAAGCAGCTCGTATCCGTCGTGCGACCCGCGCACGCCGCAAGATCCAAGAGTTGGGTGCGACTCGCCTGGTGGTACATCGTACTCCACGCCATATTTATGCGCAGGTTATCGCTCCGAACGGTTCTGAAACGTTGGTGGCCGCTTCTACTACAGAAAAAGCTATCAATGAGCAAGTGAAATTCACTGGAAACAAAGACGCAGCAGCAGTTGTTGGTAAAATTATTGCTGAACGCGCACTGGAAAAAGGCATCACTGTTGTTGCTTTTGACCGTTCTGGTTTCCAATATCATGGTAGAGTCCAGGCACTGGCAGATGCTGCCCGTGAAGCTGGCCTTCAGTTCTAAGGTAGAGGTGTAAGATGGCTCACATCGAGAAACAAGCTGGCGAACTGCAGGAAAAGCTGATCGCGGTAAACCGCGTAGCAAAAACCGTTAAAGGTGGCCGTATTTTCAGCTTTACAGCACTGACAGTAGTTGGTGATGGTAACGGTCGCGTTGGTTTTGGCTACGGCAAAGCGCGCGAAGTTCCGGCAGCAATCCAGAAAGCGATGGAAAAAGCCCGTCGCAGCATGAAAACCGTTGCTCTAAACAACGGCACTCTGTTCCACCCTGTGAAAGGTACACACACCGGTTCTCGCGTGTTTATGCAACCTGCTCACGAAGGTACCGGTATCATTGCCGGTGGTGCAATGCGTGCTGTTTTAGAAGTAGCTGGAGTTCGCAACGTACTGGCTAAAACCTATGGTTCCACAAACCCAATCAACGTGGTTCGTGCAACACTGGATGCTTTAGACAGCATGAAGTCTCCAGAAATGGTCGCAGCTAAGCGTGGAAAATCCGTCGAAGAAATTCTGGGGTAATCAGCCATGGCTAAGACTATTAAAATTACACAAGTTCGCAGTTCAATCGGTCGCCTGCCTAAGCATAAGGCAACTTTGATCGGTTTAGGTCTGCGTCGCATTGGTCATACAGTAGAACGTGAGGACACTCCTGCTGTTCGCGGTATGGTCAACTTGGTTTCCTACATGGTTAAAGTTGAGGAGTAAGAGATGCGTTTAAATACTCTATCTCCGGCTGAAGGTGCCAAGCACGCGCCTAAGCGCTTAGGTCGTGGTATCGGTTCTGGTCTGGGTAAAACCGGCGGACGTGGTCACAAAGGTCAGAAGTCTCGTTCTGGCGGTGGCGTACGTCGTGGTTTCGAAGGCGGCCAGATGCCTTTATATCGTCGTCTACCAAAATTTGGTTTTACTTCACGTAAAGCAATGATCACAGCAGAGATTCGTCTGTCTGATTTTGCTGCTGTTGAAGGCGATGTTATTGATCTGAACGCACTAAAAGCCGCGAATGTTGTTGGCATCCAGATTGAATACGCGAAAGTGATTCTGTCTGGCGAAGTGAATCGTGCAGTTACTGTACGTGGCCTTCGTGTTACTAAAGGTGCTCGCGCTGCGATTGAAGCTGCCGGCGGTAAAATTGAGGAATAAGTGACAGATGGCTAAACAACCAGGATTAGATTTTCAAAGTGCCAAGGGTGGTGTTGGTGAACTGAAGCGCAGACTTTTGTTTGTTATCGGTGCACTGATCGTTTTCCGAATTGGTTCTTTTATTCCGATTCCTGGTATTGATGCCACTGTGCTTGCCAAATTGCTCGAACAGCAACAAGGCACCATCATTGACATGTTTAACATGTTCTCTGGTGGTGCTCTTAGCCGAGCTTCTATCTTTGCTTTGGGTATTATGCCGTATATCTCGGCTTCAATTATTATCCAACTATTGTCAGTGGTTAACCCACGACTAGCAGAGATTAAGAAAGAAGGTGAAGCAGGTCGTCGGAAGATAAGCCAATATACCCGTTGGGGTACTTTGGTATTAGCAATATTCCAATCTGTGGGTATTGCAATGGGTCTTCCGAATATGCCAGGGATGCAAGGGCTAGTTATTGATCCGGGTCTCCCGTTCTACTTCACGGCTGTTGTTAGCTTAGTTACAGGAACTATGTTCTTGATGTGGCTAGGTGAGCAGATAACTGAACGAGGTATTGGTAACGGTATCTCAATCATTATCTTCGCTGGTATCGTTGCGGGTCTTCCGCCGGCTATTGGCCATACTATCGAGCAAGCTCGGCAAGGCGATCTGCACTTCCTCCTGTTGCTGTTGGTTGCAGTGCTCGTATTCGCGGTAACTTTCTTTGTTGTGTTCATGGAGCGTGGTCAACGTCGTATCGTCGTTAACTATGCAAAACGCCAACAAGGACGCCGTGTTTATGCGGCACAAAGCACACATTTACCACTAAAAGTGAATATGGCGGGTGTAATTCCTGCAATTTTTGCTTCCAGTATCATACTGTTCCCGGGTACAATAGCGTCTTGGTTCGGTGATGGAACTGGCTGGGACTGGCTGACAACTATTTCTATGTATTTGCAGCCTGGTCAACCATTGTATGTGTTGCTTTATGCTTCTGCGATCATCTTCTTCTGTTTCTTCTATACGGCGTTGGTTTTCAACCCAAGAGAAACAGCAGATAACCTGAAGAAGTCCGGTGCATTTGTACCAGGAATTCGTCCGGGAGAGCAAACGGCCAAGTACATTGATAAGGTAATGACTCGCTTAACTTTAGTTGGTGCATTATACATTACCTTCATCTGCCTAATCCCGGAGTTCATGCGTGACGCAATGAAAGTACCTTTCTACTTTGGTGGTACTTCCCTCTTAATCGTAGTTGTCGTTATCATGGACTTTATGGCTCAAGTGCAAACTCTGATGATGTCAAGTCAGTATGAGTCTGCATTGAAGAAAGCAAATCTCAAAGGTAAGTAATCACTCTGTGTGATTATGGTTTGCTTAAGAAGTTACGGAGAGTAAAAATGAAAGTTCGTGCTTCCGTCAAGAAATTATGCCGTAACTGTAAAATTATCCGTCGCAATGGTAGCGTTCGTGTAATTTGCAGTGTTGAACCAAGACATAAACAACGTCAAGGTTAAGAAAAAGCATTTTTTTCTTGCAAAGTTGGGTTGAGCTGGCTAAATTAGCCAGCCAATCTTTTTTATCGAAGATACATTATTGTTTGAGTATCCTGAAAACGGGCTTTTCAGCACAGTAATGTATATTTTAACTTAGGAGTGCATAGTGGCCCGTATAGCAGGCATTAACATTCCTGATCATAAACATACCGTAATCGCTTTAACATCGATTTTCGGAATCGGCAAAACACGTTCACAGGCTATCTGTGAAGCAACTGGTATTGCTGAAAATGTTAAGATCAGTGAGCTGTCTGAAGAACAAATCGACAAGCTGCGTGACGAAGTTGCCAAGTATGTGGTAGAAGGTGACCTACGTCGTGAAATTACCCTGAGCATCAAGCGTCTGATGGACCTTGGATGTTACCGTGGTTTACGTCATCGTCGTGGTCTTCCTGTGCGCGGACAGCGTACTAAGACTAACGCTCGTACCCGCAAGGGTCCGCGTAAGCCGATCAAGAAATAAGTCGGGGTACTGAATAATGGCAAAGGCACCAATTCGTGCACGTAAGCGTGTAAGAAAACAAGTCTCAGACGGTGTGGCTCATATCCATGCTTCTTTCAACAACACAATCGTTACTATTACTGATCGTCAGGGTAACGCATTAGGTTGGGCAACTGCCGGTGGTTCCGGTTTCCGTGGTTCTCGCAAATCCACTCCGTTTGCAGCTCAGGTTGCAGCAGAGCGTTGCGCAGAAGCCGTGAAAGAATACGGTATCAAGAACCTAGAAGTTATGGTTAAGGGACCGGGTCCAGGTCGCGAATCAACAATTCGTGCTCTGAACGCCGCAGGTTTCCGCATCACTAATATTACTGATGTGACTCCTATCCCTCATAACGGTTGTCGCCCACCGAAAAAACGCCGCGTTTAATACGTTTCGTTTTTTTTAGGACTGTTGGAGAAAGAAAATGGCTAGATATTTGGGTCCTAAGCTCAAGCTGAGCCGTCGCGAAGGAACAGACCTCTTCCTGAAGTCTGGTGTTCGCGCGATTGACACCAAGTGTAAATTAGAACAGGCACCTGGCCAGCACGGAGCGCGTAAACCGCGTCTGTCTGACTACGGTGTTCAGTTACGTGAGAAACAAAAAGTTCGTCGTATTTACGGTGTTCTGGAACGTCAATTCCGTAACTATTACAAAGAAGCAACACGTCTGAAAGGCAACACAGGTGAAAACCTGCTGACTTTGCTGGAAGGCCGTCTTGATAACGTCGTTTATCGTATGGGCTTTGGCGCAACTCGCGCAGAAGCACGTCAAATGGTTAGCCATAAAGCTATCATGGTAAATGGCCGTGTAGTTAACATCGCTTCTTATCAGGTTTCCCCGAATGACGTTATCAGCGTTCGTGAGAAAGCGAAAAAACAGTCTCGTATCAAGGCTGCTTTAGAGCTGGCTGAACAGCGTGAGAAGCCAACTTGGCTGGAAGTTGATGCTGCTAAGATGGAAGGTGTGTTCAAACGTATTCCTGAACGTACTGACCTGTCTGCGGACATTAACGAACACCTGATCGTCGAGCTTTACTCTAAGTAAAGCTTAGCACCAAAGAGAGGACACAATGCAGGGTTCTGTGACAGAGTTTCTAAAACCGCGCCTGGTAGATATCGAGCAAGTGAGTTCGACGCACGCCAAGGTGACCCTTGAGCCTTTAGAGCGTGGCTTCGGTCATACTCTTGGTAACGCACTGCGCCGTATTCTGCTTTCGTCTATGCCGGGTTGTGCGGTGACAGAGGTTGAGATTGATGGTGTACTGCACGAGTACAGCACCAAAGAAGGTGTACAGGAAGATATCCTGGAGATTCTCCTCAACCTGAAAGGGCTGGCGGTAAAAGTTCAGGGTAAAGATGAAGTTATTCTAACCTTGAATAAATCTGGCATTGGCCCTGTGACCGCAGCCGACATCGTCCATGATGGCGATGTCGAAATCGTCAAGCCGCAGCACGTTATCTGCCACCTGACTGACGAAAGCGCATCAATTAATATGCGTATCAAAGTTCAGCGTGGTCGTGGTTATGTGCCGGCTTCTGCCCGAGTACATTCGGAAGAAGATGAGCGCCCAATCGGTCGTTTGCTGGTCGATGCTTGCTATAGCCCTGTAGAGCGTATTGCCTATAATGTTGAAGCAGCTCGTGTTGAGCAACGTACGGACTTGGATAAGTTAGTTATCGAAATGGAAACTAACGGTACAATCGATCCTGAAGAGGCGATTCGCCGTGCAGCGACTATTCTGGCTGAACAGCTTGAAGCTTTTGTTGACTTACGTGATGTTCGTCAGCCAGAAGTTAAAGAAGAGAAACCAGAGTTCGATCCTATCTTACTGCGCCCAGTTGACGATCTGGAATTGACTGTCCGCTCTGCTAACTGCCTTAAAGCAGAAGCTATCCACTACATCGGTGATCTGGTACAGCGTACTGAAGTTGAGTTGCTTAAAACGCCTAACCTTGGTAAGAAATCTCTTACTGAAATTAAGGACGTCTTGGCATCTCGTGGTCTTTCTCTGGGCATGCGCTTAGAAAATTGGCCACCAGCAAGTATTGCTGATGATTAGGATCACAGGTTAAGGTTTTACTGAGAAGGATAAGGTCATGCGCCATCGTAAGAGTGGTCGTCAATTGAACCGCAACAGCAGCCACCGCCAAGCTATGTTCCGTAACATGGCAGGTTCTTTAGTTCGTCATGAAATCATCAAGACGACTCTGCCTAAAGCGAAAGAACTGCGTCGCGTCGTTGAGCCGCTGATTACTCTTGCCAAGACCGACAGCGTAGCTAATCGTCGTCTGGCATTCGCCCGTACTCGTGATAACGAGATCGTGGCAAAATTGTTTAATGAACTGGGACCTCGCTTTGCAGCTCGTGCGGGCGGTTACACTCGTATTCTTAAGTGTGGCTACCGTACAGGTGACAATGCTCCGATGGCTTACATCGAGCTTGTTGACCGTGCTGTTGAGTCTCAAGAAGCAGCAGCAGAGTAATCTGCCTGCTTTCAAGAAAACCGGGTATATTTGCCCGGTTTTTTTGTACCTGCTATTCTATCCTTGATTATATTCCCCTTAACTTGAATTTTTTCATTTAAACCCTATTTACTCTATGAATGGAGTATGACTTTATGAATATGTATAAAATAGGCCAAATAGCACGCCTTGCTGATGTGACCCCGGATACAATTCGTTTTTATGAAAAACAAGGATTGATGGGGCATAAAGTAAGAACAGAAGGTGGTTATAGATTGTTTACTGACCAAGATTTACAGCGTCTCAGGTTTATTCGTTATGCGAAGCAGTTGGGATTTACTTTAGAGGCAATAACCGAGCTGTTGTCTATAAGAGTCGATCCTGAACACCATACTTGCCAAGAGTCGAAACAAATTGTTGATCTACGATTAGCAGAGGTAGAAAGGAGGATCCAAGAACTGATTATTATGCGTGATTCATTAAAAATGTTGAGTTCGGCTTGCTGTGGTGAAGAGCATACATCGACATATTGTTCTATAATGGAAATCCTTGAAAAAGGTGCATCAAAAGTTTATTAACTTATAAAGGGTATATTATGAGCCAGTATCAACACAAACGTGGAAAAATTAAAGATAATGCGATTGAAGCATTATTGCATGATCCATTATTTAGGCAGAGAGTTGAAAAAAATAAAAAAGGTAAGGGAAGCTATAATAGAAAAGAAAAACATAATAAAGGTGGTAACTGGGAGGCCAGTGGTAAGCAGTTTTTTAACTTATTACCACTGGCTTTTTAGTTATTACTTTTTATTTTGTTCTTTCAATAAATCACGAATTTCAGAGAGCAATACTTCTTCTTTAGTTGGAGCAGGTGGAGCTTCTGGCGCAGCTTCTTTTTCGCGACGAACTTTATTCATAACTTTAATTGCCATAAAAATAGCAAAAGCGACAATTACAAAGTCAAATACAGTTTGTATAAACATACCATAATTAAGGACAACTGCGGGTATATCACCTTCAGCGGCCCTTAATATGACACTAAATTGTTTAAAGTCGACCCCACCAATTAATAAACCAAGGGGTGGCATAATAATATCTGCAACTAATGATGAAACGATTTTACCGAATGCCGCACCAATAATGATACCGACAGCCATATCGACAACATTGCCCTTCATTGCAAATTCACGAAACTCTTTTAAAAAACTCATTTGACCCCCTAAGTAAAAATACTTTGCTAAAAAATAAATATTTAGTTAATAAATTATAGTATCTAGATCAATTAAGCTACAAATAGAACATGCTTTTTATTTTGTAATTTATAAAAAGAAAGGACTTGGCTGAAATAGTTTTTCTACATCAGGAACGTATTTTTTATCAGTGATAAACATGATTACATGATCACCTTGTTCAATAATATGGTAGTCACTAGCAATAATAACTTCATCTTCCCGAACTAATGCTCCAATAATAGTTCCTGGAGGGAGTTTTATTTCGGAAATTTTCTTTCCAACAACTTTAGATGTATTTTCGTCACCGTGAGCAATAGCTTCGATGGCTTCTGCTACACCTCTTCTTAATGAAGACACACTGACAATATCAGCTTTGCGAACGTGTCCTAAAAGGGCGGATATTGTTGCTTGTTGTGGTGAAACCGCAATATCAATAACACCACCTTGTACCAACTCAACGTAAGCAGTGCGCTGAATGAGCACCATTGCTTTTTTGGCTCCCATTTTTTTTGCTAGCATAGCTGACATAATGTTAGCTTCATCATCATTGGTCAACGCGATAAACACATCCATCTGTTCAATGTGTTCTTCAGTTAGCAATTCTTGGTCTGATGCATCACCATAAAAAACAATAGTATCGTGTAGCAGTTCGGCGAGCTCTGTAGCTCTTTGCTGGTTTCGTTCGATTAATTTCACGCTATAATCTTTTTCAAGCCGTTTGGCTAAACCAGCGCCAACATTTCCTCCACCTACAATCATAAGCCGTTTATAGGGTTTTTCTAGTCGTTGCAGCTCACTCATGACCGCTCGAATATGTTGTGTAGATGCAACGAAAAATACTTCATCGCCTGCTTCTATGATAGTGGAACCTTGAGGGCGGATTGGGCGATCTTGGCGAAATATAGCAACTACTCTGGCATCAATATGTGGCATATGCTCACGTAAACTAGAGAGCGCGTTACCCACTAATGAGCCACCATAATAGGCTTTAACAGCAACGATGCTTACCTTACCTTCAGCAAAATTAACAACCTGTAACGCACCAGGGTACTGAATAAGTTTATAGATATAATCAATGACTAATTGTTCAGGGGATATCAAATAATCAATAGGGATCTGTTCTGGTAAAAACAGTTTATCCGCTTCACGAATATATTCGGTAGCCCTGATCCGTGCGATTTTATTGGGGGTATTGAAAAGGCTGTATGCTATTTGGCATGCGATCATGTTAGTTTCGTCAGAGTTAGTAACGGCAACTAACATATCTGCATCTTCCGCACCTGCATCACGAAGTACGCGAGGGTGGGAACCATGCCCATTAACGACGCGTAGATCAAATTGATCTTGTAATTGGCGTAAACGATCGGCATTGGTGTCAACGACAGTAATATCATTGTTTTCATCGACTAGATTTTCAGCAAGCGTACCGCCAACTTGTCCAGCACCTAAGATAATGATTTTCATTGATTATTCCTATCTCAGACAAAGTTCATATAGTTAAATGGCTTGTTTTACTAAACGTGCATAAAAAAAGCCATCACCGCCTGCTGCACTTGGTAGTATTTGTAAACCTGCTTCGGTTCCATCGTTGAGTATAGCTTCAGGATGTTTTGCTAAAAAGTTTTTTACTTGAAGGCTATTTTCTTCTGGCATCACTGAGCATGTTGCATAAACAAGTGTTCCACCAACTTTTAAGTAAGGCCAAATTGATTCAAGTATTTGAGACTGAAGCGTAGTTAATTCGTTAATATCAGAATCACGCCTTAGCCATTTGATATCAGGGTGGCGGCGTATTACACCTGTCGCTGAACACGGTGCATCAAGCAGAATGCGATCAAACAGTTGTGCATCTGCCCATTGCTCAGGTTTCGTACCATCGCCTTGGACTACAGCTGCTTGCTGTTTGAGTCGTAACAGATTTTCTTTTACCCGTTTAAGACGATGTTCATCAATGTCGACAGCTAGTACATGGGCTTTAGGGGCGAGCTCTAATATATGTGTTGTTTTACCGCCGGGTGCTGCACATAGATCAAGAATAGAATCACCATTTTGGGGTTCAAGTAATTCAGCGCAGCCTTGGGCTGAAACGTCTTGTACTGTTGACCAACCATCTTCAAAGCCAGGTAACTTTGTTACTGATATGGGTTCAGCTAATCTTATTGCAGAAGGATGTAATGGGTGTAGCTCAGCGTTAATTCCTTCATTCGCTAATAATTCTTGGTATTGCTTAGCATTATGATGTTGTGAGTTAACTCTTAACCACATAGGAGGACGCAAATTATTTGCTTCCACAATAGATTGCCAGTCTTGTGGGTATGCGCTTTGTAGACGTTTTAATAGCCAACTAGGATGAAGATATTGGCTAGCATTGCCTGTACTACGTTCTTCGAGTTGAGCTTGTTGTCTTTGAAATGATCTGAGTACCCCGTTGACTAAGCCTTTTAATTGGGGACGTTTGAGTGCAACAGCGCCATTCACCGTTTCTGCTAGTGCTGCGTGAGCAGGGATACGAGTATAGAGTAGTTGATAGATCCCAACCATAATCAGGTAATGCAATGTTCTTTGTTTACCTGTTAATGGTTTTTCCATTAGTTGACTGACGAACCATTCCAACTTAGGTAAATAGCGTAGTACACCAAAGCAAATCTCTTGTAATAGAGGTTTATCTTTATCATTTATATTTTTTTGTAATTCAGGTAATACCGCGCTAAGAGATTGTCCACCATCGATGACTTGGCCGATGGCTACCGCTGCGATACTACGCAAGTTATATGTATTTTTCATAAGTGAGGATGAATTCATTAGTCACTAAAATAAATTTGCCTAATTATAGTATCAGGCAAATTTATTGGTGTTTTAATTAATTTGCTGGCCCGGTACGAACCATTCACGGCGAGAGTTGAGCAAATCTTGGGCGCTCATTGCTTTTTTACCTGGAGGCTGCAATTGAGTGATATTTAGCAGCCCATTGGCAGTCGCTATGCATATGCCATTTTTATCAGCGCTAATGATGGTACCTGGTTTTTCATTATGCTCTTTAGCAATGACTTCAGCGTTCCAAACTTTGATCAGTTGTTCTTGGATCGTAAAATAGCTCATTGGCCAAGGGTTAAAGGCTCTAATGCAACGCTCAATTTGTTCTGCTGATAATTTCCAGTCAATTTTAGCTTCTTCTTTCGACAGTTTTTCTGCGTAATTTGCCAGTGAGTCGTCTTGTTTTTCTGGTGCACATTGATGTTTAGAAATAAGATCTAAAGTAGCTATCAATGCTTCAGGGCCGATAACAGCCAATTTGTCATAAAGTGTTGCACTAGTATCTTCAGGCATAATTGGACATTTTGCTTTATAAAGCATGTCACCTGTATCTAGCCCTTCATCCATTTGCATAATGGTTACGCCACTTTCTGCATCACCAGCCCAAATGGAACGTTGAATTGGTGCCGCACCTCGCCAACGAGGGAGTAAAGAACCGTGAACATTCAGGCAGCCGAGGCGAGGAATGTCTAACACCGCTTTTGGTAAAATAAAACCATAAGCGACAACAATCATCAAATCAGCATCAAGCTCTTTAATCCATTGATGATTTTCTTCCTTTTTCAATGTGGTTGGCTGGAAAACAGGTATTTGATGCTCTTCCGCTAAGATTTTGACTGGACTAGGCGTCAATTTTTTTCCTCGCCCCGCAGGCTTATCTGGGGGAGTTAGAACGCCGACAACTTGATGATGAGTTTTAAGTAAAGCAGCCAAATGGCCAGCAGCAAATTCAGGCGTGCCTGCAAAGATAATTTTTAGCGATTCTGACACTGTTATTTCCCTGTATGAAATCTGTTAGTTAGCCGTTTTTGCTTCTTTTGCTCTCATTCTATCCAGCTTTTCAACCTTTTGGCGAATACGCTGACGTTTTAATGGAGATAGATAATCAACAAACAATTTACCAACAAGATGGTCCATTTCATGTTGAATACAAATTGCGAGTAAGCCATCTGCTTCAAGTTCAAATACTTCTCCGTTATAGTCAAGAGCACGTACTTTAACGTTTTCTGCTCGTGGAACGAAGCCGTGTTGTTCTGGTATAGAGAGGCAACCTTCTTCAATACCTGTTTCACCTGATTTATCTAATAATTCAGGGTTAATAAGTACGAGGCGCTGATCGCGAGTCTCAGAAACATCAATAACGATAATACGCTGGTGGATGTTTACTTGGGTCGCAGCAAGACCAATACCTTCTTCTTCGTACATCGTTTCGAACATATCATCGATAATACGTTGAATTTCGGCATTAACTATTTCTACTGGCTTAGCGATTGTGCGTAAGCGTTCGTCTGGATAATGTAATACATTTAATACTGACATAAGTTTTTCGAGCAGCGTCCAAAAAGTGAATAGGAATTAATGCCTATTCTAGACATTTCTTGGCCATATTGACAGTATTGGTTATGAATTGTTCACTGATGAACATATTTGCGATAAAGTCAGGGAGATACCATGGAAACCCAAGAAATTTGGTTAAGGATGTCTCAGGTCAGTCGGCTTTCGCCGAGTAGTGCATCAAAAATTATTAATGAACTCATACTATTGGGTAATATAAATATAGCTACCTTGCAGCGGTGTGGGTTGAGTGAGCAGCAAAGTCTACAGTTCATACATTTCCCATCAGTAAAGATAACTCAAGCACGAAAGTGGTTAGAGAAAGAAGAAAATCAATTGATTACTTTTAGTAGTGGCTTATATCCATTTCTTCTAGCCCAAATCGCGAGCCCGCCGTTAGTGCTTTTTACAATTGGGCGCTGTGAATTGATGACGTTAGCCCAAATAGCAATAGTTGGTAGCCGACAAACAAGTGAGTACGGGCGCAAATGGGCTGAGAAGTTTGCAAGTGCATTTGTTAGTTACAAATTGGCGATTACCAGTGGACTTGCTTTTGGTATTGATGCTATTAGTCACCGAGCTGCTCTTGATTCAAATGGCAATACGCTAGCGGTTTTAGGTAGTGGACTAGCGAATATTTATCCTAAACAGCATACTGCTCTAGCTGAACAAATAAAGGAAAATGGGGTTTTAATCTCAGAATATTTTCCTGATGCGCCGCCATTAGCCAAGCAATTTCCGCGGCGAAATCGTATTATTAGTGGCTTATGTAAAGCAACAGTTGTTATCGAAGCTGGGTTGAAAAGCGGTTCTCTCATTACAGCACGTTACGCCATTGAGCAAAATAGAGATCTTTTTACGATACCAGCTCCGTTAGGCCATCCTGCTTTTAGTGGTAATCATTGGCTATTACAGCAAGGAGCATATCCATTAACTGCTCCTGAAGATATTAAACATCACATTGATATTGGTTTAAATTGGTTACCATTAGAGCCATTATCTGAAGAAAAAATGAGTGTTAAGTTTAATCAAGTAGAATGCGAGGTATTAAGCGTACTTGAATATCAACCGACATCTATAGATGTGGTTGCGGAGCGTATGCAAAAATCAATCGCAGAGGTTGCTTCTATTTTGACTGAATTAGAAATAGAAGGTGTAATTGCTTCTGTCGCTGGTGGATATATCAAATTGAGTTAGTTGTCTAAGAGAGAGTCATGTCGAATCAATTGCCTTTTGCAACAGAAAAAAATGAAGTTTGTCCTGAGTGCGGTTCACAGCTTGTGATCCGTAATGGTACACATGGGCCTTTTTTTGCCTGTTCCGCATATCCTCAGTGCCATTATATTAAACCTATGCGTCCTTCCACAGAAAACCCTATTATCAAGGTGTTAGAAGGACAGGCGTGTCCTCAATGTGGGCACGATTTGGTTTTGAAGCAAGGCCGATTTGGCATGTTTATTGGCTGTAGTAATTACCCTGAATGTGAGCATATAGAACTTATTGATAAACCTGACGAAACAAAAGTATCTTGCCCTCAGTGCAATACAGGGCACCTTTTACAACGTAAGTCTAGGTTTGGAAAGACTTTTTATGCATGTGATAGCTATCCGACTTGTCAATTTATTATTAACAATAAACCTATCGCTGGTGAGTGTGAGTTTTGTCATTATCCATTACTTATGGAAAAAAAGGGGACTCAAGGAGTAAGATTGTGTTGTGCTAGTAAACGTTGTGGTAAACCACAAAAAGAATAATGATGAGTTAAAAATATGCAAACTAAAGCTACACCTGCAATTGAAAATATTATCGCTTTCCTTAATCAAGAAGAAGTGATTGCTTATCCTACTGAAGCGGTTTTTGGGCTAGGTTGTGATCCTGATAGTGAAAAAGCAGTTAATAAACTACTTGAGTTAAAACAACGCTCTTGGGAAAAAGGGTTGATCCTCATCGCAGATAGTTATGAACAACTAAAAAACTATGTTGATGATAGCCAACTGACAGATAAACAAAAACAAGTCATGCTTGATAGCTGGCCAGGGCCCGTTACATGGGTGATCCCCGCAAAAGAATCAACGCCAAAATGGTTAACAGGACGTTTTGATACATTAGCGGTGAGGGTTACAGATCATAATTTAGTTAAATTACTTTGTCAGCAATATGGTAAGCCGCTAGTATCGACGAGTGCTAATTTAAGTGGGCAAGAGCCTTGTAGAACAACTAGTGAAGTTATTGAACAGTTTCAAGGAAGTATTCCTGTACTTGATGGCGTAGTTGGTGGGCGCTTAAATCCTTCAGAAATTCGGGATGCTAAAACTGGGCAATTATATCGTAAAGGATAATGTATTTTATGGGGTTATATGCGGTTTTTGGTCATCCAATAGAACACAGTAAATCACCAATTATTCACCAAATGTTTGCGGAACAGGTAGGTATCCCGCTGAAATATGAGCGAGTATTGGCGCCATTAACGGGTTTTGAGCAGGCACTGTCTGATTTTTTTTCAATGGGAGGAAAAGGGGCTAATGTAACGCTTCCTTTCAAAGAAAGAGCTTACCAAATGGTTTCGGAATTGACGGATAGAGCGCAATCATGTGGTGCTGTAAATACAGTAATGAAACTCGATGGTGATCGGCTATTAGGCGATAATACCGATGGTGTTGGATTACTATTAGATTTGGAACGACTCAATTTTATTAGTCGCAATAGCCGCATATTGATCATAGGGGCTGGTGGTGCAACAAGAGGGGCTCTATTACCTCTTTTGGAATATGGCTGTCAAATTACGCTAACAAATCGAACTTTTTCTAAGGTAGAAGAATTAGTTAAACAATTTATAAGTTTTGGCAGCATAAAAGGAGTGCAGATCGATCAGATCATATCTGCTGATTTTGATCTGATCATTAATGCGACCTCTTCGGGTGTCAATGGTGACATCCCTGCGGTTCATCCAAGTGTATTTTCAACACAAGTTGCTTGCTATGACCTGTTCTATCAGCGCTCGCTAACACCATTTTTAGCTTTTGCAAGTGCACATCAAGTAAATAGGCTGGCTGATGGTTTGGGCATGTTAGTTGGGCAGGCCGCTTTTGCTTTTAAATTATGGCACGGTATCCTTCCCGAAATAGAGCCAGTCCTTTTAGCATTACAAAAGGAACAAAGAAAGTGAATCAGGCAATACAGTTTCCAGATCGAGAGGAATGGGATGATGCAGCTAAGGTTGTACGTTTTCCTGTAATGGTTAATGGGATGCTAGCTGAATGTGTGATATCTGATGCGCTGCTGTATCGCCGTTATGGGCACAATGCTCAACCGATAAGTTTGTTTCAAAATAACCGTTGGGATATAGAAGAAGAGTTTGAAGCCTTGATTGCTCAAGGCCATGGAGTTGATAGCGTTTATTCGCTACCAGAAGAAAGATAATCATTCTTCCACTGAACATAATTATTAGCTGAGTAGCGTAAATGTTCTAATTCATCCTTTGTGAGTTTACGTGCCGCTTTTGCTGGGCTGCCTACATATAGGTAGCCACTTTCTAGAGTTTTACCTTGAGTGACTAAACTATTAGCACCTATAACAACATCACTTCCAATAGTTGCGCCATCTAAGATAATCGAGCCCATACCAACTAACACACGATCGCCTATAGTGCAGCCATGTAGCATAACTTTATGGCCAACAGTGACATCTTCACCAATAATGAGTGGATTTCCTTCGGGGTTATTTTGTGATTTATGCGTAACATGAAGGACTGAGCCATCTTGTATATTGGTTCTGGCACCGATTTGAATATAGTTTACATCACCGCGTAATACCGATAATGGCCAAATGCTAACGTCATCAGAGATCCGTACATCCCCGATGACTACAGAAGAAGGGTCGATAAACACACTAGAACCCGTTGTTGGGTAAATACCTAGATAAGATCTCAAATGTTTGTTCATAGTAATGCCATTGTTTTTAATGAAGTGAAAAGGATCGTACCACGTATTTGTTAAATAAAGGTGTAGGATCACTCAATGTGAGAAATATTGAAGATACTTTTTAGCTTGTTTTGTACTCATTATGCTAGAAAAAAAAGCATAATGATGATTTTATCTTCAAACAGTTATTTTTTTCAAAAAAAGGGTTGCCAGAATTTTCTGACTCCCTATAATGCGCATCCGTTGTCACGACAAACCGCTCCGGTGGTAAGGTTAGAAAAGAAACCTAGTGATGATAGAGGTGAAAAAGAAAGAAAAAGTTAAAAATAATTACTTGACTTTCTGATAGAAAAACGTAGTATACGACACCTCGCGACAACAACCTAAACGGTTAATATCGAAAGATAAAGTCGCAACGCTCTTTAACAATTTATCAGACAATCTGTGTGGGCACTCACAAGACACTATCAAAAAATATTTGATTTTAAAGTCTTGAAGAGTGACTAACACGTTAATTCATATACATATGAACTAAT
>NZ_JAWUEH010000024.1:0-37267 GCF_033550225.1 Providencia sp. 2023EL-00965 | reverse complement strand
AGCAGGAATGGCTTGTCAATTGCACGCTCTGGCTCTGGGATGTAGCTATCCAGTGCTTCTGCTAATTCAACAATTTTCGCTTCCCACTCTGGGTTGCCTTCCAGCGCTTTCAGAGCTGAACCACGGATAACTGGAGTGTCATCGCCTGGGAAATCGTACTGAGACAGAAGCTCACGAACTTCCATTTCTACCAGTTCCAGCAGCTCTTCGTCGTCTACCATGTCACATTTGTTCAGGAAAACGATGATGTAAGGAACACCAACCTGACGACCTAACAGGATGTGCTCACGAGTTTGTGGCATAGGACCATCAGTCGCAGCAACAACTAGGATTGCACCGTCCATCTGAGCAGCACCAGTGATCATGTTTTTAACATAGTCGGCGTGTCCTGGGCAGTCTACGTGTGCGTAGTGACGAGTAGGAGTATCGTATTCTACGTGAGAAGTAGAAATGGTGATACCACGCGCTTTTTCTTCTGGTGCGTTATCGATTTGATCGAATGCACGAGCGCTACCGCCGTAAGTTTTTGCCAGAACAGTAGTGATTGCTGCTGTCAGGGTAGTTTTACCGTGGTCAACGTGGCCGATTGTACCAACGTTAACGTGCGGTTTTGAACGTTCAAATTTTTCTTTAGACACGACTCTATTCCTTATGGAGTTCCCACTTCACTATAAAGAGGGAACTTAATTAAAGTAGTTAAATCGATTAAAACCGATTATTTAGCGTTACGAGCTTCGATAACAGCTTGTGCAACGTTGGTTGGTGCTGCTTCGTACTTCAAGAACTCCATAGAGTATGAAGCGCGGCCTTGCGTTTGTGAACGCAGGTCAGTAGCGTAACCAAACATTTCTGACAATGGTACTTGTGCACGAACAATTTTGCCAATACCACCGACCATGTCATCCATACCTTCAATCATACCACGACGACGGTTCAGGTCACCAATAACGTCGCCCATGTAGTCTTCAGGTGTTTCCACTTCAACTTTCATGATTGGCTCAAGCAGAACAGGTTTTGCTTTTTTGAAGCCATCTTTAAACGCGATCGATGCCGCCAGTTTAAACGCCAGTTCAGAGGAGTCAACATCATGGTAAGAACCGAAATGTAGACGAACACCCATGTTAAGAACTGGGTAACCAGCCAGAGGACCTGATTTCAGCTGCTCTTGAAGACCTTTATCAACCGCAGGGATGTATTCAGTTGGAATTACACCACCCTTGATTTCGTTGATAAATTCGTAGTCCATTGCCTTGCCGTCTTTGTCTGTTTTGTCCAGTGGGAACATGTCGATAACAACATGACCATACTGACCACGACCACCAGACTGCTTAGCGTGCTTACCTTCGATATCGGTAACTTTCATTGTGATAGCTTCACGGTAAGCAACTTGTGGTTTACCTACGTTCGCTTCAACTTTGAACTCACGACGCATACGGTCAACTAGAACGTCCAAGTGCAATTCACCCATACCAGCGATGATGGTTTGACCCGTTTCTTCATCACTTGATACGCGGAATGATGGATCTTCTTGAGCCAAACGGCCCAGAGCGATACCCATTTTTTCTTGGTCAGCTTTAGTTTTTGGTTCAATTGCAACAGAGATTACTGGCTCTGGGAATTCCATACGTTCTAAGATGATTGGCGCATCAACTGCACACAGAGTATCACCTGTAGTAACATCTTTCAGACCGATAGCAGCCGCGATGTCACCAGCGCGAACTTCTTTGATCTCTTCACGCTTGTTAGCGTGCATCTGAACGATACGACCAAAACGTTCTTTTTTGGATTTAACTGGGTTCAGAACAGTGTCACCTGAGTTAACAAAACCAGAGTAGACACGGAAGAACGTCAAGTTACCAACAAACGGGTCGGTTGCAATTTTAAATGCTAAAGATGAGAATGGCTCATCGTCACTTGCGTGACGTTCAGCTGGAGTATCTTTACCATCATCCAGAATACCTTTAATTGCAGGTACATCTGTAGGTGCTGGTAAGAACTCGATTACTGCATCCAGCATCGCCTGAACACCTTTGTTCTTAAATGCAGAACCACAGGTAACCAGGATAATTTCGCTTGCAAGAACGCGTTGACGAAGAGCAGCTTTGATTTCAGCTTCAGACAGTTCATCACCGCCCAAATATTTTTCCATCAGCTCTTCTGATGCTTCTGCTGCTGACTCAACTAAGAAGTTGTGCCATTCTTCAGCTAGATCTTGCATATCAGCAGGGATATCTTCGTATTCGAAGGTAACGCCCTGATCTTCATCGCTCCACTTGATCGCTTTCATTTTGATCAAGTCAACAACACCAGTGAAGCCTTCTTCAGCACCAACAGGCAGTTGTAGTGGAACTGGGTTTGCTCCCAAACGCGTTTTCAGTTGATCAACAACGCGCAGGAAGTTAGCTCCCATACGGTCCATTTTGTTAACGAACGCGATACGTGGAACTTGATATTTGTTAGCCTGACGCCATACAGTTTCAGACTGTGGCTGAACACCACCAACTGCACAGTAAACCATTACTGCGCCATCAAGAACACGCATTGAACGTTCTACTTCGATTGTGAAGTCAACGTGTCCTGGGGTGTCGATGATGTTAACACGGTGTGGCTCGAACTGTTTTGCCATACCAGACCAGAATGCAGTAGTCGCAGCAGACGTGATAGTGATACCACGCTCTTGCTCCTGTTCCATCCAGTCCATTGTTGCAGAACCTTCGTGCGTTTCACCAATTTTATGGTTTACACCTGTATAAAACAGAATACGTTCAGAAGTTGTTGTTTTACCGGCGTCGATGTGTGCACTGATACCGATGTTACGATAGCGTGATATGGGCGTTTGACGGGCCATTTTTTCCTCTCTCGTGGGCGTTCAATTCATCATATAAAGGGTAGCGAAAGGCTACCCTAAGAAGCATCACTAATGTGGCGAAATTACCAACGGTAGTGAGCGAACGCCTTGTTAGCTTCTGCCATACGGTGAACGTCTTCACGTTTCTTAACAGCAGAACCTTTGTTCTCAGCTGCATCCGATAATTCGTTTGCCAGGCGCAGAGCCATTGACTTATCACCGCGTTTACGAGCAGCATCAACGATCCAACGCATTGCCAGAGCATTACGACGAACCGGACGAACTTCAACAGGAACTTGGTAAGTTGAACCACCAACACGGCGAGATTTAACTTCGACAGTCGGACGCACGTTGTCTAGTGCTAGTTCGAATGCGTCAAGTTCAGTCTTACCAGAACGCTGAGCCAGGGTCTCAAGCGCGTTATATACGATTGCTTCAGCAGTAGATTTTTTCCCGTCTACCATCAGGATGTTCACAAACTTGGCCAGTAATTCTGATCCGAACTTAGGATCTGGAAGAATTTTACGTTGACCAATTACGCGACGACGTGGCATGGATATTACTCCGTTGTTAATTCAGGTTTGCCCAAAACTCTATTAGAGTATTTTGACATTAAGATTAAAAATGTTTGGCCTTACTTAACGGAGAACCATTAAGCCTTAGGTTTTTTAGCACCGTATTTAGAACGGGCTTGTTTGCGGTCTTTAACACCAGAACAGTCCAGTGCGCCGCGAACGGTGTGATAACGCACACCTGGCAAGTCTTTAACACGACCGCCACGGATTAGGATTACGGAGTGCTCCTGCAAGTTGTGGCCTTCACCACCAATGTAGGAAGAAACTTCATAACCGTTAGTTAAACGAACACGGCACACTTTACGTAGTGCTGAGTTAGGTTTTTTAGGAGTGGTGGTATATACACGAGTACATACGCCACGTTTTTGCGGGCAAGCTTCCAGTGCTGGAACGTTGCTTTTAACAACTTTCGAGCTACGAGATTTGCGTACCAGCTGATTAATAGTTGCCATTATTAAAAAAGCTCCTGGTTTTTTGCTTCGTAAACACGGATTTCGACCTCGTTCGCCAGCATGACGATACACGAGGACGCGAAATTTTATTGCCGACTGGCTCAGGTGTCAAGAAATATACAACTTTTAACCCATTTATAGGGCAAAATGTTGTTTATGGCTCACAGTTAGTTGAACAAAATCCTGATATGAGGCTAAAGTTACCTGCTCTGAAATCATATACTGTAAGCCCCGCGCATTAACATCTGCACTTAATGCGTAGATTGGTACACCTTTTTTTTGAAGTTCACCTAGATGGGAAGATTGCCTAATTGCGGCAACAACACCATCTTGCAGTAGTAATACAGCATCATTAGGCGTAATTAGCCTTAATATTGCCGTGAAGTCACACTGGAAAGGTGAAGCGGCTATAGTATAAAGCATAGAAAAGATCCTACAACAGATCAAAATTTAAGCACAACATCAAAGTCAGATAATTTATCGCGAATTTGTGTCGAACTGATGACAGTTGCTTCCACCACCCATTCGCTGTGCTCGCTAATCCCTCTTTCCGCTAATGAATCCGCACAGATATAAATTTTATCAATGTCGTAGAGAGGAAGAACTTTAAATGTTGAAATATAGTCTCTTGCCAATATTTCTTGAGGGCTTTGATGAGCAAGCAATTGGCAAACACCATCAGAGAGAAAAAAGACACTGATATCTTCAGTCAATGCGGATGTGGCTAATAGCGCATCCAGCCCTTCACGACCACTGTTATTTCCATGGGGCATTGATGTAAAAACAAAGGCAAATTTTTTCATGTCAGCCTCAGAAACGGATGGTTCGGTCTGCTATCATCATTGCCTCAGCTAAACTTCCTAGCCCACTCATGGTAAAACCGGCACCTAAGTTGTTTGATGGCAATCTTAATAGTTTAGCTTGCTCATCATCAACAACTCCTCGACGAAGTGCCGCAGAAACGCAAATGTGCATTTCACAGCCCGCGGTTTCGGCCAGTTGCTGCCATGCTTTAACTAAATTGAACTCATCATTGGCGGGGGAGGTTAATTCGTTCGCATTTGCCACTCCTTCACTATAAAAAAAGAGTGTTTTTAAGCGGTGCCCTTCTTTCAGAAGAGCACAAGCAAATTGATAGGCGCTGGTCGCTTGCTGAGTGCCATAAGCAGGCCCCGTTACTAACAAGCAGTATGTGAGAGGTTGTTGACTCATTCCTCACTCTTAAATTGGCGAATATAAAGATAAACCGTATGTTTAGAGATATTTAAACGATCTGCGACTTGGTTGATCGCATCTTTAATATCAAAAATACCTTTTTCGTACAGGTTGAGTACAACTTGCTTGTTTTTCGCATTGTTTGATACGTTACGATCTGCTCCCACCTCTTCAATCGTAAATTCTAATGTTTGTGCAACAAGATCATCGACTGAAGAAGCAAAGTTAACATCAGAAGTAATTTCTTGTTTTTCTTCTGGAACAAAACTTTTAATAATTTCAGAAAATGGAACATCAAGGTTCATATTAATACACAATAGCCCGATAACACGCTGATGACGGTTACGGATAGCTATTGTGACTGATTTCATTAAATCACCACTTTTCGCTTTGGTGAAATAGGCCTTAGAGACATTTGATTCTTCATCAGCCATATCATGCAGCATACGTAATGCGAGATCAGTAATTGGTGATCCTATTTGACGCCCAGTATGTTGCCCATTGGCTATTCTGACGGCTGAACATTTTAAATCTTCCAATGAATGAAGGACAATTTCACAATGTGCACCTATCAACATAGCTAAGCCATCTACGGCGGCTTCATATGATTTTAAAATTTCATGGTCAACCGCGGTAAAAGGCTCGTTATTTAATAAATTAATATCACTGTGATCATTCGAAAGTACTGAGTTAGACATTTTTAAACACCATCCTTCAAGTGTAAGCAAATTCGCCATACTGACGAATGAAGCGTTAATTGTTCGATGCTTTGAGCTTCATTGCATTGTTCGCGGTCAGCAAATATGACGATAAATAATTAGGCCGAATATACTGAAGGTAAAACTACGAAGGGCTGACGTCAAGCAGTTGCGTGCAAGACAGTTTGTTTTATCACAAGTTTTAAACAAAAAAAGTCTTATTTTTAGCAAGTTTTTAAAATATTGAGCGGAGACTAAACTGGTTATAATTTTCTTATATACATATTAATAATCAATTGATTACTCATTAACCATAGTATTTCTAGGCCAAATAATTAGAGGTGCAATAAATGCACCTCTAATGAAGACACTCAAATTTCGCTGAGTCTTTGCCCTATTGTTGGCAAATTATTTTGTAGCTGGTTTGATATCTAGCAATTCAACATCAAATACTAGCGTTGAATTTGCAGGAATACCAGGAACACCGTTTTCACCATAAGCCAGCTCAGCAGGGATCACTAATTGGATTTTTCCGCCTTTTTTCACATTAACTAGACCTTCAGTCCAACCTTTGATGACTGAATTTAATGGGATAGTCAGTGGCTCATTGCGTGAATATGAGCTATCAAACTCAGTACCATCAGTTAACATACCTTTGTAGTTAACAACGACAGTATCCTCAGGTTTTGGCTTAGCACCAGTACCTTCTTTTTCGATTTTATACAGTAAGCCTGATTTTGTTTTAACTACGCCTTTTTCTTTCGCATATTTTTCGCGGTACTCAGCACCCGCTTTTTCATTAGCCGCTGATTCATCTTTCATTTTCTTTTCAGCCGCTTGTTTAACTTGGCCTTCAAACTGACGTAAAGTTTCTTCCACTTCAGCATCAGTCATTTTGCTTTTGCCGTTGAAAGTATCTTGAACACCAGCCAGAAGCTGAGCTTTATCTAGGTTTACACCGATGCTTTTTTGCTCTTCCAGTGAGTTTTGCATATAGCGCCCTAAAGACGCACCTAATGCATAGGCATTGCGTTCTTCGGCTGATTTAAATGCGCTACTCGTTGGCGCTTTAGCAGTAGTTTCCGCAGCCATTACTTGTGGAGCAGTAAATGCCAATGCTAATGTTGTTGCCAGAAGACTTGCCTTAAACAGTGATTTCATCCTAATCTCCGATATCTATTATAGGTATATGTTGTTACTTATTGTCTGTCATTCAGTATATACTGGTTATACTTTAATGTGGCAGCGTTGTTGACTACATGCTATTACGCCTGATCACAATGTTTTCTATGCACCTAGCGACTCAATCACTGGTCGCCTAGCCGCACCTCGAATGATTAAAGTATAGAAAAGAATTACAGAATACAGATGGCTAGTTAGACAACATTACCAAAAAGAGGTTTCAGCGCCTATCTGTTTAACTAAAACTTATCTATTGATTTGTAATGTTCGGTTATTACGATGATTAATTTATGATGAAAAACCATAAGGAGCACTAAAAATGGATTCATCGCAGGCTTTTGAACAGCGCCTTGAGCTTTTAGAGAGTAAAGTTGCTTTCCAAGAACTCACGATAGAGCAACTTAACCAAGTAATCACGGATCAGCAAATGCAATTATCCAAATTACAAGAACACATACGTATCGTGGCAGAACGACTAAAATCCTCTCAATCTTCTCACTTAGCAAGGCCTGAAGAAGAAACACCACCGCCTCACTATTAGATAAATTCAAGTAGCTAAATCTATAAATGGATTGCTGATTTAGCTCATTTCAAGTTTCAAAAAGTGAGTTGACCTCTCTAATAGCGAAATAATCTATTTATCCTTTGATATGAAACCGCCTATTATCAATGTCAGGTAATGCTATCTCACTTCCCTTGCTGAGTTGAGGAAGCCAATCATAGGGAACACGGTATGCTCGATAGATCTTATTATGCGCTTCCAGACCAGAAGATTGGTATGGCGAAATATATTCCCAAACAATTCTATTTTCTTTGGTGACTTCAATAAGCCGCCCATTACTTCCTTCGGTAATTAACGTATTTCCATTTAACAGTCTTTGGGCACTACTCACGTGAGGGCTATAAAATTGGTATTTATTTATTGTTACTTTCGCGCCCTGCTTCGTTCCCTGTTCATTTGCCGAATATTGCCAAATAATTTCAAAACTAATTGGATCAATTTCCAGCACGCGAGAATAGTCTCGACACGCATTTTTTAAACCATCAGATGAGTTTGGTGTCGATTGCCCATAACCCGCTTTCCAACCGTTATCAAATAGCAAAATATTTCCAGCACCAGGCAATCCTTTTGGGATGAGATGTGCGTGATGTTGGCCAATAATCCAATCTAAATGTTTGAACCTTGCTTCTGTATAATCAGGGCCTATTTGCCAAACAACTTTGCCTGTTTGACGGCTGGTGATACCAACAATATTGGCCTCGCGGGAACTCCAAATAATATTATCTGGATGGAAATTTTGATGACCGTTATCGAAGTGTTTATTGGGACCAAGACGTGACAGGCTGTTAATATGTAAGTAATCGCCTATTTCACCATGACTTATCAAATTAGGATTATGATAAATCACCTTTTTCGCTATCTGATCAAAACCTAATTCGAAAAAATGGTCGTTAAATGCCCATTCCCAAATAATATTTCCCTGCCAATCGATCTCCACAATGACATCATCTAATAGTGGTTTATTGGAGATTTGTTTATTTTGAATATTACGATGACAAAGTAATAAACTATTGCCAGAATCAGTTTTTGCTAATAATTCAGGGGAGTAATAACCAACAGGGTTACCTTCACGTTGGTAATCATGATGTGTTCTTGCAGACCAAGTTGTTATTCCGAATTCATCAACCAAACGTTCAAAACGATCAAATGACCAAATAACATTGCCATACCAGTCTAATTGCACAATTTTTTTGTCTTCATGACATTGAAAATTGTGTTCGATTTCACTGCAACAAAGTAAATCTCCGTTAGGTAACATTTTACTAAGAGCACCTAACGCTTTTGGCCAAGCATGGACCTCATTACCATTCATATCAATCAATACGGCACCTTTATTATTTGCCGTATTAAATAATGTATAGCCATTCCATGTTTGATCTTTTTTATAAATAGTTGTTTTTGTAGGATAAACAGACGGGCACCCCATGATTTATTCCCTATTAATGTTAATAAAATAAACAGTAGAACATCGATAGCGAAATAATAATTTAATCGAAGAAAAACAACGAATAACAAAAAAATTTAGGCCTATAACAAGATTAAAAACACCATAAACAAAAAGGCCTCCATTAATTGGTTACCCAACTCTTGGAGGCCTTTTATAGATCGGGTGTTAAGGAGTTAATCTCTTATCACCTATGATCGATGACTATCATTAGTGGCAACCACAGCCGCCATGTTTGTGACCGTGACCTTCACCGCCACCACAGCAACCACTTTCTTCGCCATGGCTATGACCATGACTACCACCGCAGCAACCACCTTCATGGTCGTGATCGTGGCCATCAGCACCGTGTACGTGGCCGTGAGCCAACTCTTCTTCTGTTGCTTCACGGATTGCCATGACTTCAACATTAAACTTCAGGTTTTGACCCGCCAGCATGTGGTTACCATCGACGATAACTTCATCACCTTCAATACCTGTAATTTCAACAGGTACTGGCCCCATGTCTGTGTCAGCTAAGAAACGCATACCCACTTGCAACTCTTCAACCCCCATAAAGACATCTTTAGGAACGCGTTGAACTAAGTTGTCATCGTATTGGCCATAAGCGTCGTCAGAGGCAACTTCAACATCAAAATGATCACCAACAGCACGACCCTCTAATGCTTTCTCTAAACCAGAAATTAAAGAACCACGGCCATGTAGATAGTCAAGTGGCGCATTCGCCGGAGACTCATCAACTAAAACACCATCTTCTGTTCTTACTTGATAAGCCAAGCTGACTACCAAATCTTTTGCTACTTTCATGACATCTCCTACTACCCATAGGGGGAAAAATTTTGTCGATTGTACCGGAAAACAAGACTGCTGTATTGAAAATTGACAAAATTCCCCTTATTCAGGTGTAAAAATACCAATGACTTGTTCCTGTTTTCTCACATGAGGTGTTGCAGTGTCATCAACTTGGCGTTGCTGATCGCCGCAATTGACACATTCAACCACATCAATTTTATCTTCACGCCACATCATCAGTGTGTCTTGTGATTGGCATTTAGGGCAAACTGCCCCTGCGATAAATCGCTTACGTGTTGACGACATAATACTGCCCTTTATTCATCATGGTTCCAGTTATGGGGCTGGCGATGCTCCCTTAACATCTCTTTTTCAAATAGTTCATTCAGCTCTCGTCGCGCCTCTTTAACTCGAGAAACTTGACCACTATCCCCTTCATTTTCAGGAATAATCTCTCTTAAAGTGCGCATATCTAATCGACGGAAATGCTGTTTAGCTCGATAAGCTTTATGGGGGTGCATACCTGTACTAATTAATGCCTTACTGCCTAATTCTAAAGCACTAGAGAACGTTTCACGGCTAAAATCTTGAACACCATTTTGTAATAATTCATGGGCTTCTACCCGCCCTTTTGCTCGAGCGATAATATGTAAATTAGGAAAGTTTTCTTGGCATAAGTGTACAATTTCCATTACTTCTTCAGGTACATCACTGGTGATCACAATGGCTTTTGCCTTTTCAGCGCCTGCCGAACGTAATAACTGCAATTCACGTGCATCACCATAGTAAACCTTATAACCATAGCGGCGCATGGTGCTGATTGCTGTGACATCCTGCTCAAGTACGGTAATTTTTACTTTATTCGCCATCAATAAACGCCCCACAACCTGCCCCATTCGGCCAAAACCAACTAAAATCACATGAGGATCGTTATCTTCAACAAAGGGCTTTTCATTTGAAACAGGATGACGGTTATAACGATAGTTGAGATATCCATCGATTAATTGCATTACTAATGGCGTTGTCATCATAGAGAGTGTGACAACCACTAAGAGTAAATCCATTTGCCTTTCATCAATCACGCTTGCTCCTGATGCGGTGGCAAAAATCACAAATGCAAATTCACCACCTTGGCTTAATACCCCTGCAAATTGGGCTCTTGCGCCATTACGCAGTTTAGCTATCCAACTGAGGATATAAAGGACCAACGCTTTAACCGCAACTAGCAGCAATACTCCTAGTAAAACTTGCGGTAAATAACTCCATAGAATTTGTAAATTCAACGACATCCCTACTGAGATAAAAAATAACCCTAGTAGTAGCCCTTTAAATGGCTCAATATTGATTTCTAATTCATGGCGAAATTCGGTTTCAGCTAACATGACCCCCGCCATAAAAGTACCGAGTGCCATTGAAAAACCAAGGCTCTCCATAATCAGAGCTGAACCTAGCACGACCAATAATGCCGCAGCAGTGAAAATCTCATGAACACCTGATTTGGCAGCTAAACGGAACATCGGACGTAATAAATAGCGTCCAACGACCCATAAACCAACAAAGGCAATCACTTTTAAACCAATACGGTACCAATCACTGCTTGCAGTATCACCCGCTAGTAATGGGATCAGTGCCATAATAGGGATCACTGCCATATCTTGAAACAGCAATACAGAGAAGCCAAGTTGACCACTCTCTTTATTCGACATTCCTTTTTCATTCATCAATTGTAAGGCCATCGCTGTTGATGACATCGCCATACCAAGACCACCGACGACTGCTGCTTGCCAAGAAAATTTTGCCAATAATAGCAGGCCTGCCATGATAGAAGCGGTCACCACAACTTGAGCGGTCCCCACCCCAAAAATAGAGCGACGTAGTTCCCACAATTTAGAGGGTTTGAGTTCCAAACCAATCAAAAACATCAGGAAGACTACCCCCATTTCAGAAAAATGGAGAATATCGTCTACATTGCGAATAAAACCCAATGCGAATGGGCCGATCACGATCCCAGCCAATAAATAACCGAGAACGGCGCCCAAGCGGATCTTCTGTGCTATAGGCACCATCACCACACCAGCACAGAGGAAAATAATTACTGATTCAAATAAATTAAGTTGCTCCATCAGGATAAGCCCCCTATTTGCAGAGGCTGCTGTAACCATTCACGGTATCCCGCAATAATTTCCTGTAGATGCTCTTTACGCTGCCTACGTGCAGCATAAATAATATTAGGTTCTAACCATTGCATATCGCACATGGCTGCCGTTAACTCAAATGGACGTAAAATCTCACTTAGCGGGTAGCGGTTATACCCACCATGTTGATACGCCTCTTGAGGCTCTCCCGTCGTTATAATCGAACGCCAATATTTGCCTTTTAGTTTTTGATACCCCATATCTGTTGCAAAACGACGCGTTAATACTCTATCGAACCACTCTTTTAATAGGGCTGGGCAGCTATAAGTATAAAGAGGATGTTGGAACACAATAATGTCAAATTGACAGACTAATTTTTGTTCGGCATTCACATCTATAAAATAGTCTGGATAAATCGCATAAAGATCATGAACCGTCACATGCTCTAAATCCTTAATGGCATCAAGCAATGCTTTATTAGCGACGGATTCTTCAGGGTCTGGATGTGCATAGAGCACTAATACTTTCGGCTTATTTGACATCTTTCCCTCCTCAAAGGCGTGTCAGACGGATAATTTTCCGTTACCATGCTGCCTGCATATTACTTTTATTTTATACTCTAAATAATTCGAGTTGCAGGTAGACGACAAACGAAGGTAGGCGGGAAACATAGATAAACTATGTAAGGTGAGCGTAGCATAGCCACTTATACCTCAATGAAAAGCCCTGCGACTTGAAGTATAACGAGTGCACACCTACACATTTTCGTATGGTCGTATACCAGCTGAAAATTCTAGGGTATTTATTATATAATTTAACATATTTTCAACTGACGGCTGCTATGATTGTTTTCTCTTCCTTACAAATTCGCCGTGGCGTGCGTGTTTTACTCGATAATGCCACCGCAACCATTAACCCAGGCCAAAAAGTTGGGCTAGTCGGTAAAAACGGTTGCGGCAAATCAACACTGCTTTCTTTGCTTAAAGGTGAATTACAAGCCGAAGCAGGCTCTGCCACTTTTCCAAGCACGTGGGCACTCGCTTGGGTGAATCAAGAAACTCCGGCATTAGACATTCCTGCATTAGAATATGTGATAGATGGCGATCGTGAATTCCGCGCTCTTGAACAACAACTACAACTCGCTAATGAAAAAAACGATGGTCATGCAATCGCTGCACTACACGGCCAACTTGATGCCATCAATGCATGGAGCATTCGCTCACGGGCATCCAGCCTGTTACATGGCCTTGGCTTTAGCCAAAACCAGTTGCAAGAACCTGTAAAATCATTTTCAGGTGGATGGCGCATGCGCCTTAACCTTGCACAAGCACTACTTTGCCGTTCCGATTTATTATTATTGGATGAGCCAACCAACCACCTTGATTTAGATGCTGTCATTTGGCTCGAAAAATGGCTAAAAAGCTATTCTGGCACACTCATATTAATCTCTCATGACCGTGACTTCCTCGATCCAATTATCGATAAAGTCCTACACATTGAGCAAGAAACCTTATTCGAGTATACCGGTAACTACTCCTCTTTTGAGCGTCAACGCGCAACCAAGCTGGCTCAGCAACAATCTCTTTATGAAAGCCAACAAGCCAAAGCGGCTCACTTGCAAAGTTATATCGATCGCTTTAGAGCACAAGCGACTAAAGCCAAGCAAGCTCAAAGCCGTATAAAAATGCTTGAACGCATGGAAATGGTCGCCCCCGCTCATGTGGATAATCCTTTCCATTTTTCATTCCGCCAGCCTGAAAGCTTACCAAATCCATTATTGAAAATGGAGAAAGTCAGCGCAGGTTATGGTGATACAATTATTCTAAAATCAATTAAATTGAATTTAGTACCGGGGTCACGTATTGGCCTGTTAGGTCGCAATGGTGCGGGTAAATCAACGCTAATCAAATTACTCGCAGGTGATTTACAACCCTTGCAAGGTAGCGTTTCTTTAGCAAAAGGGATCAAATTAGGCTATTTTGCTCAGCATCAGTTGGAATATTTGCATGCTGATGAATCACCATTACAACACCTTGCAAGGCTAGCACCACAAGAAACTGAACAGCAATTACGCGATTATTTAGGTGGATTTGGCTTTAAAGGTGACCAAGTCACTGACCCAAGCGGCCGTTTTTCGGGTGGAGAGAAAGCACGCTTAGTTTTGGCGCTAATTGTTTGGCAACGCCCTAATTTATTACTACTCGATGAACCGACTAACCACCTTGATTTAGATATGCGCCAAGCTCTGACCGAAGCTTTGATTGATTTTGAAGGTGCATTGGTTGTCGTTTCCCATGATAGGCATTTACTACGTTCTACCACAGATGACCTTTATTTGGTTCATGATGGTTTAGTTGAACCGTTTGATGGTGATCTGGAAGATTACCAACAATGGTTAGCGGAACAAAATAAAATGGAGTTGCAGCAGGCTCGTGATCTACAAGAAAAAGATCGCCCAGCAAATACAGCAACCGTCACGGCACAAGATAGGAAAGATCAAAAACGCCGCGAAGCCGAATTTCGCCAACAAACGCAACCTATCCGTAAACAGCTGACTGAATTAGAAAAGAAAATGGAAAAACACTCTAGTGCACTCGCTGAACTGGAAGCCACTCTTTCTGATGCAGCCATTTACGAGCAAGAGCGCAAAGCAGAGCTCGCTGAATGTTTAAAAAAACAAACAGAGCAAAAAAATGCGTTAGAAGAGGTTGAAATGGCATGGATGGAGCTGCAAGAGCAGCTTGAAACCATGACCAGTGAGTTTGAATCTAACTAAGAGTATCTTAAACTTAATAGTAGGGTAGTTTGCAAACATACAAGCGACCCTACTAATTAATTACTTCACACACATCACATAATACTGCCCATCAATCACTTCTGTGCCTTCCGTCTCATGTTCAAACCCAGGGAATTCCTGATCCCATGCCTGCAAACCATATAAGTAGTGAATATGAGGGCTATTTTCATCACCGAAATTTTCACCTGACAGTAGCATAGGAATACCCGGTGGATAAGGAATGATTGAGTTTGCAGCAACTCGGCCTGCTAATTGATGAATAGGAACAGCTTCTACGCGGTTGGCAACGATCTCTTGATAAGCATCTCGAGGGCTCATCATCACTTGTGGTAATTGTGAATAAGCCTGATTTAGCAATGCGCCGGGATTGTTTTTTTGTAAATAGGCAAACATTTTATCGCCTAAATCGTGTAGCCCCATTTCACCATAAATTTCAGGTGCGGATTCAACTACCTCTGGAAGTACCTTTTTTAATGGGGTATTGCTGTCATAATGGCGCTTGAAAGAAAGCAGCGTATTCACTAGCGTCCCCCACTTACCTTTGGTGATCCCCATTGAAAACAAGAACATGATTTGGAAATCGGTCGTACGCGTAGGAACGATACCGTAATGGTTTAGCCACGCCGTCACCAGTGCCGCTGGCACACCTGAATCTAATAAATTGCCATCATCTCCCATACCCGGAGCAAGAATACTCACTTTGATAGGATCAAGCATCGCCCAATTATCAGGAATATCATGGAAACCGTGCCATTTATCTTCTGGATGCATTACCCAGCAGCTTTGTTCCTTCATCAATAATTCTACAGGGGCATCTTCGAATGCATGGCGCTTTCCTGTCACTGGATCCTTAACCATTTCTTGGTTCCAAGGCTTAAAGAACCATTCATCATCATTAAGAAACTCTTTATACAAAAAGGCTAATGATTGCCTAAAGTCAATCGCTTCGCGGATCACTTCATCAGTTAATGAGCGCCCACTATTGCCATCCATCATATCCGCGGCAATATCATTCGAAGCACAAATGGCATACAGCGGTGAGGTGGTTGAGTGCATTAAATAAGCTTGGTTAAAGCGATTAAAATCAATGGCATTGCGGCCATTTCTTACATGAATATACGAGGCTTGAGATAGTGCATTTAATAATTTATGGGTTGAATGAGTCGCAAAAATTGTCGGCTCATCCTCTGATCTTTCTTCATCTCTCATGGCGAAGTGATCACGATAAAGTGGGTTAAAGCGTGCATAGCCATACCATGCTTCATCAAAGTGAATGCGATCTAAAGAATCATCAAGGAGATCTTGTACCTTACGGGCGTTGTAACAAACACCATCATAAGTACAGTTAGTGATCACGCTGTAGGCGGGACGCTGGCCTATTTTATCCGTTGTGAGAGGGTTGCTAGCAATTTTGTGATTAATCGATTCTGAAGACATCTCTTTAGGGTAAATAGGCCCAATAATCCCATAACGGTTACGGCTCGGAACCATATAAATCGGTTTTGCCCCCGTTAATATTAGCCCTTGTTCAATCGATTTATGGCAATTACGGTCAATCACCACCACATCATCATCGGTCATACAGGCTTGCATGATGGTACGGTTGGAGCCTGATGTTCCCACAACAACTGAATAAGATTGGTCTGCGCCAAAAATACGCGCGGCATTTTTTTCGCATTCACCAAAAGCGCCTGTGTGATCTAATAAAGAACCGACTGCTACGCGCTCGATCCCAATATCAGTACGAAATAGGTTCTCGCCAAAGAAATCATGGTAAATACGTCCAGCGGGGGTTTTAGTAAAACCGACTCCACCTTGGTGGCCAGGTGCTGCCCATGAATACTCATGGACATCACTATATTTGATAAGGCTTTTCATTAATGGTGGCAATAATTGGGAACGATAACGCTGAATAGCAGCCAATACCCGCCCTGCAATAAAATCAGCTGAGTCTTCGAGTATCCATGCAAACTCATCGACTTGCTCCATCATTTTACGATCGAAAGCCACTAAAGCCTCTTCACGGTCACTGAGAAGAAATACGGGAACATCTTCTTGTCTGCGATGTAATTGAGTGATTAAACGATGTGCTTGGGTTTGTTCATCACGATCCGACATATCACGGCCATACAGTAGGCAATCGATACTGGTATTTGAGCGAATATAGGCAAGACCATCTTCGAAATCACGGATAATAACCGTTTCAACATGTTCATCATTGAGTTCACTTGCAAGCCTAGCCACAGCATGGCTTATCACTGAGTCTTCGTCAGTCAGTTCCGTGTAAACAATTAGCGCCCTCATTAATTGAACCTCTATAAGTTGCATTAAAATAATAATCTATATTAATAGTCTTAACGCAAATAAAGGTTTTTTGCAAAGGTAGAGCAAATAACTCACTGTTGAAAAAGCTATTTTTATTCATCTAATTTGTTAATCATCACTCTCGCATTCATGACTAACATTTTTGCACGAGCCTCACGCTTTTGTAATAACGCCATAAAAAGTAGGTCTGTTAGGGTATTTTGTGCCGTTCTTGATGAAATTGAGGAACTACGCCATTCATTTTCTTCTGCAATACTCTCAAGAACATAATCAGCTAACTGCGCAAGTGGCGATAATCGGCTACGTGTGATTGCGATGACATTTGCCCCTTGTTTACGACCGATGCTCGCTGCGGTAAGCATATCTTTTCGCTTACCTGTAAACGAAATCACAATCTGAGTATCTTGAGGTGTCAATGTCAAAGCGGCAGCAATCTGCACATGATGATCTGACTCAACCAGTGTCGTAATACCTATTTTTTGTAATTTATAACTAAGATCTTTGGCTGTTAACCCTGAGCCACCAATTCCGACAATCTGTACCCGTTGTGATTTATCAATTGAATCAACAATTTTCTCAAATAACTTAAAATCAATATGGCGAGTGGTTTCCGTAATCGAGTAGTTTTTTTCCAACGCTAGCTTTTGTGCAACGACCATTAAATTGTCGCTTTGCGCGATCTTATTATGCAATGCAATATGTGGATTCGCTTCATCGAGCTGCTGACGACCAATAATCTCACTCAATGCCAGTTTTAATGCAGGATACCCTTTCACGCCGACTTTTTGGCTAAATTTAACAATAGCTGATTGGCTCACATTTAACGCTTCAGCCAGTTGCTGAGAGGATAAATTCAGAACCCGCTCGGGTTTTTCTAAAATAAACTGAGCTATCTTGCGTTGATTTTCAGCAAGCCTAGGCAATAAACAAGTGATCGTATCCAGCAAAGTCATCTAAATTCCTTTCCTTATTAATTAAATATAATAAATTATTCCTCTTAGAATAACCTCATTACTTAATATTAATCCTTTAAATTCAATAAGTAATTAACCTCATCATTCTAATTCATACTCAAATATTCTTTCATAGTGACAATTCAGAATAGAGAACGCCGTGATCATTATCACATCACTGGAATAAATAATTCCTTAATATCCCCTCATTAACTGAGGTAGGAGTAATTAATTATGACCATTGACTTAAGCAAAATGGTAACTGAGAGCCGTAACACTGCAAGTACTAACATCGATCAACTCTCTACGATCGATATGTTGCAAGTCATCAATAATGAAGACAAGCAAGTACCATTAGCCGTCGAAAAAGTATTACCACAAATTGCACAATTGGTGGATAAAGTTGCACATGCATTTTTGAATGGCGGCCGCTTAATTTATTCAGGTGCAGGTACATCTGGTCGTTTAGGGATTTTGGATGCTAGCGAGTGCCCGCCAACTTATGGTACGCCTCATGAACAAGTCATTGGTTTAATTGCGGGTGGTCACCAAGCTATTTTCCGTGCAGTTGAAAACGCAGAAGATAAACCCGAACTTGGTGAGCAAGATCTGATTGATATTCAATTCAGTGATAAAGATGTTCTTGTGGGTATCGCTGCAAGTGGTCGTACCCCGTACGTCCTTGGTGCACTAGCTTATGCACGCAAAATTGGTGCAGTCACCGCATCCATCAGCTGTAATCCCCATAGCCCTGTTGCCAGTGCAGCCGATATCGCCATCACTCCAATAGTAGGAGCCGAAGTGGTCACTGGCTCTTCACGCATGAAAGCAGGTACTGCGCAAAAACTGGTGCTCAATATGATCACCACTGGTGCGATGATCCGTATTGGTAAAGTCTTCGGCAATTTAATGGTCGATGTAGAAGCAACCAATGCAAAGTTGGTTGAAAGGCAAGTCAAGATCGTAATGGAAGCCACTGAGTGTGACAGACAAACAGCGGAACTCGCATTACAACAATGTGATAGGCACTGTAAAACTGCAATTTTGATGATCCTATCTGGGCTCAATGCACAAGAGGCGCGTCAATTGCTATCAGACAATAATGGGTTCATTCGTACCGCTCTTAACGTGGCGAAATCCATTTAATACGGAAACTGATAGGGTAAATGGCATGGCTAAAATAACTAAAGAAATGATGCAGGAGATCCTGCAAAAGGTCGGGGGAAGTACAAATATTAAGCAGGCAGGCAACTGCATGACTCGCTTACGTTTGACACTCAACAATGACCAACTTGTCGACAAAACAGCAATAAAGCAGATCGCTGGAGTGCTTGGTGTCATTGAAAGCGATGAACAACTACAAATTGTCCTTGGCCCCGGCAAAGCACAAACCGCTGCTGACTTAATGAATCAGATCCTCGAAAGTGGTGAACATATTGCCGCAGAAACACTGGATACATCGTTAGAAACTAACCTAAACGCTCTTGCATCATCGAATAAACAGCAAATGAAGCAAAAGCAAACGAGTGCTGTACATCGTTTTCTGTCTAAGTTTGCTACCATTTTTACTCCGTTGATCCCAGGTTTTATTGCTGCCGGCTTATTATTAGGATTTGCAACATTAGCCACGCAAACCTTCTATCCGGAAGGGCTACCAAAAGCACCTGAACAGCAAACATTCGGCGTGCACATGATTTTGTACATGTCTGTGTTTAGTAAAGGATTATTCAGCTTTTTAAGCATCTTAATTGGCTATAATGCACAAAAAGCCTTTGGTGGGAGCGGTGTTAACGGAGCCATTATTGCTGCACTATTTGTGCTTGGTTATGATCCGAACGCCACCTCAGGTGTCTTTTCGGGCATGACCAATTTCTTCGGTTGGGATATTGACCCTAGAGGAAGCATCATTGGTGTCTTGATTGCCTGTATTTTTGGTGCTTGGGTTGAAAAACAAGTACGCAAAATTATCCCAGCTAACCTTGATATGATTTTAACCTCAACAATTACGTTGTTAATTGTTGGAGCTGCTGCCTATGTCGTCATCATGCCATTGGGTAGCTGGCTATTCAGTGGTATGTCATGGTTATTTATGCATTTAAATGGCAATCCATTCGGCACTGCTATACTTGCTGGCTTATTCTTGATTGCGGTAATGTTTGGCGTCCACCAAGGCTTTGTCCCTGTCTATTTTGCACTGGTTGATGCGCAGGGTTTCAACTCTCTATTCCCTATCTTAGCAATGGCGGGTGCTGGCCAAGTGGGAGCTGCATTAGCGCTATATGCGAAAGCAAAGAAAGACTCCATTTTACGTAACCAAATTCGCGGAGCCATTATTCCAGGTTTTCTTGGGATTGGTGAGCCGCTGATTTATGGTGTAACGTTACCTCGTGTAAAACCGTTTGTAACCGCATGTTTAGGCGGGGCAGCAGGTGGTTTCTTTATCGGTTTGATTGCTTGGATGGGGCTACCTGTTGGCCTTAACACAGTGTTCGGCCCATCAGGCTTAGTCGCTATTCCACTGATGACCTCTGCGCAAGGTGTATTTGCAGGTATGGCCGTGTATGTCGGTGGTATTGCAGTCGCTTATGTCTGTGGATTTATTTTTACCTATTTCTTTGGCAGCAAAAATATCGATTTAGATTAAGAATGAATCTTTCTAAAAGGGAAGCATGCATTGTTTCCCTTTTATACTGCTAACAAACGTATTCTGTTTGACAGCAGTGATTAAGATTTTGAAATAAATAAGGAAAATCAATGTATTGATTTTCGGCTGATAACACGAAGCGGGTAAAACCACGCTTTTATCCCGCCTCGTCAACAACCTCAAAGGGAAGCTGCATGCTTCCCTTTATTTAATCATTACAACGCTGCGACTTGAAATATGGCAAATACATTTATTCAAACCAAATCAGTGGCACACACATCGCAGTCAACAGCCCCATCACTAAATTAAAAATAAACCACGCATGACGGCCCCGTAAAAAATAGCCAATTAATGACCCACCAGCCATCCAAATCAATCCAGCTATTAAATTAACTGTCACTACAGCAATACTCATCACGATAATAGACTGGGCAAATAGATCTCCGGGTAAACTATAACTTCCAACAGCCCCCAATCCCATTAACCACGCTTTTGGATTTAAAAATTGTAACAAACCACCTTGATACCACTTTATATTTTTCGCAGCTGCACTTTCTGTTTTCAATGGCTCATAATTTGCGGTTGCTGTTTTCCATGCTAACCACAGTAAATAGAGGCTACCAGCCACTTTCATAGCAATGTGCAATGCAGGATATAGCAATAAAAGCGCAGCAACGCCAAACGCAGATAAGTAAAGTATTGACTGCATCCCAAGCATTATCCCCAGTAATAAGGGGATACTGCGCCGGAAACCATAATTTGCGGTACTGGAGGTCAATAACATATTATTAGGGCCAGGTGTAACTGCTGCAATGAATAGAAACGTAAAAAGAGAAAAAACTAGCCCCAGACTCATTTATAATCTATCCCCCAAAATTAGCGCACTTGCATCACAAAAAAATAACAGTATGTTATGTGACCCACAAGGGTATTAAGAAATTAAATAAGGCTATGTCAGAAAACTTTCGCCCCATTAATTGGGCTAAAAATCCACATCTTCAAACGTTATTGCCAAGAATTTTTCGGCGGACCCCGAAAATTAAACCCATTTGGCAACGGCTTGAGTTACCTGATGGTGACTTTATTGACCTTGCTTGGAGCGAACCTCCTGAGCAGGCTTGTCATAAGCCGCGTTTAGTCATTTTTCATGGCTTAGAAGGTAATTTTAAAAGCCCCTACGCTCATGGCATGCTTGAAAGTGCCCAAAACCAAGGTTGGTTAGGGGTCGTCATGCACTTTCGTGGTTGTAGCGGTGAGCCCAATCGTCAAAAACGTATCTATCACTCGGGTGAAACCAGTGATGCACGTTACTTCTTGCATTGGTTAAAACAAACTTGGGGGGATGTGCCAACAGGTGCGGTGGGCTATTCTCTCGGTGGTAATATGCTTGCCTGCTATTTAGCTGAAAGTGGTGAAAATGCAGATATCGATGCAGGTGTCGTGGTATCAGCTCCATTAATGTTAGAGCCATGTTCTATACGAATGGAAAAAGGGTTCTCGCAGTTTTATCAACGTTATTTACTTAATGGTTTAAAGCGTAATGCTACCCGTAAGCTGGTGCGCTACCCTGGTTCATTACCTCTTAATTTATTGCAATTAAAACAACTAAAACGGATCCGTGAGTTTGATGATGTGATCACAGCAAGGATCCATGGTTTCGAAGATGCTACAGACTATTATCAAAAGTGTAGTGCTCTTCCTCGGTTACCACGCATTACTAAGCCGACCCTGATTATTCACGCTAAAGATGACCCTTTTATGGCGCCAGAAGTTGTCCCTGATTTAGCGCATTTACCTGCCAATATTGAATATCAAATGACAGAACATGGGGGGCATGTCGGTTTCGTTAGTGGCACATTGAGAAAACCAGAAATGTGGTTAGAAAAACGCGTTCCACAGTGGTTAGCGTCTTATTTAGGCAATACAAAATCATGATTATCCCTTGGAAAGATTTAGATCCAGATACATTGGAAAACCTAATCGAGTCCTATGTATTACGTGAAGGAACCGATTATGGGGAACACGAAAAGTCATTACAGCAAAAAGTTGATGATGTGAAACGCCAATTGGCATCCGGAGAGATTGTGCTAGTCTGGTCAGAGTTGCATGAATCTGTTAATTTTATGCCTAACAGTCAGTTTCGCCCGTAACCCCGTTTCGCTCATGGCTCGGTTTAGCATGGACGCAAGCGCAACACAGGGAGTCCATGATGTCCAAAAAACATCCAATTATTGCAATCACTGGGTCTAGTGGTGCAGGAACCACTTCGACCAGCCAAGCATTTCGTAAAATATTCCATCAATTAAATATCCAACCTGCAACTTTAGAAGGTGATAGTTTTCATCGTTATACTCGCCCTGAAATGGATATGGCAATTAGAAAAGCCAGAGAACAAGGCCGCCATATCAGCTATTTCGGCCCTGAAGCAAATGACTTCTCCCTGTTAGAGCAGACGCTTTTAGAATACAGCCAACAGGGTAGTGGTAAATCACGTAAATACCTTCATACCTACGATGAAGCTGTTCCCTATGGCTTACAGCCGGGTACCTTTACGCCATGGGAACCCTTACCACCTAATAGTGATATTTTATTCTATGAAGGGTTACATGGCGGTGTTGTCACACCTGAAAACAATGTTGCTCGCCATGTTGATTTACTGGTTGGGGTTGTGCCTATCGTTAACCTTGAATGGATCCAGAAGCTGATCCGAGACACCACAGAACGAGGGCATTCACGAGAAGCAGTGATGGACTCGGTAGTTCGCTCAATGGGTGATTATATTAATTATATCACCCCACAATTCTCACGAACCCATATTAATTTCCAACGTGTACCAACCGTAGACACTTCAAACCCTTTCTCTGCTAAAGCGATACCATCACAAGATGAAAGTTTCATTGTTATTCGTTTTAGAGGGCTCGAACAAATTGATTTTCCTTATTTACTTTCCATGTTAAGCGGTTCATTTATTTCAGCTATGAATACTATTGTTGTGCCGGGAGGGAAATTAGGGTTAGCAATGGAGTTAATCATGACCCCTATTGTTGAGAAGTTAATTAAACAAAAACACGATTAATGGTTAATACATGATGCTTATTTTAAATTAATAAGCATCATAATTAAAAAAATAATATATATAATAAAAAATTATTGAGTTTTAATTTCAAAACTATGAGTAACTTTTACAGCTTTTTCTAACATCAAAGATACCGAGCAATATTTCTCAGCCGAAAGTTGCACCGCACGTTCAACCACTTTTTCCGTTAAATCAGTGCCTGTTACAATAAAATGCAAATTAATATGAGTGAAATAACGAGGAGCCTCATCACGACGCTGTGAGGTTAATTTAACTTCACAACCACTAACGTTATTACGGCCTTTTTGTAAAATAGATACCACATCCACTGAGCTGCATCCACCTACTGCCATCAATACCATTTCCATTGGGCTAGGTGCTTTATCGCCTGAATTACCATCCATCATGACTTGATGACCAGAGGCGGACTCACCTAAAAAAGAAAGTCCTTCAACCCACTTAACTCTCGCTTCCATTATTTATTCCCCTAGAAAAAATTTGTATAAAAGATAACATTGTTACATAAATGCTTTCAATCGAATCGACACTTTAAGTAGCTGAAGCGATAAAGCCGAGACTTTCTAGGTTTATTATGTTACAAACAAACTATCACCTGATAGGAGCAAGATCAAAACTCAGGGTTTCAATTGATTATACACTCTAAATGATTCGAGATGCAGCTAGGCAATAAGTGAACAAGTCGCGAAGAGCATAGAAAACTATGTCGCTAGTGCAAGTAAACGTAATCAACAACGCGGCAACTTGAAGCATGATGAGTATATTATAGTACTGGTATTAACTTACATTATGGTTAATATGCTAAGATAGTGACTTTAAAAACCAGCTTTCTGGTTATGGTTGACCGGAGGCTGTATTAACATACAGAGGATAACGCTAATGGTTCTCGGCAAGCCACAAACAGACCCTACTCTTGAATGGTTTTTGTCACACTGCCATATTCATAAGTATCCATCCAAGAGCACACTGATCCATCAGGGTGAAAAAGCAGAGACTCTTTACTACATCGTTAAAGGTTCAGTGGCTGTTTTAATCAAAGATGAAGAAGGCAAAGAAATGATCCTCTCCTATTTAAATCAGGGAGATTTCATTGGTGAACTAGGGTTATTTGAAGAAGGGCAAGAACGTTCTGCCTGGGTAAGAGCAAAAAGCGCCTGTGAAGTCGCTGAAATTTCTTACAAAAAATTCCGTCAACTTATTCAGGTTAATCCTGACATTCTTATGCGCCTTTCTGCGCAAATGGCAAGCCGCCTACAAACCACATCAGAAAAAGTGGGTAACCTCGCATTCTTAGATGTGACAGGCCGTATTGCTCAAACACTACTTAATTTAGCAAAACAACCAGATGCAATGACCCATCCGGATGGTATGCAAATCAAAATTACACGCCAAGAAATCGGTCAAATTGTTGGCTGTTCGCGTGAAACTGTTGGCCGTATCTTGAAGATGCTTGAAGATCAAAACTTGATCTCTGCGCACGGCAAAACGATTGTCGTCTACGGAACTCGCTAACATTTAAAATAACCCTTTATCATTGTGATACAGGGTTATTTTTTGCCTCTCTGATTATATCAAGATCCTACTACTATCTATTTCCATCATTTTACGACACATCTACCGCCTAGCCGCGTTTCTTTATATTTAAATAATTATCAGTCACATAATATTAAAAATAATAACTTAACTTATTGTTTAAGGAATTTTTAATTTATGGTCGATCTCACAATAACAATTAATAAACCATCTTTTATTAATCAAAGAACTCTTAATGATGCTTTGAATGAAATGAACTTTGCTGAAATAGGGACTATGGTAAATAACATGGTTCATAATATAAAAAACGTTGCCAATATTCATTTAACGATAAATATAAACTATAAGGCAAAGAGTGCTAATGCTAAAAAATCAAGTTCAACTTCACCATCAACCAATACATTAATTAATAGCAGTAATAATTGTGCAGAAAAAATAGATAAAGTAACACAAATAGAACTTGCTTCTCCTATAAAAAAAAATATCGCAACCCAAACAGAACAACAGTTCGAGATACAGCATAACCCAAATGAGGTTGACGCAAGTGATTTATTATCAAAACAAACTAAGCATACCTTATCCACTAAACAGGATGAAAATCAAGGAAGTAAGAGTACTCTAAACGAAACGCCTAACACGAAAAAAAAAGCTAACCCCGTACAAGTTGGAAGAGTTCCGCCAGAAGCGACCTTAGGATCTGATACTTTACCTCAATCAGCGCCTTTGATGTTGCACACTCCTTCCGCTCTTCAGGAGGTTGAACAAAAGACTCACATAGCGCCTTCTTCTTCAAACAAAGAAAACAACACTGACCGAGCAAAACAGTCCATCGAGAAAAAACCGAGTCTAATTTCAAATAAAGCAAATAAAGCAAATAAAATGACTCTACCCATACTCGCTAATACTCAACAACGTGAAAAACAGAGTAATGACTTTATTTTAAATGATGATAGCTCACGAGCTGAACCTACAGTATCTTATAATGACAATCCAACATTGAGTCATGTAAAAGAAATAATTCAAAAGATTGAGCAAAACACCTCTTCCCAGCCCAAAGTGACTTCACAAATTAACAAAGGTGCTCCTGCTCAACAACAATTCGCCTCTCAAACAACCGAATCAACTCCAGCAATCACTAACGGAAGAACACTGACGTATGCAGAAGAAATTCAAACGTCCCTCTCTTCCTATTCCCCAAGCAGAACGGCAAGCCAGAGTGGAAAATTATCTGTGGTAAAGAAAACACCAGATAGTTCACTCGCGCTTGTTCCAAAAAATGCTAGCCGACCCAGTACACTCGATAGAAACACACTACCATCGTTGGCGCTAAGTGAAGTACTTCGGAAACTATTATCGGATAACACTTTCAAGAGTCAGATGAAAAATTCGGCCTTAAATAAATCCCCCAACAAAGACTCAGTAGAGAATATGCAGGTAGCTAAAGAAGCCAAATTGCTCTCTTCAATGTTTAATAATATTGAAGATTATTTTGCCAATGAACATAATAAGAAAACACGATATCGTTATACTATAAGCATAGATAATTTTGAAGTTATCATCACAATATCGCCTAAAGACTGCTTAAATATCCCTATTGAAGGCCAAAATATAACAAATTTATTAGCTAACTATATTACTGGACTAAACAGTCATAATATCTTTTTAAACGTATTACAGCGAAATTTTGATAATAACGCATTCAGTGACACGGATGACCAAGATGATGATCTTTATTCAGTCAATGACCCTTATATTGATGAAGAGTTCTCTGATATGGAAGATATCCAACGTTATGATGATGACCTATTTTATGAGATAGACAGTGATATCTTTAGTGAGGAACAAAATCAAGCTGCATTGGAGCAGATGAAAACTCAACTTCAAGCGAGCCAAGATATTGAGCAGCAACTACAACAGACTAACGATATTCTAAAGCAGAGGGAAGCAGAGCTAGCTATTCAGAAACAGGCTCACAAAGATACAGAAGAGCAACTACAACAGACCAAAGAAAATCTTAAAGTGGCTCAAACGACTCTTGACCAAAAGCAACTAGAATTAGATGCCTTCACCAAACAAGTACAAACCCACAAACAAGCTTTTGATAACGCACAAGCTGCGCTGGAGCAGATGAAAAACCAACTGCAAGCAAGCCAAGAAGCCCTTAAACTGGCCCAGCAACAGACCGAAAGCCAGAGAAAAGAGGCTCAAGCCCTCTTTGAACAAAAGCAAGCGGCACTGGCCACTTTCACCAAGCAAACACAAACCGAGCATTCCAAAGTTACCCAGACGCAGCAATCCGCTGAAATACAGACAGAATCAGATAAAATAGGTAACCATTCTGGTTTTACCAATCCGTCTTTTTATGAAAAAAAATTTGAAAGAGATATAGAGAGTGATGATGCATTTTCTTCTGATGAAGAAAATGATTATGATTATAAGAATACTTCTTTTACATCAAATCTGAGTAAAGTTCAAAACCCAATTTCAATGAATAAAAACAACCTTTCCCAAAATCAAAATGATACACGTTTATCAATAGCACCTGTACAGCCAGAGAATTATATTCACATATCTGAAGAGATTAGTAAATTGACGACATCAAAATCATATCGTCCATATGCAACTAAATATAATAATGATAATGACGACTATAATAATGATTCACCTCAACTTGAAAAAAAAATCAGATTCCCTACCACCAACACAAATAGAAACGATTTCCCTGAGAAGAAAAAATCTGTTGCTCAAGAAAAAAGCTTATATCCATCTATGACAAAAACAAACCAATTGATAGAGAAAGCTAAATTATTGAGCAAAGACATTCCAAATAAAACAAACTATCGATTTAATAATATTAAAAAAAATCTATCAGAAATGATAGAACAATTATCAGAGGTAGAAGAATCAAAAATAATATCAGCACTTGACCTCGCTATAATAAATAAAACACGCTATTCGCCTAGTACTCTTCTTGCTGATTCATTAGCTACAGATAAAAAAACAGATAGCTCAATAACACAAGAAAAAGCAACGAACACTGTAGAAATACCAACTAACTCCCCCCCAAAAACCGAACAGGAAACACAAATATTGATAAAACAAGATCGTGCTGTACAAACTGAGCCATTTGCAGTGGCACAACAAAAAATTCCAGCTAAAATGACTCAAGGAATACAGACGGATATTTCTTCAATGACGGAGACAAAAAAAGCGTCTACCATTGTATTAACACTTCCAAATACAATATATCCCTCATTAGAAGAGAATAATAAAACCATTCCCCTTGCTCAAACGAAAATATCTACACAAAAAGCTACAGCTAATGCAACAAAATCAGTAAAAAAGACAAGCCCTACTCAGAATAAAGAAAAACTTATCTGTAAGAAATATAAACCTAGTCTACTGACTCAAGGTTTAGCAAGTTATATGACAGAAGAGGAATACAGTGCATTAAATGAAATCAAAAAATCAAATTTCCCATCAAATCTTAATGAAGAAGAGTCTATATTATTGAATAAAATCGCAGCAGCTCCCCGTTATTCATTACCAACGATCAATAAAGAGCAGTATAAAATGTTAAAGCAAATTTTAAATTTACCTTTTTATAAAAATATAACAGCGACTAATCTTCAGCAACCTACTCTTATATCCCCAGTATCAGGAAAAAGTGGCTCAAGTAAGAAAAGAAGAGACGATGAAAATAAAGAAGAAAAAGACAAGCATGAAAATGAATAGTATGACAAAATATATATAAATAATTAAAATTAAGATAAATCGCCCCAAGTATACACTGGGGCGGGCTTTTGATTCAAATCACGATGCTAGTTGATAATTTTTAGATAAAGAACTCGATAGCAAGAACGTCAAACCACATAAAGCAATAAAGCCCCCTACATAGCCGACATTGATACCAACCAAATAGCTAATCACCAACGGTGTTATCCCACCGATAAAGGTTGTTGCTAAATTATAACCAACAGCAAGAACTACCGTCTGCCCACCAGAAATTGAGAACAGTATTGCAGATAAATTACATAATATCATTGCCCCATTGATAATTATAATTAATTGAGCAATAGACACCAAAATCATTATTCCACTGCTCATTGCAAAATACAATGGTATAGAAAGCAGCACCATACCAAATACACCCAGTCTAAATATTTTTTGTGGTGAACTGTATTTATCAGTTAACCATCCACAAATTAGCATAAAGACCAATAAAAGACTTGATAATACAATTGAATATAGACTTTTCAGTTCACCGAGTTGTAAATGTTCGCTTAGTATAGAGGATGAGATATTTTGCGAATAAAACGTAACAGTCCCAGGTACAGTTAATAAAAATATCTGTAATATTTTAAATCCACTCATTTTATTGTTGCGTTTTTCTACCAGTGGTTGATCTGGTAATTTTAAGCGAAACCAAAAGCTAATGGCAATATTCACCAAACCTAATAGTAAGGGTATACGCCAACCAATTGACTGCATCATTTCTACGGTTAATTGATTTTCTAAAACTAACACAACTGCTAATGAAATAATGACACCAATTATTGAGCTACCAACAATTAATGAAGAAACTTTAGAGCATTCTTTTTCAGAAATATTATTAAGTAAGTAGGTGATTAATGAGGGATATTCGCCACCGAAGCTAAAAGATAATATTAATTGCAACATTAAAATAGCGATAGGCGTATATGAACCTAATAATTGAATCGGCAATATTGCCATACATAAGGTTGCAGTCCCAGTAAGTAAACTGGTAAAGACTAAAGCGGGCTTTTTACCCACTCGATCGGCATAGCGACCAATTACATAACCACCAATAGGTCTAGCCAGAAAACGTAATGCAAATATTCCCCATACCATTTCAGTCGCTGAAGAGTAACCTAATCGTTCTAATTCCGCACTTAAATATACAGATATTGCAGCAAATACGGCAATATCATAATATTCTAAAGTATTCCCTGCTACCGCCCCTAATCTGAATTTCCATTTCATTTTTTATTTCCTTGTTGAATATTTTTCAGAGTAATTAATGTATCTAAACAAGCTAATGTAATACCACGCTCTTTAAATGCTTTAAATAAACCACTCGGTGAGGCATGAGGACAACCCAGCTTCTCTTTAATATTCATGATGCGTTTATGCTCTGAGTTTTCAGAGCATCCTTGAATAGCACTAATTTCCTTAATTCGGCATTGAGAAAGCAACATACAGATAGTTATCATTTCTTTTCGAGTAAAACGCACATCTCCAAATTTCATAAAGCCGTGAATATCAATAGGCTGTTGCTTTACTTTCTGGTCTTCAATCCCAATAATAGGTAATGAAATATTTTCTCGCATTGGTAAAACCATCTGTTGGTAATTTTTCCATAACCTATCTGCATAATCCGAGATGATATGGCGGTGATTATGAATTTTAATTATATCAGCTACAGACAATTCTTTATTTGAATTAATTGATGCTATTTCAAATACATTTTTATGATTAAAACAAAAATCCAATTTAAATTTATTTTTCTGTGTTTTAGACAATGTAGATATATGAGCATTTGAATAATCATTCCAAAATTGAATGCCAGCCCCAAGTCTTTCACTAATACTTAGATCTAAATCTGCATCCCAATACATTAAAAGCCACTCATAATTACTTGATAATGTGCTTACTTCCTTAGTATTTAAATCAACTTTTGAAAAGGAAAAATCAATATCATTCCAATCAAAACAATTCACAAAGTCATCTTTAAAGCTAAAACATCCTTTTTCCAGAGAAATACTTTCAATATCCATTATTACCATCCCATACTTTATTAGTGAAATGCAGAAACATACATTTAACATATAAAAAATAGGATGAAAATGCCATTCTAACCTAAAAAGAATATATTTAACTGATGATTTATAAATAAATAAAAATAAAATAAATAGCTCTCAAAAAAAACAATTTAATTGAGAGCCTAAAAACTTAGTTATTAATTAAACTATCAATCGCTTTATTTAATTTCACCATACCTTGATTAATCTCTTCTTCTGAGATAATTAATGATGGTGTAAAACGTAATACATTCGGCCCTGCATTTAACATCATTAGTCCTTCAACAGCACAAGCCTGTAGAATATCTTTAGAACGATCTTTTAATTCCCCCTTTAATTCAGCACCAATGAGTAACCCCATTCCTCTGATTTCAGAGAATATGTCATATTGCTGATTGAGTTTATTTAAATGAGATACAAATAATTCACGGCGCTTAGCAACTCCATCAAGGACCTCTTTGGTATTAATAATATCAAATGCCGCATTGCCGACCGCACAAGCCAGTGGATTACCGCCGTAGGTAGTACCATGAGTACCCGGCCCCATTGCCTTCGCGATTTCATTAGTCGTTAACATCGCGCTAATTGGGAACCCTCCACCGAGTGCTTTCGCTGTAGTCAAAATATCTGGAATCACATCATAATGCATATAAGAGAACAAATGCCCTGTACGTCCCATACCGCTTTGTATTTCATCAAACACTAACAAAGCTTGATTATCGTCACATAGCTTACGTACACCCTGCATAAACTCTTGCGTTGCAGCAGTTACACCACCTTCACCTTGAACAGGCTCTAGAACGACAGCACAGGTATTTTCATCGATAACCGCTTTAACAGCCTCAAGATCATTAAACGGCACATGGATAATATCAGCGGGTTTTGGACCAAAACCATCCGCATACTTCGCTTGCCCACCAACAGATACGGTAAAGAGAGTACGCCCATGAAACGCTTGTTTAAATGCGATGATCTTCGTTTTATACGGATTATATTTGGTGATAGCGTAATGGCGCGCTAATTTAAAAGCAGCCTCATTCGCTTCCGCCCCTGAGTTAGCAAAAAAAACGCGCTCCGCAAATGTAGCATCAATCAGTTTTTGTGCTAAAACCAAGGTAGGCTCATTAGTAAAAATATTACTAAGATGCCATAACTTTTCGCTTTGTTCGCGAACCGCAGCAACTAAAGCAGGATGGCAATGACCTAGTGCAAGTACCGCAATACCACCAGCAAAATCAATGTATTCTTTACCTTGCTGATCCCATACTCGGCTACCTTCTCCGCGTACAGGAATAAACTCAGCGGGAGAATAAATAGGTAAAATGACCTGATCATAAGTCTGCCGATTCACTGCTTGTTGTTGTTTCATACCCCTCACCTACTTTTATTTAGTGCAAAGTGAAAATATAAGCATTAAATATGAATAAAAAATCATAAAAGCGCAATAGCTAAGCAGGTGATAGTGTAAATTTTATTTTTTATTGAGGTAAGTAATGGTCAGAGTTCGTGGATCTTTGCTGCTGTTTTTTACAGCTAGAAGGGATTAAAAAAACAGCCTACTTGGTTGATTTATAATTCTTAATAGGCGGGTTCCTTGAACGTTTAAGTTAAAAATGATGCCTGAATGTCGTCCTGATGATCCGTTCACGATTTGATACTCTGCTGAGAGGCTCTTACCTAGTTCACTAGGCAGCCAACCTCTCACCTTAGTAAAATATCTTTAATTCGAATAAAAATTCACCTTTAAAGATCAACAATCCTAATACTTTAAAAAGTTATTCAATAATTCATGCCCTTGTTCACTCAGAATGCTTTCTGGGTGAAATTGAACACCTTCAATAGGCAAAGTTTTATGACGAATTCCCATGATTTCATCAACATCACCGTTATTTAGAGACCATGCAGATACATCAAAAGATGCAGGTAATGTATCCGCCGCAATAACAAGAGAATGATAACGGGTTACCGTCAATGGACGGTTAAGCCCTTTAAACACCCCTTGATGATTATGATGAATAGCCGATGTTTTGCCGTGCATCACTTCTCTAGCTTTCACAACAGTAGCACCAAAGGCTTGCCCAATAGCTTGGTGACCGAGACAAATACCTAAAATAGGGATTTTACCTGCAAAATATTTAATAGCTTCGAGAGAAATTCCCGCCTCATCAGGCGTACAAGGGCCTGGTGAGATCACTAGGTGTGTAGGCGAAAGCGATTCTATCTCTTCGATAGAAATTTCATCATTCCGTTTAACCACGACTTCTGCACCTAACTCGCAAAAGTATTGATACAGGTTATAAGTAAATGAATCGTAATTATCAATAAGTAAAAGCATAGTAGCCTATCCGACTGATTTTTATCATTATCTATTATATACCCATGCACAACTTTTCACTCTTAGCAATCAGAGTTCTAGCTAAAAAAACAGCAAAAAGTAATAAGGGGCGGGTATCATAACACAGCCGAAGCAGGAAAATAGCCTATTTAAGTCAAGTAATCTAATTTATCTAAACTATTTTCCATATAAAAATCAGGGAATTGTATTTACATACTTATAACAAGCCACTCTTAATTATGAAAATTTATTTTTTTACTAAATGGATTAATAGCTTCTACAACTCTCACTTATATTCATACATTTAATTGATTTACACCTTAAAGGCCATCACAACTGCCAATAAAATGTTTCTCACGCTGTTGCTCATGCCATAAACTTGTTAAACCACGGTGCCCAGCTTCCAATGCTTTATCTCTAAACTCAACTGCCGACATATTACTTCGCTCTGGCATAACCTCAGCGACCATTTGCATATTAGCTCCAGTTATAACTTGGTAATGTGCATTTTTCAGGGTTAATAATGATGCCTGTCGGAATGGCGAGCCACCTAATAAATCAGTTAGGAAAATGACTCCATCACCTTGATCGCATTGCAAACTCGCTATTGTCAGTGCCTGTCGTAAAGTATCAATGCATATTCCTTCGGTAAAATCGATAGCGATGCATTGTTCTTGAGATCCAATAACTTGTTCTATTGCCTGTAACAGGCCGCTAGCAAACCTGCCATGTCCTGTAATAACAACACCTAACATTGACAAACTCCTTATAAAAAACCGACCAATTTACCGAGTATTCCCAATACCACCGTGACCCCGATTAATTTCACAGGCGAAAAGTTTTTTTTCATTAACCAATACACCAACAAGGTAAAACCTAGTGGCAAGATGTTAGGCATCAATTTGTCTAGCACATCGGTTTGTAAAGCCACCTTAGCTTCACCAGCAGTCATGATTAATGGTGTAGAAAGATGTACATAAGAAGCGACTAGTGCACCAACAACTGTCATTCCAACAATAGATGCTGCGTGAGAAATATTTTTGGTATGTGTTTTAAGTAAAAAAATAGCTTTAGTTCCAGCCCGGTAGCCGTAATGTGCCAGCCCAAAACGTAATGCAAAATGCACAATGTTAAACATTAATAGAAAAATAATAGGGCCAAATAGACTTCCTTGTAAGGCTAATGATGCCCCAATACCTGCACAAATAGGGAGTAAAGTCAGCCAAAACAATGCGTCACCAATACCGCCTAATGGGCCCATTAAGGCTATTTTAACAGCACGGATAGTTGATATTTTTTCTTTACTACTTTCCATCGCTAATACTAAGCCAGATAAAAATGTCACATCAAATGGATGTACATTGATAAATTCCATATGCATTTTCATGGAACTTGATAAATCTTCTGGATTATTATGAATTTTGCGTAATGCAGGAATTAAAGTGTAGAGCCAGCCACCGGCTTGCATACGCTCATAATTAAATGATGCTTGTAGTAATAGTGAACGTAGAGCCATAACATTAATATCATGGTTAGTAAGTTCAACCGCAGACTCATTATCGAGGTAGTCATCACGCCCAACTGGGCTAATCGTCATTGCCTGAGCCTTACGTTGCCCTATTTGCGCAGCTAGCGCTTTATCATTGCCATTAAATACCATCATTAATCCCCTGAGCTGTATTAGATGAGCTACCGTTATCATTGTTGTCATTACGCGTACGATTGAAGAAGTCGATCAATGAGATAGCAAATGCACCAAGTGCAACCGCAATAATTGGCATATTTAAGAAAGTGACTGAGATAAAACCAAGAATAAAATAAGCTATATAAGTCTTTTTCATCATAATTTTCATTAATAATGAAAGACCAATAGCAGGCATCATACCTCCTGCCACAGCAAGACCATCCAATAACCACTGAGGTGCCCTTTGTACCATGGTACTTGCAGCTTCAGCGCCAAAGTAGATAGGTAAAAACGCAATAATAAAATAGAAGGAAAACAGAATGAGGAGCCCGCCATAATTCACCATTTCAATAGCGCGCCAATTGCATTTTTTCACCATTTCGTCGCACTTATGCATCATTGGTGAACAGAGCATAAACCATAAAGTGATGCAGCCTTGAACAGCGATAGAAAAAGGGACTGCGATACCAATAGCGACTTTCGGATCTGCGTGTGTCGTAATCGCAAATGTTGTACCTATGACGCCGCCTATTACGACGTTTGGTGGCTGGGAACCCGCAAGAGGAACCATTCCCATCCAAACAAGTTCCAATGTGCCGCCAACTAATAATCCTGTTTGTAAATCACCTAAGATCAGCCCAACAATAGGTCCAATAACTACAGGACGATGGATATGTGTCAGACCATTAAATAAATCAACCCCCGCTATCCCTGCAATGACAGCAATGAATGCTGCTTCAAGTAACATACTAACGTCCTTATTTAATTAACTTGAAAATATCAATACCTGTTTCATTAGGTACACGACGAATTTCACACCTGATCCCAAGATCCCTTAATTCGCAAAACGCACTAATATCGCGATTATCTACTGAAACTGTTGTATGAATTTGTTTCTTGCCTTCAACAAAATGCATATTGCCAATATTGACAAATTTTATAGGAACCCCACCACGCACTAGAGTGAGTACATCTTTGGGTGTTTTACAAACGATAAAAATCTTCTGTCGGTCGGCGGCTTTATGGATCACTTCAATCATTTTTTGTAAGGTGAAATAACGTGTTTGTACACCATCAGAAATGACCATATCCATTAATGTTTGAACAACAGGATCCGTAGCGACTTCATCATTGGCAACAACAACTAAGTTAGCCCCGAGAGAATTTGTCCATGTCACACCAACTTGCCCATGGATTAGTCGATTATCAATACGTGTCATCAATATATTTGGGGTTGACATGACTATTCCTATTATGTTTTTTATTATTTGTATGGGTATATTTGAACGCCTTTGACAACCCTATTCACTTCACCTGTAGGGCATGGATTATCAGGCGATATGCCATAGTTCAAGGAAGATTCAAATGCTAAAAGCTGTAAAAAAACCAAGTAAGGGAACATCAACCAAATATCATTTAGCTGACAATCAAATTTAATCGCTTGTGGTAGAGGTAAACTACTCAGTGCAACAATGTGTTTTGCTTTTTGTTCATGACCTAATTCATTTAATAAATCAATATCGTAACGACGGCAATACTCGTCGACTGATAACATCACAACAACTAACGTTTCCTCATCAATCATGAGTTTAGGCCCATGCCGTACCCCTAATGTCGAATCAAAACGTGTCACAACTTTTCCTGATGTCAGCTCTAATACTTTTAAAGCGCCCTCTTCAGCAATACCTGTAAAACAATTTGAGCCAAGTACTAATACTCGATTAAAACCTTGCTTAACAATTGGTTGGATTATATTCAGCCAATGCGGAATAGCATTTTCTACAAGTGTAGCTATCTCTTCAATATCACATCCTAACTGTGAAAAATTTTGGTTATCAAACAGCAGCAACGTTGCCAGAAGCATACAACTAAAACTTGAGGTCATAGCAAAACCTTTATCATGAGAGCTATCTGGCATGATAAGAGAACAGGTATGGTTTTTTTCTTGTGTATAACAAGCCAATGCCCCGTTAGAGTTACAAGTGAACGTGAGATGATAAACTTCCGTGAGCAGTTCATCAGCAAGTGCTATTACTCCCAAGCTCTCAGGGCTGTCAACGATCAACGAAAACTGATCCACTTTTAACTCAAATTCGATCAATCAAAAGTGATCCACTGTTTCATTTAGGTATGGCACCTGAGCGTCGTTTATCTTTCAATCGATAGCTTTCACCACT
>NZ_JAWUEH010000023.1:0-38480 GCF_033550225.1 Providencia sp. 2023EL-00965 | reverse complement strand
CTTTCTTTTTTCACCTCAACTGTCATCGGGGTTATTTTTCAAACCTCACCACCGGAGCGGCTTGCCGTGTCAGTGGATGCGCATTATAGGGAGTCAGAAAATTCTGGCAACCCCTTTTTTGCATTTTTTTATTCAACTGCTGCATTACACAGCAAAAGCGGTGTTTATACAGAGTTATACACAAAGTTATCCACGGCAATAAAAATAATTGAAATATATCGCGCATTACGCAAACGTTTGCGTTACAATTAGCCTGAAAATTCATCGTTGATTTTCTTTTTATGGTCTGAAATTGTAGTGGCTTCTTCTATATCTATAACCATGTCGATGTAATCACACAGCAGCAATAGTAAATAGGTATATAAGAAAAGCCTTTATTCTTTAAACTCACTGTTACGGTTTTATTGCTTTCAATATCCAAGGGATCTATCTCATGCAACAGCTTCGTCCAATTCGTCGTGCCCTGCTAAGTGTTTCTGATAAAACAGGTGTTGTTGAATTCGCTAAGGCGCTTTCTCAACGAGGTGTTGAACTGCTCTCTACGGGTGGAACTGCAAAACTGCTCGCCGAATCAGGTTTAAAAGTCACTGAAGTTTCAGACTATACAGGTTTCCCTGAAATGATGGATGGCCGCGTCAAAACACTGCATCCTAAAGTGCATGGTGGGATCTTAGGTCGCCGTGGTACCGATGATGAGATCATGCAACAACATGACATCCAGCCCATTGATATGGTCGTCGTTAACTTATATCCATTTGCACAAACTGTCGCAAAACCTAACTGTACATTAGAAGATGCCGTTGAGAATATCGATATTGGTGGGCCAACAATGGTTCGCTCTGCGGCAAAAAACCATAAAGATGTTGCCATTGTGGTTAATAGCAATGACTATGAAAAAATTATTGAAGAGCTCGATAATCATAATAATTCATTAAATTGGTCTACACGTTTTGACCTTGCGATTAAAGCGTTTGAGCATACGGCAGCGTATGACAGCATGATTGCCAACTATTTCGGCGAGTTGGTTGCACCATATTATGGTGACACAACTCAACCATCTGGCCGCTTCCCACGTACCTTGAATTTAAACTTTATTAAAAAACAAGATATGCGTTATGGTGAAAATAGCCATCAAGATGCCGCATTCTATATAGAAGAAGATCCAAAAGAAGCGTCTATCGCTACTGCCACACAAATTCAGGGCAAGGCTTTATCTTATAATAATATCGCTGATACCGATGCCGCCTTAGAGTGTGTTAAATCCTTTGAAGAGCCCGCTTGTGTGATCGTAAAACATGCTAATCCGTGTGGGGTCGCTATTGGCAATAATCTTCATGCAGCTTATGACCGTGCATTTAAAACAGATCCAACTTCTGCATTTGGAGGCATCATTGCATTTAACCGTATGCTTGATAAAGCAACCGCAGAAGCCATCATCGAACGACAGTTTGTTGAAGTGATCATCGCTCCAACTGTAGCGACTGACGCACTTACTGTATTAGCCACTAAGCAAAATGTCCGTGTTCTCACTTGTGGTGAGTGGGATAAGCCTGTTGCAGGCCTAGATTTTAAGCGTGTTAATGGTGGTTTATTAGTACAAGATCGTGATTTAGGTATGGTCGAACAAGACAATCTCCGCGTTGTCACTAAGCGCCAGCCTACTGAGCGTGAATTTAAAGATGCCTTGTTCTGCTGGAAAGTGGCTAAGTTCGTTAAATCGAATGCAATTGTTTATGCCAAAAATGATATGACTATTGGTATCGGTGCAGGGCAGATGAGTCGCGTATACTCTGCGAAAATCGCAGGTATCAAGGCTGCTGATGAAGGTTTAGAAGTTGCTGGTTGTGCGATGGCATCAGATGCATTTTTCCCATTCCGTGATGGTATTGATGCAGCGGCTGCTGTCGGCGTCACTTGTGTTATCCAGCCTGGTGGGTCAATTCGTGATAATGAAGTAATTGATGCCGCTAACGAGCATGGTATCGCGATGATTTTCACTAATATGCGTCATTTCCGCCATTAATAATCTGGAGTTTAAGTATGAATATTTTAATTATTGGTGGCGGTGGTCGTGAACACGCCCTAGCATGGAAAGCGGCTCAATCACCACTTGCAGATAAAGTTTATGTCGCTCCCGGTAATGCAGGAACAGCATTAGAATCCGCACTTGAGAATGTTGATATTGCGGCAACTGACATTGATGGCTTACTGCAATTTGCAAAAGATAAGCAGATTGGTTTAACCATCGTCGGTCCTGAAGCACCATTAGTGATTGGTATTGTTGATGCATTCCAGAGCGCTGGATTAACTATTTTTGGCCCAACACAGGGCGCGGCTCAGCTAGAAGGCTCTAAAGCATTCACCAAAGACTTTTTAGCTCGCCATAAAATACCAACTGCCGATTACCAAAACTTCACGGAAGTTGAACCTGCGCTCGCTTATTTAGATAAGGTCGGCGCACCAATCGTAATCAAAGCTGATGGCCTAGCTGCGGGTAAAGGTGTCATCGTTGCAATGACACTAGCTGAAGCCAAAGATGCCGTAAAAGATATGCTTGCAGGCAATGCATTTGGCGATGCAGGTCATCGTATCGTTATTGAAGAATTTCTGGATGGCGAAGAGGCAAGTTTTATTGTGATGGTGGATGGTGAGAATGTCATTCCGATGGCAACCAGCCAAGATCATAAGCGTGTAGGTGACGGTGATACAGGCCTCAACACCGGAGGTATGGGGGCATATTCACCCGCTCCTGTTGTGACAGATGAGATCCACCAACGCGTTATGGAACAAGTTATCTATCCCACTGTTAAAGGGATGGATGCAGAAGGTCATCGTTATCAAGGTTTTCTCTATGCAGGCCTAATGATTGACAAAGCAGGCAATCCAAAAGTTATCGAATTTAATTGTCGTTTTGGTGATCCTGAAACTCAGCCAATTATGATGCGCCTACAATCTGATCTCGTTGAATTATGTCTTGCTGGAGCAAAAGGTGAGCTAGCAGGTAAAGATTCATCATGGGATGAGCGCCCTGCATTAGGTATTGTTATTGCCGCGGGTGGTTACCCTGGCGACTATCATAACGGTGATGTGATCCATGGCTTACCAACAAAAGACGCTGCTGATAGTAAAGTGTTCCATGCAGGTACAAAGCTAAAAGAGGGTGAAGTGACGACAGCCGGCGGTCGTGTGCTGTGTGTCACAGCCCTCGGTAATGATATTGCTCAAGCACAGCAAAAAGCCTACCAAGCGGCAGAAAATATCCATTGGGATGGCAGTTTTTACCGTAAAGACATTGGTTACCGCGCCATTGCACGTTTGAAGTAGCGATCACAAAAAGCTAAGCACACTAAGCTGATAAAAAGGTTTCAACAAAACCGCTTTATCAGCTTTTTTATTGCATTTTTCTGTTAGGTTTTGTTTTTTACTAACAGGCAAAAGCTCCAAGTATTTCGTAGCCTAACTAGGCGGCAAAGTAACTTATCCCTAGGAGCATAGATAACTATGTGACTAGGGTGAGTTGTTGAAGCCAACAACGTTAGGATGCGAAAGACGACGAGCGGTGAGGTTATAACGAATCTTTACTCGGTTGCCAGCGGCAAAAATCCGTATCCGCTACCATTAAAAGCTGATTACCTTCTGGGGCCTCCAGCCAAGCAATATTCAATTGCTTATGCCAAACCTTAGCTCGGCTTTCCAGCCAGTTCTGTGCATAAGGTTCAAACTCAACTTTCTTAATATCACCATCACAAGTCACGACTTGATTTTGTGACCATCGGCCTTGATAAAGTTGAACCCCACCAATGACTAACGCGGTATTAATATCGAGAATGCGTTTAGCTTCGAATTGCCAACGGATAATTTCATCTTGTGAAAGTGCAGTTTTTTGCTCTTTTTCGACTCGCTGCATAAAAATGACATTCTCATTTTTATCAAATCGCAACTGTTCCATAATTTGTTGCTGGCCTGCATTTAGAATTTGGCTACGGATTTGCCAGAGCTGGCCTGAGCGATATTCAAAGAAATTGACTGAAGTATCTGTGCCTTTATAAGGGCTATACACGACCATCAGTACTTGGGGGTTGTCTTTTGCGTCATTAAGACGCCACATGCGGATCACGCCATCATCGGCAATAAACCCACTGGCACTAAATTCAGGAAATTGGGAACGAGAGGAACAGGCGCTGAGCATTGAGAGAACTCCCAATACCAGCAGCCCTTTTCGCATGAACAAAAGGGGTCTTCTACTACCCCTCTTGGTGATCATTGCTTGCAACTTTATTATTTTACTGCTTCTTTCAGTGCTTTACCGGCAGAGAAAGCTGGAACGTTAGTTGCTGGGATAGTGATTTCTTCGCGAGTTTGCGGGTTACGACCGGTACGCTCTGCACGGTGGCTGACTTTGAAAGTACCGAAACCGACCAGTTGTACTTGCTCGCCTTTTTTCAGCGTTTCTGAAATAGCATTCAGAGTTGATTCTAATGCTGCTTTAGCCTGTACTTTAGTCAGGTCTGCTGATTCTGCGATAGCATCAACTAATTCAGTCTTGTTCATAAATTATCCTTACACAGTGTGTTTATCGTTTGCTAAGCATCGAGTGCGTCGGATATGCCAAATTGACACCCCTGATACACGCCCCGATAGCCACTTCTCTTCTCGCCCCTAAATGTAGACCAGTCTAGGGGCAAATGTGAAGTCTTAGTCATCAGCATTACTGTGCTAAGTCACGTTTTGATCATTGAAAACGTCAATTTAGCCTATTGTAATGCCAATATTGCTCACCCCCGCTTCACGGAGGTCAGATTTTAATCCTTTAATTAACTCTAAGTCTCGCTCTTCACAGGCTGCCAGTAAACGGAAAATTTCCCACTGGATATCCCATTCTTCCTCGATAGAGGATAATTCTTTAAGTTCTTCTTCTGACATTTCCTTACCGGCTTGCGTCATTTCGAGCATGGCCACGGTACGAATTGATGCTTCACTAACTGCAATTGCATGACTAAGGGTTTCACCGCTCAGTTTTGAGTGAATGACTTCACCTAAAGCAATACAAGCATCAATAGCAGGATAAACGCCATAAATGTCGAAATCATCTGCTGAAGGAATAATTTCTTCCAATTTCTCTAACTGGCTGTCGAAATTAACTTTGCTATCTTTTACGACTAACGTTTCCCACACCAGATCAAGAATCGATCGAAACGCCTTCGCATCAGCAAAACCACTTTGCTGACAAAACATTTGATAGTTGGGATACATTCTTTCGCACAAACACGCCATAAAAGTGACATGTTGCCAGCTTTCTAATTTTTCCAACCTCAAATGAATGGGATTTCTCAACATAATTTCAGACTCATCAATCTCAATACCTCGCAGTTTACCTGAAAAACTGCCAATGCCACATATTTTGCTGATAATTAGCTGTATTTCTCATTCATTCGCTCAAAAAGTAGTCTATTTGAGGCTATTCCATCAGCAAATCGTGTTGGCTCAGGTAGTCGATAACCTCGCAAACAGCGTTCGACCCATTTTAGGGATGAGTAAATACTCACTTTATGACCCGGTGAAATGAACAAAGGATTACAACGTTTTTTACTTTTTAGTACCCACCCCAATTGCTCATCGCCATGAGTCAATGGCTGAAAACTGCCTTTTTCTTCATCGACAGACGCGTACTCACCATACAATCGGCTTTTTGCCACCCCAATTGTTGGAATATTTGCCTGCAAACCAAAATGACAAGCCACACCAAAACGCCGAGGATGAGCGATGCCTTGACCATCCACTAATACAATATCGGGTTTCTGTTGCAATTGTTGCCAAGCGGCCATCAATCCTGGGACTTCACGAAAAGATAACAATCCCGGTATATAGGGTAATGTTGTTGGCACTCGTGCTATTTGATACTCCACCAGCTGTAGATCAGGCCATGACAATACAGCGATCACAGCTCGCGTTATCGCTCCTTGTTGTTCAAACCCAACGTCTGCACCACCAATAAAAGCAGGCTGGATATCACTATCATCTAGAATAATAAGCTGTGCTTTATCGGCTTGCTGTTGCCGCAATCTTTGAGTATCTATAACCATAGCAAATACAACGCGTAATATGTTTAAAGATTAATGATAGAAGATAACAGCGCACTTACAAGAAACATAGGAACTGTTGACCTTTCTCGTTGTAAAAACCAACAGCTCCTAATACACCGTTATAAAAACCGATCAATTATTGATGGTATTGGCGAGAAAAGCGGTGTACTGCATCAACGAATGTACCTGCATGCTCAGGTGGAACATCTTGATGAATACCATGACCTAAATTAAAGACGTGCCCGTTGCCGTGGCCAAAGCCAGCCAATATCTTTTGCACTTCCTCTTCAATGCGTGCTGGCGGCGCATATAACATAGATGGATCCATATTGCCCTGTAGAGCAACTTTATCCCCGACTCTACGACGCGCATCAGCAATTTCAGTTGTCCAATCAAGTCCTAATGCATCACACCCCGTTGCAGCCATTTCTTCTAACCACTGACCGCCACCTTTAGTAAACAAAGTTACAGGCACGCGGCGCCCCTCATTTTCACGTACTAAACCATTGATGATTTTATGCATATAGTTAAGAGAGAACTGGAGGTAATCACGCTTAGTAAGCACGCCGCCCCAAGTATCAAAAATCATCACGGACTGTGCACCCGCACGTATTTGTGCATTTAAGTATAAGATCACACTATCAGCGAGTTTATCGAGTAGAAGATGCAGTGCATTCGGGTCTTCATACATCATTTTTTTAATTTTAGTGAAGGCCTTACTGCTTCCCCCTTCAACCATATAAGTGGCCAATGTCCATGGGCTACCTGAAAAACCAATCAGAGGAACATCGCCATTGAGCGCTTTGCGGATGGCTCTCACTGCATTCATAACATATCCCAATTCCATTTCAGGATCAGGAACAGGAAGGTTTTCGATATCAGCAAAACGGGTTATTGGTTTTTCAAAACGAGGGCCTTCACCGGTTTCGAAATACAGCCCTAGCCCCATCGCATCAGGGATAGTTAAAATGTCTGAAAACAAAATAGCAGCGTCTAATGGAAAGCGGCGTAATGGCTGAAGTGTCACTTCACATGCAAGCTCAGTATTTTTGCACAGAGCAATAAAATCACCAGCCTGAGCACGAGTTGCTTTGTACTCTGGTAGATAACGCCCTGCTTGACGCATCATCCATACAGGGGTGGTATCTACTGGTTGGCGCAACAGGGCACGTAGATAGCGGTCATTTTTCAACTCAGTCATTATTTACTCCATTATAATCAGTGGCCGCCGCAAATGGCTAAGAGCGGCTATTGTAGCATGATAGGCATAACAATATCAGCGCCTAAGCAAATTGGTATATCAATAGTCCTCTTGGCGACATAATGCCACTGTATCCTCAATTAAACGTCTCGCTATCGTGTCACCGGGTGGGATCTTGGGAAGATCATTGTAGTGATACCACGCAGCATTTAATAACTCCTTGGGATCGACATTAATTTCACCGCTTTCATAGTCAGCTAAAAAACCCATCATTAACGAATGAGGGAAAGGCCAAGGCTGGGAAGAGACGTAGCGAATATTATTAATTTTAATACTGCTTTCTTCCATGACTTCGCGAGCAACCGCTTCTTCTAGCGTTTCACCGACCTCAACAAAGCCCGCCAATACGGTAAAAAGTGGATTTTGCGTATGACGACGATGTTGTGCCAATAAGATATGATCACCACGGCGAATAGCGACAATAATACAAGGGGCGATTTGGGGGTAATAACGCTCATGGCAATGATCACAAAGGCATGCCCACTCGGATGTACTATGACGCATCGCGGTACCACAATAGCCACAATAGCGGTGAGAACGATAAAACTCAGCGAGTTGAACGCCTCTCCCTGCTAAGCGAAATAAACCTTCATCCTGTGAAGTGACTAAGCGAGGTGAAGCCATATCCGTTGGCATTTTTTCAGCAATCAACCAAACTGTTTCCCCTTGCCATTCACCGATAGGCGTCGCTATCTTACCTGATAAAGACCAATGACTGGCGGTTCCTCTTGGGACATCACCTTGCGGTAACCACAAGCGTCCAGCGAAACAAACAAACCACCAACCTGTTTCTGTTCCAGTTAATGTTATTTTTTGCATTTTTTACATCGTATATTGATTTAAATGATTTTATCTCTATATAAGATACGCTTTTTTTACCTGATGTAATCTAGTCATTTTACTTAATCACTTTTCATGATCCTTTTTGACATTTTTTAGACAGTTTCTTCGCAGTATCTACACGCTAAATAATTCAAGGGATCGCTAGGCAACAAGCAAACAAGACGCTAGGAGCATAGAAACGATGTGACTTGCGCGAGTGAGCGCAGTTCAACAACGCGGCAACTAAAAGTATAACGAGTATAAAAAGCGTCACAAAACCGTCAACTCACTGTCATGTTGGATAACTAGCATGCTAACTAACCAATACGACTCCTCTAGAGTGAGAGACAACATGAAAGCTATCGTACCTGCGGTTTTGATTTCGTTAACTACTTCAAGTCTTGCCTTAGCAGCAGATACCGATTTAACTTCACTGATCGATGCAGCGAAAAAAGAAGGTCAAGTATACAGCGTTGGCATGCCAGATACATGGGCTAACTGGAAAGGGACTTGGCAAGATCTTGAAAAAAACTATGGATTAAAGCATCAAGATACGGATATGAGCTCTGCTCAAGAAATTGCTAAGTTTGCCGCAGAAAAAAATAACGCAACAGCTGATATTGGCGATGTGGGAGCCTCATTTGGCCCAGTAGCTGTACTAAAAGGTGTAACTCAGCCCTATAAACCCACCACATGGTCACAAATTCCTGACTGGGCAAAAGATAAAGAAGGCCATTGGGCACTTGCTTATACCGGTACCATCGCTTTCATGATTAATAATGAATTAGTCAAAGATGCGCCAAAAAGTTGGGACGACTTACTCAAAGGGAAATATAAAGTGACCGTTGGTGATGTCGGTATTGCTGCTCAAGCTAATAATGCGGTATTAGCCGCAGCATTTGCACGCGGCGGTAATGAAAATAATCTACAACCGGCAATCGCATTTTTTGCTGAGTTAGCTAAACAAAAACGTCTTTCTGTTAATGACCCAACTGTGGCCAATATTGAAAAAGGCGAAGTTGAGGTTGGCATTCTTTGGGACTTCAACGCATTAAATTACCGCGATCAAATCAATCGTGACCGCTTTACCGTCATCATTCCTTCTGACGGTTCAGTCATTTCTGGTTACACCACCATTATTAATAAATATGCCAAAAACCCAAACGCGGCAAAATTGGCTCGTGAATTTATCTTTAGTGATAAGGGACAAATCAATTTAGCAGAAGGTTACGCACGCCCAATTCGAGCGGAACACCTAACGCTTCCTGAAGATATTAAAGCCAAACTACTGCCTGATGAGCAATATAAAAATGTTCATCCAATTAAAGATGGCGATGGCTGGGAAAAATCCTCTCGCACGTTACCAAAAATGTGGCAACAACAGGTGCTAATCCACCAGCAATAATACATATTCAGGAATTTATTGTCTCATGTCTGATAAAGTCATACTTGTTGTTCTAGACGGCCTGAGCTATCAAGTAGCCCATCATTGCATGGGCTATCTTAATGGCCTTATCGAAGCTGATCGCGCAACATTATATAAAATGGAGTGCGAGCTTCCCTCCATGTCACGCCCATTGTATGAGTGTATCTTAACGGGTATTGCCCCCGTCAATAGCGGTATTGTTAATAATGAGATTGTTCGACTTTCTCACTTTGACAGTATTTTTTCGTTAGCACAAAAAGCAGGAAAGACCACGGCAGCCGCCGCCTACTACTGGGTTAGCGAGCTGTACAATCGATCTCCTTTCGTTGCTACGCGGGATCGTTTTACCAACGATAAGCAACTCGCCATTCAACACGGTTGCTTTTACCAAGCTGATCATTATCCAGATGACCACTTATTTATTGATGCTGAATACCTTCGTACTAAGCATTCACCTGATTTTTTACTCATCCACCCGATGAATATTGATGATACAGGCCATAAATTCGGTCTGGATTCGTCACAATACCGTAATAGTGCACGTAAAGCAGATATTGTTTTAGCTAATTACTTACCTTCATGGATTGAACAAGGCTATCAGATCATCATCACCAGTGATCATGGAATGAATAATGACCATAGTCATGGTGGTACCCTCCCTGAAGAACGTTCCGTTCCATTGTTTGTTATTGGCGAACGCTTTTCACACCAAGCAGCATGTCGTGTAGAACAAACTGCGCTTTGTGGAACCATTTGTGCCCTGCTCGGTGTTGACTATGTAGATAAAAATATCTGTAACGAGCTATTGGCAGGAGACAAATAATGGCTGACATCAGTACTCGCTACCAGCAAGCAAGCCATCAACAAGGAAAAATAGCGATGTACAAAAAATATTTTTCACGTTTTCACTGGCAAGCTGCGCTGCTAACGCTACCTTTTCTGATCCTGTTCTGTTTATTCCAAATTGCTCCCATGATTTGGGTATTCGTGAATAGCTTTATCTATGAAGAGAGTTGGTCTTTTGCAAATTATCTTGAAATTTTTAGCAACGATTTTTATCTGCAAGCTTTTGAAAACACTATGTGGTTATCGATTATTTGTAGTGTGATTGGCCTGTTAATCTCTGCTGTGACTGCATTTTCAATTTATAAAATGCAGGGCAAAATTCGCAGCATGATGATCTCTTTCACGACCATGGCAAGTAACTTTAGTGGAGTCCCATTAGCCTTTGCTTTTATTATTATTTTAGGATTTAACGGGGCAATTACCCTACAGCTTAAAGCATGGGGGATTATTGAAGATTTCAATATCTACAGCGCTAGTGGGCTCATGGTGTTGTATATCTACTTCCAAATTCCACTTGGGATTTTATTACTTTACCCCGCTTTTGATGCTTTAAAACCTGAATGGGAAGATGCCGCCAAAACCATGGGGGCGAGCAAGTTTTCTTATTGGTGCAAAGTAGGCATTCCTGTCATTGCTCCTGCATTATTGGGAACATTTATTATTTTAGTTGCTAATGCGGTAGGTGCTTATGCAAGTACATATGCACTGACAAGTGGCAATTACAATCTTGTCACGATCCGTATAGCCAGCCTTGTTTCAGGTGATCTCTATTTAGAACCCAATATGGCAGCTGCATTATCGGTACTGCTGATCATGATCCTAGGGTTTATTACTGCCATTCATCATTGGCTGTTAAAACGGAGCTACCATGCCAAGTCATAGCATGACAACAAAAACAAGCCACAACTCAGGGCTGTGGCTGCATAAATTAATTCTGATTAGTGTCGTCAGTGTGCTTGCGCTACCCATTGTTGCAACCTTTATTTATTCCATTGCAACACAATGGGGAGCAACCATACTGCCTGATGCTTTATCGCTAAAATGGTACCTACAACTATGGCAAGATCCGCGATTTTTACTCGCCTTTGGCCGTTCATTGATTATTTGTTTTGGCACATTACTGATTAGCACCTTAGTCATTTTGCCGATGACCTTCGCGGTGTTCTATCGATTCCCAAAACTAAAAGGATTGATGGACTTATTGATCATCCTACCATTTGCTATTCCCCCTGTCGTTTCCTCCGTCGGGCTATTACAAATTTTTGCCGATGAGCCTTTTATGTTAGTGGGTACCCCGTGGATCCTCATTGGCACATACTTCACTATCACATTACCTTTTATGTACCGCGCACTGGCGAATAGCTTCCAAGGCATTAATTTACATGATTTGATGGATGCAGCACATTTACTAGGAGCAAGTACTTTTAAAGCCTTTTTATTGATCATATTGCCGAATATCCGCAAAGGATTATTAGTCTCTTTGCTAATTTCATTTTCATTTTTAATGGGTGAGTTCGTATTTGCCAATATTTTAGTCGGCACCCGTTATGAAACATTACAAATTTACCTGTTTAACATGCGTCAAACCAGCGGTCACTTTACCTCTGCGTTAGTGATGTCCTATTTCCTATTTACTCTACTACTGACTTGGCTAGCGACTCGTATGAGTCGTTCTGGAGATGAATAATGAGTTATGTGATTGCTGAAAATTTAACTAAATCCTTCGGCCAAAACCAAGTGTTCTCAAATATCCAATTTACGATTGAAAAAGGTGAGTTCATCACTCTATTAGGACCAAGTGGCTGTGGAAAATCAACATTATTACGTTGCATTGCCGGCCTTGAACAACCTGATAACGGTGAACTGTATATCAACCGTAAAAACATTACCCAGCAAGCCGCTCAGCAACGTGGGGTTGGGATGGTTTTTCAAAGTTATGCCTTGTTCCCAAATATGACGGTTGAAGACAACATTGCCTTTGGTTTGAAAATGCGCAAAGTGGAGAATAGCGAGCGTAAAAAAGCCGTTGCCGAAGTGATCGATATGGTGGAATTACAAGGCAAAGAGCAACAATTTCCTCATCAACTTTCTGGCGGTCAGCGTCAGCGCGTAGCCTTAGCGCGTGCTTTAGTGATGAAACCTCAGATTTTGTTACTTGATGAACCCCTTTCTGCACTTGATGCACGTATTCGTAAACACTTACGCCAACAGATCCGTCACATTCAACGCGAACTCAAACTGACCACCATTTTTGTTACTCATGATCAGGATGAAGCCATGATCATGTCTGATCGCATCTTTTTAATGAATAAAGGGGCGATTATCCAAAGCGATACCGCCGAAAATATTTATACTCAGCCTGCAAGTGAATTTGTCGCCCGCTTTATGGGCAACTATAATCTTGTTGAAGCGGAAAAGGCTAACGCATTACTCGGCCTGAATTTGCAAGGCACACTCGCTATTCGCCCTGAATCCATTTATGTTAAAGAAGCGGGCCGTCACTATGGCGATCATATTTCACACCCTGTTGATGCCATTATTGTTGACCACCAATTATTAGGCAATATTATTCGTTATTCAGTGAATACCCAAGTGGGCAACATGACTGTCGATTTACTTAACCGTTCATCGGAGCGTTTATTTGAACCCGGTACACGACTCGAGTTAATGTTCAATAAAAATGAAATTCGTGCGCTCAGTTAGCCGAAATGGAAAGGAATACAATGCATAATAAATTGGCTATTTTTGATTTAGATGACACCTTAATCGAAGGAGATAGCAGCGTATTGTGGACACAATACTTATGGGACAAACAGGTGATCACCGACCCACGTTTTGTTGAGGCCGATAAACAGATGATGGCTCAATATAACGCGGGCACACTTGATATGGCGACATACCTGCGGTTTAGCTTACAAGCACTGTCAGGTATCACCACTCAAAAAATTGATTCATGGCTAGATGATTTTATCGATGAAGTGATCATCCCTCGAATGTACCCAGAGGGGATCCGCACTTTAGAACATTATCGGCAACAAGCGATCCCGATCATAGTGATCTCTGCAACTGTTTCATTTATTGTGAAGAAAGTCGCCCAACGCTTTGGTGCTGACGTGGCCATGGGGATTGATATTAAACAACAAAATGGTTGTTATACGACTGAAATAGAAGGTATTCCCACCTTTAAGCAAGGCAAAGTTAAACGCTTATTGCAATGGATCAGCCACCAGCCAATCACTGATGCTTATTGTTATTTTTACACCGACTCCGCCAATGATCTGCCAATGTGTCAATTTGCCGATGAAGTGTTTATTGTTAATGGCGATCAAAAGCTACAACAAGCCGCAGAAGAAAATAATTGGCGGCAGTATCGTTGGCACTTATAGCCTTATTTTAGGCTCAAACTAATTATTATTAGGGCACGAGTAAGCTTGTAGTTTTTATAAAGCTAATTATACTGGGATCTCTTGTCGGAGTGCTCAGTGGTGTAAACCACGGGCTGAGACCGTTAATTCGGGATCCGCGGAACCTGATCGGGTTAATACCCGCGAAGGGAACAAGAGTAATCATTTAGCGTCTAATTTTGGTTGTTTCGCCGCTCACCTTTAGGTCGATGAAAAAAACTAGCAACATGGCGAAACTAATAGTACCGCAAAATTAACGCACAACGTCTTACCATTACTCCATCCGACTCCAGACAAGCAACTTTCTTACGATAAACCAGAGCAATATGTTTGCTCGTGACAATGTCAGGAAATTGCTATGTCCCAAAATAATGTTATCCCTACAACTGATCTTTCGCCGAAAGCAGCACCTGCTCGCACCCGTAAACAACAACGCGATGCTGCTGAAGACTTCATCAATACCATTTCTGGTGTTTCATTTCCAAATTCACAACGTATCTACCTTACTGGCTCAAGAGATGATATTCAGGTTCCTATGCGTGAGATACAGCTCTCTCCAACCCTGATTGGCGGTGATAAAGATAACCCTATACTGGAAGACAATGAGCCAGTTCCTGTTTATGATACTTCAGGCCCTTACGGCGATCCCGCTTCAGACCTGAATGTCCATAAAGGGTTAACAAAAATTCGTGAAGGTTGGATACGCGAAAGAAATGATACCACCCAAGTCGACAGCCTAAGCTCTGACTTCACACAGCAACGTTTAGCCGACGCAGGACTCGACCATTTACGTTTTAATCATCGTCCACAGCCTTTAAAAGCACTCGCTGGTCACTGTGTGACTCAACTTCACTACGCACGCAAAGGCATTATCACGCCAGAAATGGAGTTTATTGCTATTCGTGAAAACATGGGTCGCGAGCGTATCCGTGGTGAAGTATTACTTCAGCAGCACCCAGGCCAAAGCTTTGGAGCCAATCTACCTGAAAATATTACGCCTGAATTTGTTCGCCAAGAAGTTGCTGCGGGTCGCGCTATCATTCCAGCCAATATTAATCATCCTGAATCAGAACCGATGATTATCGGCCGTAACTTTTTAGTCAAAGTTAACGCCAATATTGGAAACTCCTCAGTAACCTCTTCTATTGAAGAAGAAGTCGAAAAACTGATTTGGTCGACTCGCTGGGGTGCCGACACGGTAATGGATCTGTCCACTGGCCGTTATATCCATGAGACTCGTGAATGGATTTTACGCAACAGCCCTGTACCAATCGGTACCGTTCCTATCTATCAAGCGTTAGAAAAAGTCAATGGCGTTGCTGAAAACCTGACTTGGGAGATGTTCCGCGATACGCTACTTGAGCAAGCCGAGCAAGGTGTCGATTACTTCACCATTCATGCGGGTGTTCTACTTCGTTATGTGCCAATGACGGCAAAACGTCTCACCGGTATCGTCTCGCGTGGTGGGTCGATTATGGCGAAATGGTGCCTATCTCATCATCAAGAAAACTTTTTATATGAAAACTTCCGCGAAATTTGTGAAATCTGCGCCGCCTATGATGTTTCTTTGTCATTGGGGGATGGATTGCGCCCCGGCTCCATTCAAGATGCTAATGATGAAGCGCAATTTGCAGAATTACATACATTAGGTGAATTGACGAAAATTGCTTGGGAATATGATGTTCAAGTGATGATTGAAGGCCCGGGACATGTGCCAATGCAGATGATCCGTCGTAATATGACCGAAGAGCTTGAACATTGTCATGAAGCCCCGTTCTACACACTAGGCCCACTGACGACTGATATTGCACCTGGTTATGACCATTTCACTTCAGGGATTGGTGCTGCAATGATCGGTTGGTTTGGCTGTGCAATGCTGTGTTATGTCACACCCAAAGAGCATTTAGGCTTACCGAATAAAGAAGATGTTAAACAAGGGCTGATCACTTACAAAATCGCCGCTCATGCCGCTGATCTCGCCAAGGGGCATCCCGGCGCACAAATTCGTGATAATGCCATGTCTAAAGCACGTTTTGAGTTCCGTTGGGAAGACCAATTCAATCTTGCCTTAGATCCTGACACGGCACGTGCTTATCATGATGAAACCCTCCCGCAAGCTTCTGGTAAGGTGGCGCATTTTTGTTCCATGTGTGGACCTAAATTCTGCTCGATGAAAATCTCACAAGAAGTTCGTGATTATGCCGCGAAAAAAGAAGCGGGTATGGAGCAAATGTCTGAAGCATTTCGCTCTCATGGTAGCGAGTTGTACCACAGTGCAGAGGTTGTGACCGATGAAAAAATTGCCTAATACCCCTTTTCCACCAACAGAACGGTATCTCGGTTTGTACCCTGTTGTGGACTCTGTGGAATGGATTGAACGCCTGCTAAATGCAGGTGTTACTACAATTCAATTGCGTATTAAAGACAAACAAAATGATGAAGTACGTGATGCTATCCAACAAGCCATTGCACTAGGAAAACAACACAACGCGCGCCTCTTTATCAATGATTATTGGCAATTGGCTGTTGAACTTGGTGCTTATGGTGTTCATCTCGGACAAGAAGATCTTGAAACAACCGATCTGGTGGCGATACACCAAGCGGGATTGCGTTTAGGTGTTTCAACTCATGATGAACACGAACTTGCCATCGCTAAATCAGTGCGCCCTTCTTATATCGCAATGGGGCATATTTTTCCTACTGAAACGAAGGTGATGCCATCATCCCCTCAAGGACTGGAAACCCTAAAATCGATGGTTGAGGCAACGCCTGATTATCCCACTGTGGCTATCGGTGGGATCTCTATCGATAAAGTACCAGCGGTACTCGCAACTGGGGTAGGTAGTGTTGCGTTGGTTAGTGCGATCACAAAAGCTGATGACTGGTTAGCGGCAACCAAAAGCTTGTTGCAACTCGTCGAAAATCATTGATTACCTGAATCAAACCGATCGCTTGTGCCTCAAGCCGATCGGTTAATTCAAGGAGCATATCATGTTAAATGATCAAGAATTTATGCGTTATAGCCGTCAATTATTACTCGAAGATGTTGGTCCTGAAGGGCAAGCTAAGCTCAAAGCAAGCAAAGTATTAATTGTTGGCCTCGGCGGTTTAGGTGCCCCTGCTTCACTTTATTTAACGGCGGCAGGTGTCGGTGAATTATGGCTCGCAGATCACGATGAGTTGCATATTTCTAATCTGCAACGGCAGATCCTGTATAGCACCGATGACATTCCACAATCAAAAGCAAAACTCGCTTCTGAGCGGCTTAAAAACTTAAACCCTTTAGTCAAAACACATGTGCTACAGCAGAAATTAGATGCGAAAACGTTACTGCCTTTAGTTAAGCAAGTCGATTTAGTACTTGATTGCTGCGATAACATGACCACTCGGCATGCGGTCAATGCAGCGTGTGTCCTTACCAATACGACATTAGTCAGTGGTAGCGCAGTGGGTTTTGGCGGACAATTAATGGTACTTGAGCCACCATTCAATCACGGTTGTTACGCCTGTTTATATCCAGATCAAGAAGAGCCACAGCGGAATTGCCGTACTGCGGGTGTACTTGGTCCTGTCGTTGGTGTGATTGGTACATTACAGGCACTAGAAGCAATCAAATTACTGATTGGGTTACCTTCATCACTCAGCGGTAAGTTGCGATTATTTGATGGTAAAAACCAACAATGGAATACATTGCAGCTGACACCTTCAGTTGAATGTCCAGTCTGTCGAGAAGAAACATGCGCCTTATAATTAATGACCAACCGATGGAGTTTAGCGCTCCCTTAACAGTGACTCAGTTATTAGCGGCTCTACAGCAAACTACTGCGGGTACAGCATTAGCCATCAATCAAGTCATCATTCCGCGTCATCAATGGGATTCGCATACCGTGAATGACCAAGACAATATTTTACTGTTCCAAGCTATTGCAGGGGGCTAAACATGTTAACAATTGCAGATGTCACTTTTCAATCACGCCTTTTTACAGGTACAGGTAAATTTGCCAACTCGACTCTGATGCAAGATGCTATTTCAGCATCAGGTAGTCAATTGGTCACGATGGCCATGAAACGTATCGATTTACGTGGCAGCAATGATGGCATTTTGCAGCCATTGCAAGAAATCGGCGTGAAGTTACTACCAAATACATCTGGCGCTAAAAATGCCCAAGAAGCCATTTTTGCTGCGAGATTAGCACGTGAAGCGCTGGGAACTCATTGGGTAAAACTGGAGATCCATCCTGATGTGAAATATTTGCTACCAGATCCAGTCGAAACACTGATTGCAGCGGAACAACTAGTCAAAGAAGGATTTGTCGTTCTGCCTTATTGCAGTGCCGACCCTGTTCTTTGCCGTCGCCTAGAGGAAGTCGGTTGTGCGGCGGTCATGCCTCTTGGAGCGCCGATTGGTACTAACAAAGGGCTGGCAACCAAAGAAATGTTGCAAATCATTATTGAACAAGCAACGGTTCCTGTCGTCGTTGATGCCGGTATTGGTGCTCCAAGCCATGCTCTCGAAGCGATTGAAATGGGAGCAGATGCAGTACTGGTTAATACTGCCATCGCGGTGGCTAAAAATCCTGTTCTCATGGCTCAAGCATTCAAATTAGCCCTAGAAGCCGCTGAGTTTGCGCGACTTGCAGGGCTAGCAGCCACAAAACAGCATGCCGAAGCCTCTAGCCCATTAACTGAGTTTTTGGGGGCATTACAATGAACAACAGTTTCCGTCAACGCTGGCAGCAGCTTGATTGGGATGATCTGACATTACGCATCAATGCGAAGACCACTCAAGATGTTCAAAATGCACTTGCTCGCGACACACTTACATTAGACGATTTTATGGCACTGTTATCACCAGCAGCGCGCCCATTTATTGAACCCATGGCTCAAAAAGCTCAGCGATTAACTCGCCAACGCTTTGGCAATACAGTGGGTTTCTATGTGCCATTATACCTATCCAACCTATGCGCTAATGATTGTACTTACTGTGGTTTTTCAATGAGTAACCGCATCAAACGTAAGACTCTCGATAAAACGGAAATCATCAATGAATGCGAAACCATTCGCAAAATTGGCTTTGATAGCTTGTTATTGGTCACTGGAGAGCATCAAACAAAAGTAGGCATGGATTATTTTCGCGAGCACTTACCTACGATACGCCGCTATTTCAGTTCATTAATGATGGAAGTACAACCACTTAGCACAGAGGAATATGCAGAACTGAAAACATTAGGGTTAGATGGCGTCATGGTTTACCAAGAAACTTACCATGAACCCGCCTATCAATTGCATCATCTTAAAGGTAAAAAGCAGGACTTTCACTGGCGATTAGAAACCGCAGATCGCCTAGGCCAAGCCGGTATCGATAAAATTGGCCTCGGTGCTTTAATTGGATTATCAAACAATTGGCGTACTGACTGCTATATGGTGGCAGAACACCTTATTTATCTACAAAAACGTTATTGGCAAACCCGTTACTCGATTTCGTTTCCTCGATTACGTCCCTGCGCTGGAGGTATAGAGCCTGCCTCACTCATGAGCGAAACTGAATTAGTACAACTGATCTGTGCATTTCGTTTGCTGGCTCCGGATGTAGAACTATCTCTCTCAACACGTGAATCCCCCTACTTTCGTGATCACGTTGTTCCCTTGGCTATCAATAACGTCAGTGCAGGATCAAAAACCCAGCCGGGAGGCTATGCAGATGATCACGCAGAGCTAGAACAGTTTTCTCCACACGATAACCGTAGTGCCGCTCAAGTCGCTCAATCACTGATCCGCGCGGGGCTACAACCCGTTTGGAAAGATTGGGATGGTTACTTAGGTCGTTAGACTATCTTTACCTTATCGACATGTTGAGTGGTCATTTGGCGATAAGTAAATGAAAAATGCTGAAAACCAAACATGAGCACTACATTAGTTAGCTTCAAGGACGAAGCTGACTCTTCGAGTCAATATTAAACCGCTTATACGCCAAATAATTTAGAATATGCAGCTAGCACTAGAGAGAGTAATACCATTTGTATGAATTAACATAGCCACACTACGGTAATAAAAAAAACGGTAATTTGAAATACAACAATATATATAGCTTATTATTAACCTTTCTTTATCATTTAAGTCAAATTTACACTGATTATTTTTAACTTATTTATTTAGATTTTATAAAATAATAGAAAAAGCAAAATACACATCGCGAACAATTCAAAAACACATCAACAAAAAATAGGCATTCGTTATTAAATTCATTATAAACACCCAGCATTACCCCAACAAATCAATATGTTACAAAAAATCATTATTATATTAATAAATATAAAAATAATTAGAATGATTCACTAACTTAGTGCCAGAATTAAGTCAAATCATAAGAAGATTTGTTTCAATAGCGATATATTAATTGAAAAATCAGGTAAACAGAAGGCCAGATATCTTAATTCATCGGATGAAAAATGTCCTCTATTAATTATCATTTTTCAATACTCGGTAGCATTTTGAAAAAAATTAATTAGCCTATTATTTGTCTCATCATTATTCATGATAAAAGAAAGATTGCGATAAAAATGGAAGCCTCTTTTTATCGCCGCAATCATAAAATAATACATTCATCATTATGATGTTGGAGAATGAAAATAATGAATATTGTTGATCGGTTTATTTCTTATACCCAAATTAATACCACCACCAATAGGGAAAACGGCGCGGCAGGTATCATGCCATCTTCAGAAGGCCAGCGCGTTTTAGCAAAGAAATTAGTGCAAGAATTAGAAGCGCTCGGTGTCGAAGACATTAAATTACGCGACACCGCCATTGTGACTGCAACCCTCCCTTCTAATCTTGACTACGATGTACCAACAGTCGCTTTCTTTGGCCATTTAGACACCAGTGCAGAACAAACTAACGATACAAAAGCGCAAATCTTACCTTACACAGGGGAAGACCTATGCTTAAACCAAGAACTCAATATTTATCTACGTAAAAGTGAGTTTCCCGAGTTAGCCGATTACTTAGGTGACGATATTATTGTGACCGATGGAACGAGTCTACTCGGTGCTGATGATAAAGCGGCCATCGCCTCTATCATGGACATGTTGCAATATTTCAAACAAAACCCAGACATTAAACACGGTACCATCAAAATTGGCTTTGTTCCTGATGAAGAACAAGGCTTACGTGGTGCAAAAGCCTTTGACGTACCAGAGTTTGGTGCTGACTTTGCTTATACCCTCGATTGTTGTGGTATTGGCGAATTAGTGTATGAAAACTGGAACGCAGGTGATGTTGAAATCGTTTTTACAGGTAAATCTGCTCATCCCATGTCAGCAAAAGGTAAATTAATCAATTCATTATTGATGGCACAAAAGTTTATAGCCATGTTACCTGGGGGAGAAGCACCTGAATATACAGAAGGCCGCGAAGGTTATTACTGGGTCAAACAGATGTCTGGTAATAGCGCACGAACGGTCTTAAAAATGGATGTGCGTGATTTCACAGAAGAAGGCTACCGTGCCCGCATGGCATTTTTGAAAAAATTGGCAAATCACTGTGAAGATTTATGGGGTAAAGAAAGCGTGACTTGTACGCTCGCCGATCGCTATTCAAACGTTTATAACAGTTTGCAGGGTGAAAACCGTTACCCTATTGATATTGCGGTTGATGCTTATCAAGCCTGTGGTATTACACCTAAAGTGATCCCAATGCGTGGCGGCTATGACGGTGCAGCTCTGTCACAAAATGGTTTACCGTGCCCAAATATCTTTACTGGTGCACATAACTTCCATTCAATCTATGAATATTTACCCGTTAAATCACTCTATGCTGCCAGTGATGTACTAAAACAGGTAGTCCAGATCACCGCTGAACGCTTCAAACCAGGAGCTAAAGCATGATCCCAATTCTAACGGTTCTCATTATCGTTGTTTTGGTCGCGCGCTTTATCCTTAAAGGTTACAAAGCTGAACCTGTGTTATTTATTGCAGGTTTAGTATTGATGATCTTTACTTTAGCGCTCGGCTGGGGGCCTGTTCTCCCCAAGAATGTAGCATCCACAGGCCTAACATGGCTTGATCCATTTGAAGTTATGCGTGATCTGTTTAGTAGCCGCGCAGCAGATCTTGGATTAATGATCATGGCACTAATGGGTTTTGCCCATTATATGGATCACATCGGTGCTAATGAAGCCGTTGTGCGAGTGGCAACTAAGCCGCTGAAAAATATGCGTTCTCCATATGTACTGCTATTTTTCTCCTTTCTGCTTGCTAGTATCCTACAACTGGCCATTCCGTCAGCAACAGGCTTAGCCGTACTATTGATGGGAACCATGTTCCCAATCATGATTGGGCTTGGCTTATCGCCTGCATCTGCTGCGGGGGTGATTGCAACGTCATTAGGTGTGGCCTATACGCCAACAGCGATTGATGCGATCCGTGGTGCAAAAGCCGTTGATATGTCTGTCGTTGAATATGTGCTGTATTATCAAGGTCCCGCAGCGCTTGCAACTGTTTTAGCTGTCGGTATCACGCATATTTTCTGGCAACGCCACTGTGACCGCAAGGCTGGCTTCATTCCTGAAATCGGTAAAGCAGTACTATCTCATGAAAAAGAAGATAGTAAAAAAAGCATTCCAGGGTATTACGCTATCTTACCTATGCTACCGATCATCATGGCCGTTGGCTCTTCAAACCTGTTTTTTGAAGGGATCCATCTTGATGTGGTGACTATTGTACTGATTGCGATGGCAATTTGTATGCTGCTCGAAACACTACGTCTTCGCGACTTCAAATCAGTGTGTAATGGCTTCCAACACTTTTTAAATGGTATGGGTCATGCCTTTAGTAACGTAGTTGGCTTACTGGTTGCTGCTGGGGTGTTTGCACATGGTATCAAAGTCAGTGGTGCGATTGACCAATTGATTTTGATGGCTGAATCTGTTGGCTTACCGCCATTTGCAATGGCGCTGGTATTTGCATTAGTCACCTTAGCTGCGGCAATCATCATGGGATCAGGTAATGCACCTTTCTTGGCCTTTGTGGAATTGATCCCACAGATCGCACATAGCATGGGGGCAAATCCAATTGCAATGATCTTACCAATGCAACAGGCTTCCCATATGGGTCGTGGTATGTCACCCGTTGCAGGGGTCATTATTGCCGTATCAAGTGGGGCTAAACTGCAACCATTTGATGTCGTCAAGCGAACCGCTGTACCACTCATGGTTGGATTCGTGATCCACTGCGCAATTATCGGTCTATTTTACTGATCATAGTTCTATTGAAAAATATCAGAGGGGGAAATACTTCCCCCTTTTTCTATTTATTTGAGTTTAACGTTTACCGTACTGATCCAGATAATTACGACTCTCTTTTCCGCAGCAAGAATCAATTGTACGATTGACTATGTCCGACATTTTATTCACAGCTGCAATGATATTTGGCAGTTGTTCACACACAGAATTGCAATCTACAGAGTCTTTATGCGGTAAAACTGGTGGTGTCAGGCTATCACACAGTACTTCTTCCAGTACTAACACAAAATTGGCGATACCTGTCGTGTAAATATATGCACGCCCATCGGTTTCTTTTGCCAAACGTTCATATTCCCTTGTCACATTGTCTCTATCCGCAAGGGTGGGAAAACGATCAAGGTTTGTTGGGCTATCATCTGGCGTCCCTTGATAAGTATAAACCTTAACCCCTGCTTCTTGAGCCACAGATATGGCCTCATTGTTTTTCGCTATCGCAGCGCGAGTCAAAATTCCACCACCTCCCTCCATTCCCTCATCACCTAAAACAAAAATCGCTCTACGTGCATCATCACGCCAATCAAAGTGTTTGCTAATATCAATAACAGCTCGGCAAAGATCTTCTTTATTTCCAGCATGATCTCGTCCATCTGATTCTCTAAACGGCAGCCTAGCCTGTAGATCACGTTCATTAACCCCCAACTTGATCAGATACTCACTTGCTGATTGATCAAACTTTGTACCAGCCCATGTCCCTTCAATACCTAAAAATGTCGCACGTAAACGAGATGGGCAATTTGCTGATGCTTTTTCAATTGCGGCATCAATTTGCTTACTAAGGTCGCTTGCTTCATCAGACATTGAGCCGCTCGTATCAATAACAACGACTAAATCTAATGCGATTGCACCATTTCCAGTCACTAATTGAGCTGTTTGACTTCCCTTCATCGTAGTTGATAAATAAGCAGCGGCAGCAGAAGGCATATCAGAAATAAAAGAATTAACCTTATTGTCACTACTATCTATATTTTTATTCATAATGATGCTCCTTTGAATTTTATAGTTTCAAATATATTGAATTAAAATATTATGATGATGTATTTCTGAATGAAGTTACATAATCCCTCAATTGCTAGTTGAGGATGAGCATTATTAATTTATTCTCGCAAACAATCACTCCACAATTAATAGAATGCGTTTTCAAAATTTAACAAAATATTGTTAATTTAATTGTGAAATATAAAAACAGAATTATTATCGACAATGTTTTTATATATATAATTTTTAAATTAATAGATTTACCACTAAAATAAATCCAAAGAAACAAAAGAACCCGTTTGAGCCGTACATCCTATTAATGTTAATCATTTCTCAGGCTCTGCCTTTGACAATTTATCTAGTTTCTTATAGCGGCCCTCAAAAAAGACCATAAAACCATTATTATTAATAGGTTATGCAGAAAAAAGATTTATTCCCACTAAAATTTAATAGTCGGACTAAAATATTATTACAACCGTTTTTAAATATACGCATAAAACTTAATTTTTAAAATACAATGAGAGTCATTCCTCTTTATAGCGTATTTTCCTAATTTAACACTTATTAAATTTTCAAAAAATGAATAACTACTAGCACGATGGCAAATTTTAATGATAACACTGAATATTAATATTCCAGTGTGAGATTATGCGTTATGTTATTCAAATAGTCATTCTTTTAATTTTAATATTTATTCCTTAATTTATAAGGCCACTTTCCATATATATAACAGAAAAATAGAAAGCTAAAATAAATAACTCAGTATAAAATTCATCTGCATAAATTAAGATTACCACTACCGAGAGATTATTAATGGGTTATCTAATGATATTTACTACCATCGGTTAGGATGATTATTGAAAATAAGTTTTAAACATAAAAAAACCGGTGCATTTTATTGCACCGGTTCTATTATTGCGCTCTAATCAGACTAACGAGTCTTAATTATTATCGCTGCTGAAACCTGCATTTAACAGTTCAGCTAAGTTAGCCGTTGCTTCATCTGCGCTAACTTGTGGAGCTTCCACAACATCATTCAGATGACGACGACGAATACGATCTTGGTGATACGCAAAACCAGTACCCGCTGGGATCAGACGACCAACAATAACGTTTTCTTTCAGACCGCGAAGTTCATCACGTTTACCTGCAACCGCAGCTTCTGTCAGTACGCGTGTTGTTTCTTGGAACGATGCTGCTGAGATAAAGGATTCTGTTGCCAGAGATGCCTTCGTAATACCCAACAGGTCGCGATCGAATTTAGCAGAAATCTTACCTTCAGATTCCAGTTTACGATTCGATACTTTAACACGTGAATATTCTACCTGCTCACCTTCGAGGAATTCAGAGCTTCCTGCATCCGCGATAGTGACTTTACGTAGCATCTGACGGACGATAACTTCAATGTGCTTATCGTTAATCTTAACGCCTTGTAAACGGTAAACTTCCTGAACCTCGTTAGTGATATAACGTGTTACTGCATGTACACCACGCAGACGCAGAATATCATGTGGAGATTCTGGACCATCAGAAACTACATCACCACGTTCAACGATCTCACCTTCAAACACGTTGAGCTGACGCCATTTAGGGATCATCTCTTCGTACGGATCGCTACCATCTAGTGGGGTAATAACCAAACGACGTTTGCCTTTGGTTTCTTTACCGAACGAGATAATACCGCTGATCTCAGCCAGAATTGCTGGCTCTTTCGGACGACGTGCTTCAAACAAGTCAGCTACGCGTGGCAGACCACCCGTGATATCTTTAGTACCCACAGATTCTTGTGGAATACGTGCTAAAGTATCACCCGCGTTGATCGCGATGCCATCATCTAACTGAACAATTGCTTTACCCGGTAAGAAGTATTGGGTTGGCATATCAGTGTTAGGAATAAGAACATCGTTACCATTTGCATCAACAACACGTAATGCAGGACGCAAGTCTTTACCACCACTTGTACGCTCAGCAGTATCCAATACAACAATTGATGACAGACCGGTTAATTCATCAGTCTGACGGGTCATTGTTTGACCATCAATCATGTCAGAGAAACGGATAATACCGGATACTTCACTGACAACTGGCATTGTATGTGGATCCCAGTTAGCAACGGTTTCACCGCCTGCAACTGCCGCACCATCACCTTTAGTTAGATGCGCACCGTAAGGTACTTTATAGCTTTCTTTCGTACGACCGAACTCATCGATCAGACGCAATTCAGTATTACGTGAAGTAATAACTAGTTTGCCTTCTGAATTAGTTACGTACTTCGCATTGAACAGCTTCAGTGTACCTGAGTTACGAACTTGAATGCTAGATTCAGCCGCCGCTCGAGATGCCGCACCACCGATGTGGAACGTACGCATCGTCAACTGTGTACCCGGCTCACCGATTGACTGTGCTGCGATAACCCCGATAGCTTCACCTTTGTTGATGATATGACCACGAGCAAGGTCACGACCATAACAGTGAGCACATACACCGAAGTCAGTTTCACAGCTAACGACTGAACGGACTTTAACGCTGTCAACAGAGTTCTCTTCTAACAGGTCACACCATTTTTCGTGTAGCAGTGTATTACGTGGAACTAGGATGTCAGCAGTACCTGGGATCAGGATATCTTCTGCTGTTACACGACCCAATACACGCTCACGCAGTGGTTCTTTAACGTCGCCACCCTCGATAACCGGAGTCATCAGGATACCTTCGTGAGTACCACAGTCATCTTCAGTCACTACTAAGTCTTGTGCAACGTCAACTAAACGACGAGTCAAATAACCGGAGTTCGCTGTTTTCAATGCGGTATCCGCAAGACCTTTACGAGCACCATGCGTAGAAATAAAGTACTGAAGAACGTTCAGACCTTCACGGAAGTTTGCCGTGATTGGTGTTTCGATGATTGAGCCATCTGGCTTAGCCATCAGACCACGCATACCCGCTAGCTGACGGATCTGCGCAGCAGAACCACGAGCACCGGAGTCGGCCATCATAAAGATACTGTTGAAAGAAACCTGTTGCTCTTCTTCACCGTCACGGTTAATCACCGTTTCAGTAGACAGGTTTTCCATCATCGCTTTAGCAACACGTTCGTTTGCCGCTGCCCAGATATCGATAACTTTGTTATAACGTTCACCAGCTGTTACCAGACCAGACTGGAACTGCTCCTGAATTTCTGCAACTTCTGCTTCGGCTTCTGCGATGATCCCTGCTTTTTTCTCAGGAATAACCATATCGTCGATACCAACCGATGCACCAGAACGTGCCGCGTAGGCAAAACCGGTATACATGATTTGGTCAGCAAAAATAACAGTCGGTTTCAGACCCAGTACACGGTAACAAGTGTTCAGCATTTTAGAGATCGCTTTCTTACCTAACGCTTGGTTAACCAGCGAATAAGGTAGGCCTTTCGGTACGATCATCCATAAAATTGCACGACCAACAGTAGTATCAACTAAACTAGTGTTAATCGTAATGTTACCTTCACCGTCTTTCACTTCTTCAGTGATACGGACTTTAACACGGGCATGCAGTGATGCATGACCTGAACGGTAAACACGCTCAGCTTCTTTAGGGCCGGCCAAAACCATGCCTTCGCCTTTCGCGTTTACACAGTCACGAGTCATGTAGTAAAGACCCAAAACAACGTCCTGTGAAGGAACGATGATAGGCTCACCACTTGCTGGTGACAGAATGTTGTTGGTTGACATCATCAACGCACGTGCTTCTAACTGAGCTTCCAGAGTTAGAGGAACGTGTACCGCCATTTGGTCACCATCGAAGTCGGCGTTATATGCCGCACAAACCAATGGGTGCAATTGGATAGCTTTACCTTCGATCAAAATTGGCTCGAACGCTTGGATACCCAGACGGTGAAGTGTTGGTGCACGGTTCAGCATAACTGGGTGCTCACGGATAACTTCATCCAAGATATCCCAAACAACCGCTTCTTCGCGCTCAACCATTTTTTTCGCTGCTTTGATGGTTGTTGCCAGACCACGTAGTTCTAGCTTGCCATAGATAAATGGTTTGAACAGTTCAAGAGCCATTTTCTTAGGCAGACCACATTGGTGCAGACGCAGGTATGGACCTACTGTGATAACCGAACGACCAGAGTAGTCAACACGCTTACCAAGCAAGTTCTGACGGAAACGACCTTGTTTACCTTTGATCATATCAGCCAAAGATTTCAGAGGGCGTTTGTTAGAACCTGTAATCGCACGACCACGACGACCATTATCTAACAGTGCATCAACCGCTTCTTGCAACATACGTTTTTCGTTACGTACGATGATGTCTGGCGCAGCCAGATCCAGAAGACGCTTCAGACGGTTATTACGGTTAATTACGCGGCGATACAGATCGTTCAGATCTGATGTCGCGAAACGACCACCATCCAGTGGAACTAATGGACGTAGATCAGGTGGTAAAACTGGCAGAACGTTTAAGATCATCCACTCTGGTTTGTTACCAGACTGAATAAACGCTTCTAGCAATTTAATACGCTTAGTCAGCTTCTTACGCTTCGTTTCAGAGTTAGTTTCATTTAACTCTTCACGCAGTGTTTCACACTCGTTTTCAAGATCGAGGTTTTTCAGCAGACCTTGGATTGCTTCCGCACCCATTTTCGCGTCAAATTCATCACCGAACTCTTCCAACGCATCTAAGTATTGCTCTTCTGTCAGAATCTGTGCGCGTTCAAGGCTAGTCATACCGCCTTCAACAACCACATATGATTCAAAGTACAGAACACGTTCGATATCGCGCAAAGGCATATCTAACAGCAAACCGATACGGGATGGCAGTGATTTTAAGAACCAGATATGTGCAGTCGGAGAAGCAAGTTCGATATGACCCATGCGCTCACGACGAACTTTAGTCTGAGTGACTTCAACGCCACACTTCTCACAAATCACACCACGGTGTTTTAAACGTTTGTACTTACCGCACAGACATTCGTAGTCTTTTACTGGCCCGAAAATACGCGCACAGAAAAGGCCGTCACGCTCAGGTTTGAACGTACGGTAGTTAATGGTTTCTGGCTTTTTCACTTCACCGAATGACCATGAACGGATCATATCAGGTGATGCCAGAGCAATTTTGATCGCATCAAACTCTTCGGTCTTGGTTTGCGCTTTCAGAAACTTAATTAAGTCTTTCACAAAATGGCTCCTGTCGGAGTTAGACCTGTCAGGTGAGTGGCCCCTGCCGCTCTCCCCTAATCCCAGTACTTATTACTGGCCGGAAGGCGAAATTCGCCTTCCGGTACAAACGAATTACTCGTCTTCCAGTTCGATGTTGATACCCAGTGAACGGATCTCTTTCAACAATACGTTGAAGGATTCCGGCATACCTGGTTCCATCTGATGGCTACCATCGACGATGTTTTTATACATCTTCGTACGGCCGTTAACGTCATCCGACTTAACAGTCAACATTTCTTGGAGCGTATAGGCTGCACCGTATGCTTCCAGTGCCCACACTTCCATCTCCCCGAAACGCTGTCCACCGAACTGCGCTTTACCACCCAGCGGCTGCTGAGTAACCAAGCTATAAGAACCTGTAGAACGGGCGTGCATCTTATCGTCAACCAAGTGGTTCAGTTTCAGCATGTACATGTAACCAACAGTTACTTGACGCTCAAACTTCTCACCAGTACGACCATCGAACAATGTAATCTGACCTGAAGTTGGCAGACCACCCAGTTTCAACAGTTCTTTAATTTCAAACTCTTTCGCACCATCGAACACTGGTGTTGCGATTGGCATACCTTTTTTCAGGTTCTCAGCCAGACGCATAACTTCATCGTCAGAGAAAGTATTTAAATCGACTTTCTGACGTGGGTCATCACCAAGATCGTAGGCTTTCTGGATAAACTCACGCAGTTTAGCAACTTCTTGCTGCTGTTTAAGCATAGCATTGATTTTGTCACCAATACCTTTCGCTGCCATACCCAAGTGGGTTTCCAGAATCTGACCGATGTTCATACGTGATGGTACGCCCAGCGGGTTCAGAACGATGTCTACAGGGTTACCGTTTTCATCGTAAGGCATGTCTTCAACTGGGTTGATTTTTGAGATAACACCTTTGTTACCATGGCGACCCGCCATTTTATCACCCGGTTGGATCTGACGTTTAACAGCCAGATAAACCTTAACAATTTTCAGTACGCCTGGAGCCAGATCATCACCTTGAGTGATCTTACGACGTTTCGCATCGAGTTTTTTCTCGAACTCAGATTTCAGTTCGTCGTACTGTTCAGCTAATTGCTCTAACTGGTTCTGTTTCTCTTCATCAGCCAGAGACAGCTCTAACCAACGATCGCGAGGCAGTTTATCCAGTTTTTCAGCTTCAATTCCGCCGTTAACCAGTACAGAACGAATACGTGCAAACAGACCTGCTTCGAAGATACGTAGCTCTTCAGTTAAGTCTTTTTTCGCTTCACGTAACTGAGTTTCTTCGATTTCAAGCGCACGTTTGTCTTTCTCTACGCCATCACGAGTAAATACCTGTACATCAATAACTGTACCGGAAACACCGTTAGGAACACGTAAAGAAGAGTCTTTAACGTCAGACGCTTTTTCACCGAAGATTGCGCGCAGCAGTTTCTCTTCTGGAGTCAGTTGAGTTTCACCTTTAGGTGTCACTTTACCAACTAGGATATCGCCGCCTTTAACTTCAGCACCGATATACACAATACCAGACTCATCGAGTTTAGAGAGTGCAGCTTCACCGACGTTTGGAATGTCAGCAGTAATTTCTTCAGGCCCTAATTTGGTGTCACGAGACACGCAAGAGAGTTCCTGAATATGGATCGTTGTGAAACGGTCTTCTTGAACAACACGCTCAGAAACAAGGATGGAGTCTTCGAAGTTATAACCATTCCATGGCATAAATGCCACGCGCATGTTTTGTCCAAGTGCCAATTCACCAAGGTCAGTTGAAGGACCATCAGCTAACACGTCACCACGTTCGATTGGTTCACCTAACGATACACAAGGCATCTGATTAATACAGGTGTTCTGGTTAGAACGGGTATATTTAGTCAGGTTATAAATGTCGATTCCAGCTTCGCCTGGATACATCTCGTCTTCGTTAACTTTGATAACGATACGTGACGCATCAACGTACTGAACTGAACCACCACGTCTTGCAACCGCAGTTACACCGGAGTCAACCGCTACTGCACGTTCCATACCTGTACCGACTAATGGTTTGTCAGCACGTAAAGTAGGAACCGCTTGACGTTGCATGTTCGCACCCATCAATGCACGGTTAGCATCATCGTGTTCAAGGAATGGGATCAGTGACGCACCAACAGAAACCACCTGTTGAGTCGAAACGTCCATATATTCAACCTGATCGCGGCTGAATAAGCTTGATTCACCATGGTTACGACAAGTAATCAGTTCTTCAACGAAACCACCATCTTCATCTAATACGGTGTTTGCCTGTGCAATGATGAAGTTACCTTCTTCAATTGCAGACAGATAGTGAATTTCGTCAGTAACGATACCATCACGAACTAAACGGTAAGGGGTTTCAAGGAAACCATACTCGTTGGTCTGTGCATAAACAGACAATGAGTTGATCAGACCGATGTTCGGACCTTCAGGCGTTTCGATTGGACATACACGACCGTAGTGAGTTGGGTGAACGTCACGTACTTCAAAGCCCGCGCGCTCACGAGTCAGACCACCTGGGCCTAACGCAGAGATACGGCGTTTATGCGTGATTTCAGACAGTGGGTTGTTCTGGTCCATAAATTGAGACAACTGGCTGGAACCAAAGAACTCTTTCACTGCCGCAGAAATTGGCTTCGCGTTGATCATATCTTGTGGCATCAGTGCATCAAGATCGCCCAGAGAAAGACGCTCTTTCACTGCACGCTCAACACGGACCAGACCTACACGGAACTGGTTCTCTGCCATTTCACCAACAGAACGAATACGACGGTTACCTAAGTGGTCAATATCATCGACTTCGCCTTTACCGTTACGGATATCAATGAGCTTACGCATCACATCAATGATGTCTTCTTCACTCAGGATACCTGAACCTTCGATTTCATCACGGCCCAGTGAACGGTTGAACTTCATTCGACCTACCGCAGACAAGTCGTAACGGTCTTCAGAGAAGAACAGGTTATCGAACAAGTTTTCAGCCGCTTCACGAGTTGGTGGCTCACCAGGGCGCATCATGCGGTAGATTTCTACCAATGCACTCAGGCGGTCATTCGTTGGGTCGACACGAACGGTTTCAGAGATATAAGCACCGTGGTCTAGGTCGTTAGTAAACAATGTTTCAATTGTTTTATGACCAGACTGGCTCAGGCGTGCCAACATATCTAATGAAAGTTCCATGTTTGCTGCACAAATCAGCTCACCAGTGCTTTCATCAATGTAATCTCTTGCGACCACTTTACCGGCGATGTATTCAACAGGCACTTCAATGCTGTTGACTTCTTCTTTCTCCAGTAAACGGATGTGACGAGCAGTGATACGACGGCCTTTTTCTACATAGACTTTGCCGTTTGCTTCGATATCAAACGAAGCCGTTTCACCACGTAGACGCTCAGGAACTAGCGTCATCATCAGTTTGTTGTCACGGATTTGGAAAACAGTTTTTTCGAAGAACAGGTTTAAGATGTCTTCAGTGCTGTAATCCATTGCACGCAGAATAATGGTCGCTGGTAATTTACGGCGACGGTCAATACGTACAAACAGGTTATCTTTCGGATCGAATTCGAAATCAAGCCATGAACCACGGTAAGGGATAATACGCGCGTTATACAGGACTTTACCTGATGAGTGTGTTTTACCTTTGTCGCTGTCGAAGAACACACCTGGGCTACGGTGTAACTGAGAAACGATAACACGCTCAGTACCGTTAATAACGAAAGTACCGTTTTCGGTCATGAGTGGAATTTCACCCATGTAGACTTCTTGTTCTTTGATGTCTTTTACGGTGCCTTCAGGTGCTTCACGCTCATAAACAATGAGGCGCAACTTAACACGCAATGGCGCAGAGTACGTGACACCACGGATTTGACATTCTTTAACGTCAAAAACAGGCTCACCTAGGCGGTAGCTGACATATTGCAGCTCAGCATTGCCGCTGTAGCTCTGAATAGGAAACACAGAACGGAATGCTGCTTCCAGCCCGTTCTGACCATCAGGATCTTGCTCGATAAACTTCTGGAACGAGTCAAGTTGGATAGAAAGGAGATAAGGTACATCCAACACTTGTGGACGTTTACCAAAATCCTTACGAATACGTTTTTTCTCGGTATAGGAGTAAACCATAGGGTTCCTCAGCTCGCTGATCAGTGACCCACTCTGTCCGTCCATAAGGACAGCATCGCTAACGCTATTTTTTGAAATGGAAAATGAACACTTTCCGTAATACTCATTGCTATTACTCTTAAATCATTTCATTGTGCCACTCTGACTACCGAGCTACCCGAGCGGGTCGTAGCTGAGAACACAGTATATTAAGTCGTCAATAGAAAGAAGTATTGGAGGGTTTGTTAACATCAAAATTGCGTGAAAAAGCTGTTAACACCCAATCACGCTTTACAGCGCAAAAAGGCTGGTGATTAAAAAATCACCAGCCATCAGCCTTTAAGTTAGGCTGCAAACTGAAAACTGAACTTATTTAAGCTCAACAGAAGCACCAGCTTCTTCAAGAGATTTTTTCAGAGTTTCAGCTTCGTCTTTGCTAGCAGCTTCTTTGATAACTGCTGGCGCAGATTCTACCATATCTTTAGCTTCTTTCAGGCCAAGACCGGTTGCACCACGAACTGCTTTGATAACTGCAACTTTGTTACCGCCAACAGCAGACAGAACAACGTCGAACTCAGTTTTTTCTTCAGCAGCTTCAGCTGGGCCCGCAGCTACAGCTACAGCAGCAGCAGCAGCAGAAACGCCGAATTTTTCTTCCATCATAGTGATCAGTTCAACAACGTCCATTACAGACATTTCAGCAACTGCGTCAAGGATTTGGTCTTTAGTGATAGACATAACAAGTGTTCCTAAAATTCAGAAATAGTTTATACGTTAAAAAGCAACGAAGGAAAGGGCTTATGCAGCTTCTTTCTGATCGCGCAGAGCAGCCAGAGTACGAACCAGTTTGCCTGCAGCGGCTTCTTTCATGGTTGACATCAGGCGTGCGATTGCTTCTTCGTAAGTTGGGAGTGTTGCCAGACGATCGATATCTTTCGCTTGGATTAACTCACCTTCAAAGGCCGCAGCTTTAATCTCAAATGCTGGATTCGCTTTCGCGAACTCTTTGAACAGACGAGCAGCAGCGCCCGGGTGTTCGTTAGAGAAAGCAATTAAGGTTGGACCAACAAACGCGTCTTTCAGAACATCATAAGAAGTTCCTTCAACAGCACGGCGGATCAGTGTGTTACGAACAACACGGATATAAACGCCAGCTTCGCGACCTGCTTTACGCAGTTCAGTCATTTTTGCTACAGTTACGCCGCGTGAATCAGCAACAACTGCAGAAAGCGCGCCTTTGGCTACTTCGCTGACTTCAGCAACAATCGCTTGTTTGTCTTGAAGATTTAGTGCCATTAGCTTCTTGCTCCTGGATTAACCGGGAAACCCCGGGACTCACATCACCCAAACACGACATGTGTAGGGCGCTAAAACACGGTGAGCAGAAGCCAAAATAAAATTCTGGGTATCTCTGTCACCGTCTACGCAGGTAAATTAAGTAGTTATTAATAACTAAGAACCACACCTGCGGTCTTGGACGGGGTCTGGAAAGGCCAGACTCCATACCGAAATTCGTGGTTTGCTAACACTTTAAATAGCACTAACAAACTCAAGGCGTCAGATTTTATACAAATCTGACGCAAAGGTAAAGTTTAATTACCAAATTAGCTATCAGCTAAGGTATTAAACTGCTGCTGACAGACCTGATTGGTCAATAGCAACACCAGCACCCATCGTAGTAGACAGGCTAACTTTCTTAATGAAAACACCTTTAGCAGAAGCTGGTTTTGCTTTTTTCAGCGCAACTAGCAGTGCTTCTAGGTTTTCTTTCAGTTTGTCAGCATCAAAGTCAACTTTACCGATAGTAGTGTGGATAATACCGTTTTTGTCGTTACGGTAACGAACCTGACCTGCTTTAGCATTTTGAACTGCTTCAGCAACGTTAGGCGTTACAGTACCAACTTTCGGGTTTGGCATCAGACCACGTGGGCCTAAGATTTGACCTAATTGGCCAACAACGCGCATTGCATCTGGAGAAGCAATAACAACGTCAAAATCCATTTCGCCAGCTTTGATTTTATCAGCCAGATCTTCCATACCAACCAGCTCAGCGCCAGCTGCTTTAGCAGCTTCTGCGTTTGCGCCTTGAGTAAAGACAGCAACGCGAACTGAACGGCCAGTACCGTGTGGCAGTACAGTAGCACCACGTACGTTCTGGTCAGATTTACGAGCGTCGATGCCGAGGTTAACAGCAACGTCAACGCTTTCTACGAACTTAGCAGTCGCTAATTCTTTCAGCAGAGCAACGGCTTCATTGATGTCATACTGTTTAGTTGCATCAACTTTTTCACGGATATTGCGCATGCGCTTATTCAGTTTAGCCATTGATTAATCCTCCACAACCAGGCCCATGGAACGAGCAGTACCTTCGATTGAACGCATCATAGCGTCAACATCAGCACCAGTCATGTCCGCAGCTTTAGTTTCAGCGATTTCGCGAATCTGAGCAGAGGTCACTTTACCTACTTTGTCTTTGTTCGGCTTACCAGAACCAGACTTAACGCCAGCTGCTTTTTTCAGCAGAACTGCCGCAGGAGGAGTCTTAGTAACGAAAGTGAAAGAACGGTCTGCATAAACTGTGATAACAACAGGAATTGGCAGGCCTTTTTCTAGGCTGTCTGTTTTTGCGTTGAACGCTTTACAGAATTCCATGATGTTCACACCTTGTTGACCCAGTGCTGGACCAACCGGTGGGCTTGGGTTAGCCATACCAGCTGCAACTTGCAGCTTGACGTAGGCTTGTACTTTCTTAGCCATGAATATTTCCTCTAGATGGGTAATAGCGCCTAAATAATAGGCTCCCCGTTAATTAACACGCCCCGCAAATTAACTTTTACGGCTAATTTTGCGTAACGTAAAAAACAAAAGGCGCGAAATTATAGATAAATTTCACACCTTTTGCAAGCCAGTTTTGTCGCTAAGACTATGCTTTTTCGACTTGGCTGAAATCCAACTCGACAGGCGTCGCACGACCGAAAATAGATACAGAGACCTTCAAGCGGCTCTTTTCATAATCCACTTCTTCCACAACACCGTTAAAGTCAGCAAATGGACCATCGCTAACACGAACCATTTCACCCGGCTCAAACAAGGTTTTCGGACGTGGTTTATCACCAACTTGTTGCAGGCGATTCATAATCGCATCAACTTCTTTATCACTAATTGGTGCAGGGCGATCCGAAGTTCCACCGATAAAGCCCATAACACGAGGTACGCTACGTACTAAGTGCCATGACTCATCATTCATAACCATTTGAACTAATACATAGCCTGGAAAAAACTTACGTTCACTCTTACGGCGCTGACCACTACGGATCTCAACAACTTCTTCCGTTGGTACCATAACTTCGCCGAAAGAGTCTTCCATACCATGTAATTTGATATGTTCGCGCAGGGACTGCGCTACACGGCCTTCAAAACCAGAGAAAGCCTGAATCACATACCAGCGCTTTTTAGGTGAATCTGACATTTAGAATAACCTCAGGCTTGTAATAAACGAAACTAAACGTACTAGGATACCATCTAATCCCCACAGTATTAACGACATAACAGCCGTTACTACAGCAACAATCAAAGTCGTTTGTAATGCTTCTTGGCGAGTTGGCCAAATCACTTTTCGCATTTCAATGCGAGCTTCACGCGCAAACGCTAATGTTTGTTTGCCCTTTGTGGTCCACAAAGCGACAGCACCTGCAATGGCGACAACAACCACAACAGCAAAAGCACGCAGCGCGAGATTATATTGACGGAAGTAATAGTTGCCAACTATAGCAATCATTAGCAGGACCGCAACCACGACCCACTTAAAGACGTCTACACCGCGTCCACTTCCTTGAGCTTCGCTATTCGCACTCATAATTCAACCTGTTACCATGAAGTATGTATAAAGCCCGCTAGCTTACAAATGTAAGACCAGCTGACCGAACCAATAGAATATGCCAACATATCCCTTATATACCCTCAATTCTTCAAGTTGCAGCGGTGTTGACTACGCTCAGCTAACCGGGTCACATAGTTTATCTATGCTCCCCGCCTATCTTCGCTTGTCGCCTACCTGCAACTCGAATTATTTGGGGTATATACTACCAGCCAAGCTTGCTACGTCAGAAAGGGGTATCATTGACAACACCTGCAAAGTTAAAAGACAGGCCGATACGTTCGCACTATCTATTTCACAGGCCATTTCTAGCATGCCCAGCAAATTTTTTGCCATTTTATTTATGAAAACGAATTTCTAAATCTGGCAACGGTAAAATATACCATATCTTCTGAGCAAAACCTTAATAAATCTCATATAACTGCACAAAGCTGCTGATACAGTTGATATTTCGTTGTTTCAGAGCCTATCTCACCAATAATTTCAACAACTATTGATGAGATAGGTTCTTAATTTTACAACGTTATACTCGATAAAATCCCAGACACCACGTTATTGATAGTACTAACTGCACCATCAATTAAATGCGTCTTGAATTATTTCAAGTATAAAAAGGGCATCCTATAGATGCCCTTTTCACTAAAGTGGGTTGTGATTATGCAATGATTTTTGCAACAACACCCGCACCTACTGTACGGCCACCTTCACGGATTGCGAAACGCAAACCGTCATCCATCGCGATTGGGTGGATCAGGGTAACGATCATGTTGATGTTATCACCTGGCATTACCATCTCTACGCCTTCTGGCAGTTCGATAGTACCGGTTACGTCAGTTGTACGGAAGTAGAACTGTGGACGGTAACCTTTGAAGAATGGAGTATGACGACCACCTTCATCTTTGCTCAGGATATAAACTTCTGACTCGAACTGAGTGTGTGGCTTGATTGAACCTGGTTTTGCCAGTACTTGACCACGTTGAATTTCTTCACGCTTAGTACCACGCAGCAGAACACCTACGTTCTCACCCGCACGACCTTCGTCCAGCAGTTTACGGAACATTTCAACGCCAGTACAAGTTGTTTTAGCCGTTGCTTGGATACCAACGATTTCAACTTCTTCACCAACTTTGATGATACCACGCTCAACACGGCCTGTTACTACTGTACCACGACCTGAGATTGAGAATACGTCTTCGATTGG
>NZ_JAWUEH010000022.1:0-46823 GCF_033550225.1 Providencia sp. 2023EL-00965 | reverse complement strand
GTGGGATGTCTGGAAATGGGAGGATATCCCCCGACAGGTTTTGCCAAACAAAGCCATCTTCGGTTTTTATTAATCGGCTTTCCCAAAAGAAGCTCCAACCACGGCCGAGTACACCGTCATAGCAATAACTGCTTAAATAATTGCGTTGCCAGTAAAGTGGTAATTCAGATTCATAGGTAAAATCCAGCTCCTCTTCACCGTTTAATACTTTTTGCCCACCAATGATTTCGACAGGACGAGTGAGTATACCGAAGGTGCCAATACCCAAGGATAGACCTGTAAACGCTTTACCAAATCGGCAGAAAAAGCGACCGATTTTGGCACTGCTCGGTAATTTCTCCCACAGCTTCGCCACTGCACCGGGGCCTTTTGCTGCCCCAGCACCAAAGCTTAAAAAGCCGGCGAATAACATCGTGAGGTCAGAGGCAGTGGTGAGCCAAGAGGGGATTTCAGGTTCAATATCTTCGGTTGCTTGTGTACCGCCACCAATTCTGACATTGGGGGAGCCTTCCATCACCGTCGCATCACAGGTGGTCTTATCACCGACCCGAGAAGCGGGAAACCCATTGATATACACCGAGCCAGAGCCTTCTGCCATTTGACGGAGGCTATTTTCTTTGTCACAGTTGACCTGACTCTGCGTGGAGATAGCAGCGGGTTTACCATTAATGCGAACATTGCGTGAGCCGGTTTTGATTTCCCCACTGGGACTTAACGATTTAGACCCCGTTTCAACGCACTTATCCCGCACCCATTCTGCCAGCAGCCCTGTACCATAGCCGACCGCCAGTGAAGCACCAATGGCAAGCACACCGACCCCAATACAGCTTGCAGCAATACCAACGCCCATTAAGACACCGGAAACAACGGCACCTCCGATGGCGATGGCTGCACCTAATACCGTACCGACAAGCATTCCCCACATTGATTTGGAGTGACCGATAATATCCCCGACTCTGGCGGCTTCTGGCATGGCGATTACCCTCTTGGTTGAAAGCTAAGTAGGAGGGTATTCATCCATGCCCATTGCTCATCATTAAAGGCGTTCGGCGATGACATTGTAAAAATCAGGGTTTGGGTATCACTGAAAGGGTAAACGGCCTGAATTTGATAGACTTGCTGCTTTTTGTTCGGGCGGTAGCGTGAACTAATAAGGTGGCCGTGAATACCATTCTCACCGAGCACCGAAGGCTTTTCTTCAAGGAGTTGCCAATCTTTCAAGGAACGTTGTAACAGCTGCTTTTGGTGAGCAACATAGTCATCAAAGGTTTCATCAGCGGGTTTGTCATCCCGAGAAATGTTAACCGCATTGCCAGTGGGGGAAATCAAGATGTTGACAGTTTGTTCTTTGTAGCCCTCAGGCAGGCTGATGCTTCCTTCCGTGAATAAACAACGTTGCTTCATGTACGTAATCCTTTGTTTTTTTATATGGTTTGTTGAAGGGTAAATATTAATGTAATAGTGAAAATTATTAGATTAAAACGAAATTTATAGGCTACTATGTCACATAAATCAAATTATCAACATTATTGAATGGTTGTAAATATAAAATAGTTGTGAGGCTTTATGATTAAGAGCCTATCTCGATAGGTGATACAAACAGTATTTTAAGCAGCTGGTATTAACGTTTAAAGACGATAGATACTGCATCAGCAAACATCAGTTCTCTAAAGTTATTTATTTGTCAACTCCCTATTGAGATAGGTTCTAAATAAAGAAAATAGGATAATTAATGTTGATTATGCATGGAAATCAATGCTGGGACTTATCGAGGCCCAGCTCCAAGCTTTGGATATATTCCATTATTAAAGTATTCTGTTTGATTAAAGCAAAGCAGCTGGTGAAAATCACATACACACTGAAAGTGATCCAGTTTTTCATGTAGAAATTAGTCTTATACGCCAGTATTGCTCTGAGCATAAAGTCATGGATTTATCCTATTACACCCTGTATACCACTGTGAACCCTGATGTATGTATCCTGTTTAGTGATGGAATCAACTAGGTCGTATGGTTTATAGCCTTTCTCATAATAAGCTGCTGAAATAGTAGGTTTTAACAGTATGTTAGGGAGTGATGAAATCTTTGCTAAAAGCCCCTTAGGCCCTAAAGTTGTCAAAGGGAGCTTAAAGGGGCAAGCTGTTTCAAAAGGCAGGTAGTGGGCGCTACCTGCCTAAGTCGCTTCTAGTACTGACTATAGCCTATCGTACGGTAATTCGAACTGTAGTGTTTAGAATATTCTTTAGCTAGGTAATTTAATCGTTCTATTACGGTATTATAGTCATCGCTAAAGGATAAGGCTTCTCGATTTAAACAGTACCGACAGTTCTCAGGGTAGTGAACTAATGGACCAGTATCAATAATAGGGTCTAATTCGAGCTGTAACGCACTGTACCACGCTGTGGTAATCATCGTCCGTAAACTAGGTATATTTAAGTCATAGTCTCCTAGATGATAGTAGGCGTCTTTATTGAAGATTAATGCACAGTGGTAGTGAGGGAGGTATCCATCTACGAGCTCTTTTACCCAGATGTAACGTAAACGGTTAGGGTAAACGCGTATCCCTTGACCTATTTTACGGTGTTGATCGTGTTTAAGCTTTGCATTTAAGGAGTTCATAAAACGGGTGATAGGAGAGCCTTCTGTGTTAGGGAAGCAGTTTGGCATATCCCCATATTCATCCATCATAGGGAAATGGAGATCTACTCGTATCACAGTAATACGAGGGTATGCTTGTAAGGCACAATCTAAAGTTTCAGCAATCGCACCTTGGTAACCTGGGTTGTATTCTTTTTTAGACATAATGATCCCTTAGAGTCATTTGGAATGACCCTTTCGTATGAATGTTGGTAGTGATAAAGGACAGATAATGTGGTTATCTGATCCCTTATGGTTTATTGAGTATTGTGTTATTCCTGTTTAACAGGCATAGATTTATTAATCTATAGATTAATAATGACGTATTTATTTAGATGTTGACCTCTGGCTAAGCTGATATTATTGATATTAGGTTACAGTCAGTATTGGATTATATTGATATCTACGGTGTAAGTTATATTAGTTAGTTATTCAGGTTATGTTATTGGTAATATATATTACCTTTCCAACATCAATAATATTGATAATACCCCACCAATACTGAATTGGTTAATAAATAATCACTCTGTAGTTAGTGCTATTCGAATAGTCTTTTTTTCCAATATCGTTTCACGGTAGAAAGGCTAATATTAAAATGATTAGCGACTTCTCGTTGTTTATATCCTTTGCTCCTCATTTCATAAATAGCTTGTTTATAAACACTTCCTTCGGGGCGTCCTAATATTTTTCCTTGTTGTAATGCAATCACATGTCGTCTATCGAGTTTCATTTTTTCATAATTATCCTCAATGTTTTTTAATTGATTGAGTATTTCGGCTAAAGGGACATTTAGCGAAAATACATTTTGGCCTAAGTCGTTGAGGAAGAGTAATTTCATCCCCAGAGATTGGCAGCGTTGTATAACATAAGCGATTTGTTGTGTGTTATTCCCCAAATCATGGAGTGTTCTTGTAATTAAGGTATCATCAGGTGTAAATACCCTATCAATATAATACATCAATTGACTTGGTAGCTCATTGACATCCGTTATTGATTGATGTTCTAAAATAATATGTTCTCTTTTTATTGGATGGGTGCCAGCGATATCGTTTAGGCATTGCTCAACCTCTTGTAGACTAAAATTGCTATTTTGAACGATTCTAAAATATGCATAATGGCTCATTTTGTCACCTTAAGGGTCATAAAACGAATTAATGAACGGTTAGATTGGATTTATGATAATCGTATCTGGACTGCTCTCTATTTTTCTATTTACTCGCGTTTTATCTATCACACCAATTAAAACACACTGATTGTTTGAGTGATAAATAGGAATAAAAGCGACATAACTTTCTTTTAATATTATTTGGTTTTTTTTGAATGCTGCCTCTATTCCATGGAAAACAATATCCTTTATCGGGATGTGAATAATTGCGTTAAAATCGAATAGGTAATTTTTGTATTCAGTGTTTCTAATTAATATTGTATTTGAAAACCCACCTGCTTTATGTAATTTATAGTGAACGTGCCTGTCTGTATAAATAAAAATGGCCTTTTTAATATATGGTGAATCTATATAGCTATTCAATGTTTCTTGAATGGTTTTCTTTTCCTTTAAACCTATTTTGGGGCTTTTATAAGTATGAGGGTAAGCATGTTTATCAATAATGATCCCTTTTTCTATTATGTGGGTTTGCCAAATATCCAATAAGTATTCAGGTAGTGAAAATACGGGGGTGTCTCCCCATAATTTTTGTGAGTTTTTTTTAGGATTAAATAGCTGGTTTTCCAATTCATTAACTATCTGTGTATGTTGATTTATTTCATTCAACAGCGGGCAAGCACTCGCTAATATGTTCGCTATTACAGCGGAGCGTGTTAAATTATTTTTATGGCAGTATTCATCAATAGCTTTTAGGCTTGATTCATTTTTTATGGTAATAGAAATCCGTTGGGACATGATAATTATCCTTTTCTCTGGGTTATATATATATAAATGAAGACAGTCATAGTTGAATCATCAAAATTCAATAAATTAACTGTTTAGTTTTTTATTTTTTTGTGTAATCACAGAAAATAACATGAAGATTTTTAATCTATTCTCCTTATTTGCTATAGTGAATTAAATTAAACTGATTGTCTGTTAAGTAGCCAATCATTTATTTCTGATTCAACCCAGCCAACGGATTGGCGTCCCAAGCGCTTTTGCTTTGGAAAGGTTGGGTCATAGCGTGGCGATTTGGGATTCATCCAGTCGTACAATGTTGAACGTGCTATACCAATACGTTGTAGTACAGCGGGTAAACGCAATATTTTAATATGAGATGTATTCATTGTCGTTAAGTCTCTATAGGTGTGTATGGGATAAGAAATAGCATAATGAAATGTGCTGAGCATAAACATGTAAGGGCCAATCTTTTTTTTTTTACAAGCCTACTTTTTGTGAGGGTATTTGGTTAAATGAATGAATTAAAAGATATTTATGATTTTTTGATTGATACGTATAATCAAAAAAGGAAAGATGCGCTGAAGGTTGCTATTGAATGTAAGTGGTTATCTTCATCAGTAAAAAAAGAAATTGCAGATATCCTTTCTGAGGATAGTGAAAAGGTTCAAAAATTTTTTAAGGATTTTAAAGGGTATTTTTTTGGTACGGCAAAAGGCGTTGCTAAGGATGTGGTTGAGCTGATAAGACTGAAAGGAACCGTTATGCTGATTACGGCTGGTGGGGGTGGATTAAATGATTATGTTAAGACATTATTTTTATGGGCTGCGATTAATAAATCCTGGGCAGAATTTTGCTGGTCTTTTGATAAAAAGGTATCTGTTGAAGCTTTTTTGGTTTCGATTAGCTATTTAACTCAACTGTATTCAGTTGAACATTATCGAGAGCTTTTGAAGATAGAACGAGAATACCGTTTGAAGAGGATATCTTCATCAAAAAAAGGCGGTAATGTCGTTGCTGAATTAGCGGCGCTTTTTCGAAATGAAGCGATAAGGTTACTTCATCTCGCCAAATCAGATGGTAAGGAATGGAAAAGTAAGAAAAAAGCCGTGGAAGCAATAGAAAATGAGTTGTGGCAATTTATTGAGACTAAAAGAAAAGAAGGGCATAAAACGTTACTAAAACAAGAATCTTTGAATGATGCAGTTTTACGTTGGGCAACATGTCATGATGATCTTCGGTTTGCATTGGAAAATGTTGTAAAAAACAAAAAAACAAGGCGTGATTAGTATTTGATGAAAGAAAGCTAGCTAAATAGATTAGCTAGCTTTCTCGATTTATTTTGATGGCGGTAAAAGATAATCTGCCCAAGCTTGCATCATGGGTCTTCGTTGCTCTAATAAATCAGTGCGGTGGTACGCCGCTTCCACTTTATTTTTAACGGTATGTGCAAGTGCCCGTTCAGCTAAATCCCGCGAATAGCCATGTTCTGAACACCAATCTCGAAAGGTAGAACGAAAACCATGTGCTGTTGCAACGCGACCATTGGTGTCACTGGGGGCTTTGGTTCGCCTAAGAAATGAGGTGACAACCATATCGGAGAGCACAATTTGTTTTCTAGGTGATGGAAAAACTAGTGTGTCATGTACGCCTTTTAGATTGTTCAATAGCGCTAAAGTTTGCTCAGATAATGGCACTCGGTGTTGCAACCCTGATTTCATACGTTCTGCGGGTATTGTCCACACCGCTCGTTTAAAATCAATTTCCTGCCATTGCATCGCTCTAGCCTCGCCAGAACGACAGGCTGTTAACATGATAAATAGCAGTATTGCTCGGGTAACATTGTAACGTTCGGGTTGGTATATATGTGTGCGAATATATAAAGGTAGCCTTTTCCAAGGCATCGCAGGTTGATGCTCGGTACGTACATGAGCGCTGATTTGTTGCGGTAATAAATGGTTAACGACATCAGTAGGGTTGGCTGCGCAATAGCCATGAGCCCATCCCCACTGCATAACTGCGTGGATACGTTGTTTTATGCGGGATGCTGTTTCTGAGCGAGTTAGCCAGATAGGGCGTAATGCATCTGCAATATTGGCTGTAGTTATGATATCCAACTTTAATAAACCTATGGTAGGAAATACATATTGTTCCAGTGTAGTGATCCATTGTTTACCGTGTTTTTTATTTTTCCAACCAGGTAGTAACTCTGCATGGAGTTTACGGGCAGCCACCTCAAAAGTAGGGATTGAAGGTTCATCGGAGATTGATTTTTTGAGCTCAAGAGGATCAATGCCTTTAATAATTTGTTCTCGCATTGTTGATGCGATATTTGTAACTTCGGAAATAGATATTTCGGGAAAACTACCTAATCCAGCATTTCTTCGTTTTTGTGTTACAGGACTCATATAACGAAGAACCCACTTACCTCTACCCTTTGTTGATGATGGATGAAGAGTAAGACCGGTAATACCACCATGAGACAATGGTTTATCCCCTGGTTGAATATGTTTTGCTTTAGAATGAGTTAATACCGCCATGATGAATCGATCCTCAAAGTTGGGTATGCCATTTGGTATGCCATTTATGTTAAGTTTTGAATGGAGTTAATTATATGTGTTTGGAAGTGACGTTTGAATAAGTAATTGAAAATAAAGTATAATTTGGATTTGTTCGTACTGGGTTGGAATTGTTTTAGGCAGACGTCCGTTCCGCCACTTATTAAGCCCCGTGAGATAACTCACGGGGCTTTTTACTATGTAATTTTTACTCTTTGTATTACAACTCATTTATCTAATCTCTATTTATAATTCTTATTAAAATCAAGTTATTGTATCAAAAATGCTATCGGTGATAGTAAACACTACTTATCGTTCATTAATGATGAATGAGTAGTTAATTATCACGCCAACTCTGTATTAACTTCATAAGATATAACATGCCGGCTTTGATATACTACAGGGCAGATAGTTTATGAAATTGCTAAAATGCTTTTAATTTCCAATAATTGTAGGGATCCGAAACGTGGCGAAAAGAACCTATTCAGTAAGATATATTGCAGGTCAGCCCGCTAAACGTATTCAGCCAATGCCTGTGCATATGCTAGGTGATTCATTACCCGTAGGTTTGCCTTTGTTTGCTGCGGGGGAAACCTTAGATGTTGTCACTTGGAATATTTATAAACAACAGCGCTCTAACTGGAAAGCAGTACTTAATGAGCTGGTTAAGGATAAAAAGCTTATCCTATTGCAAGAGGCTCAAATGTCACCTGAATTGATTTCTTTTGCAGCATCACACCAACTTATCGCTGATCAGGTTCCTGCTTTACCTTTTTCACCACACCCTGCTGGGGTTATGACATTAGCTACTTCACACCCTATATATTGTTGCCCTCTGCGAGAAAAAGAACCTTTATTACGGCTAGTTAAATCTGCATTGATCACTGTTTACCCTTTACCTAATGGAAAGCACCTTATGGTAGCGAATGTGCATGCCATTAATTTTAGCTTTGGTGTGGATGTTTACATTAGGCAATTAAGTAAACTCGGTGAACATATTGCTAAACACGTTGGTCCCGTTCTTTTAGCTGGTGATTTTAATGCATGGAGCCGTCAAAGAGTAAATGCATTGAAACGCTTTGTAAGAAGCGTAGGTTTAAAGGAAGTGAGTTATAATAATGACCAAAGGACTAAAGCATTTGGTAGACCTTTAGATTACTTTTTTTATAAAGGTCTCAAGATAAAAGATAGTTATGTGATAAACACTGATGCATCAGATCATAATCCGATAATTACACAATTTGATCTGGTATAGAGATATTTAAGATTAGCTAACCTTTTTTGGGTTGCCGCTTTGTCTTACATTTTGATCTGATTCTCAAGATGTTAGAGGGCAATTCAATGCGTGTATTTTTCATTCTCTTGTTTGTATCTAGTTACGTTGTGGCAGATAACAATCTACTTCTCGCTAGGCAAGCAGAACAACTTCCTCGAATTGTTATTTACGACCCTTCTTATCGACAAATTAACTATCCAAATGGGGATGTTCCTCAAGGCTATGGAGTTTGCTCTGATGTGGTTATACGAAGCTATCGCAAAATAGGTATCGATTTACAGCAACTTCTACATGAGGATATTAAGAATAATTTTAGCCAATATCCTAGCCAAAAAATGTGGGGTTTAAGTAAGCCCGATACAAATATTGACCATCGTCGAGTACCAAATTTAGAAGTTTTCTTTTCACGTAAAGGTATTACTAAACCGATTACATCAAATGCAGAAGATTATTTACCGGGAGATATCGTTTCTTGGCGTTTAGATAATGGGCGTCCACATATTGGGATAGTGACTACACATAGAACGGTAGATAATAAACGGTATTTAATTATGCATAACATTGGATATGGACAAGTATCTGAAGATATATTATTTCGATGGGGTATTGTTGGTCACTACTCATACTTAAAGTAAAAGATAATCAAAAAAAGACTGATTTATTTTCAGTAAGTGATAAATAATGTGCTTAATTATAATTTTGTTTATTTTAAATTTTTGATATTTTAATTTTCGTAATTAATTTCATTTGTTTTATTAGTATTAATTGTCAAATAAATGCATGGCGAATTATTTAATTTAAGCTATATTTGTTCAATCAAGCGTTATTTACTTGAAACTCATTGAAATATAGGTGGCTATAGAATGAAAAATATTATTATCGTTGGTGGTGGAACTGGTGGCACAATGCTAGCAAACACCCTTGCTAGGAAGTTAAATAAAGATATTTTTTCTAAAAAAATAAAAATAACACTAGTTACAGATAACCCCATTCATTATTATAAACCAGCCTTTATGTATGTTGCATTTAACTTATTCTTTAAGGATGAATTAAGTCGCGATCAACAGTCATTATTACGACCAGAAATTAATTTAGTCATAGATAAAATTGATTCTTTTGACTTTAAGAATAAAGAGTTAAGAGGCCATAGTGGTAAAATATTGAATTATGATTATTTGGTTATTGCGACAGGTTGTGTACCTAGACCCGATAGAATCGAAGGATTAAAAGAGATAGGTAATCATTTTTACGCTTATGAGCCTGCACGAAAATTAGCAGATCAATTATCTAAAATAGAAAAAGGACGAATTTTTATCACGGTTTCATTTCCAGAAACGCCTAATGTACCTCATCAATGTGGCATTGCTCCAATGGAAACAACGCTGATGTTGGATGAGTTTTTGCGCAAGCGGCGTGTGAGAGACAATATTGAAATTGTTTATACCTACCCAACCGTCTCCCAGCTATTACGAAATTGTCTTTTCATGCAGCAACCTGTTTGTGAAGCTATCCCTGAAATTTTTGATATGAAGAATATTAAAGCCCAACGTGGGTTTACTTTAAATAAGGTTGATCCTGATAAAAAAATAGCTTATTCAAAAGAAGGTGATGAACAACCTTTTGATATTTTAATTAGTACCCCACCAATTACTGCGGTAGAAGCTGTTATTAATACAGGTTTAAGTGAACACAATAATGGTGAAGGCTGGTTGCCAACTGATCATGAAACTATGCAAGTTTATGGTACAGAAGGTGTTTATGTTATCGGTGATACAGTTGACTTACCAATTAGTAAGGCTGGAGGTAGCTGTCACAATCAAGCATCAATTATAGCGGATAATATTTGTGGTGAATTAACTTATGGGTATCCAGCTGCTATCTATGATGGGCGTGTACAAGCTGTTGCGCAAATGGGATTAAATGCAGGTATGCCATTACAGTATGATTACAAACACGATGTGATACCTACTCCTGCGACGAAAGTGGGAGGACTATTAAGAAATGGTTTTAATAGAGGTATCTATTGGGCCGCTATTCGTGGTTTAGTGTAAAGGGAGATTAATTATGTCAAATGATAATGCACAATCTAAATTAATCGAGTTAATTAACTCTGAATCTGCGGCTCACCTTGCTGATAAATTATCACCTTTATTACAATTAAAACGTTTAGATAATATTGTTGATTTACTTTCTTTGATATCTGATCTCGTTGATATTTTAGATTTGGCTACAGTAGAAAAATTAGCGAATTCATTTGAAGATACGTTATCGCCAGTTTGGGAGCTAAGTACTGCGTATAACATGGCTAAAATGGAATCGGTATATGATGATAAAAAACAAAACTTTCGTTCAGTTTATAGCTTATTGAAGGATCCAAATACATTACGGGGAATAAGTATCCTACTCAGAACATTGCAAATTATGGGTTCAAGGGTACCTCTATCCAATGAAAAGTAATTTTTTAGGAGAGTGGTATGAGCGTAAATAAAACTAATGCTTTCGAAACAAGGATTATACATAGTTTTTATAATCAACAAGAAAATAAAGGTGCATTGGTACCTCCTGTATATCAAACATCTACCTACTCATTTAGTAGTGCAGAAGAAGGGGCTGCTTGCTTCAGTGGAGAAAAAGATGGTTATATTTATACAAGGATCAATAATCCTACTTTAGATTTATTAGAGAAAAGGATTGCAGATTTAGAAGGTGGAGAAGCTGCCATTGTATTTTCATCAGGAATGGGAGCAATAACATCAACCTTTTGGTCCTTAGTAGTTCCTGGTGACGAAATATTAGTGGATATGACAGTTTATGGATGTACTTACTCATTTTTCCATGGTGGTCTTGAGCGGTTTGGTCTTAAAGTACGTCATATTGATATGAGTGACCCAACAAATGTGGCTAATGCAATAACTGAAAATACCCGCGCTATTTTTTTTGAGTCGCCAGCTAACCCTGATATGCGTTTAGTGGACATACAAGCAGTTAGCCAAATAGCTAAACGTAACAATGTGATCGTGATAGTTGATAATACCTACTGTACACCTTACGTGCAGCAACCTCTCACTTTAGGAGCAGATATTGCCATTCATTCATTAACAAAATATATGAGTGGTCATGGTGATGTAGTCGCGGGTGCTGTGATTACAACCAAAGAAATCGCCGCGAAAATTAGAATGGTAGGCCTAAAAGATATGACTGGCGCTTGTTTGTCACCACATGATGCTAGTTTAGTGATGAGAGGAATGAAGACCTTACCCGTGCGCTTAGAACGTATTGTGAAGAATGCTCAAATTGTTGCACAATATTTAGAGTCACACCCTAAAATAGCCTCTGTTATTTACCCAGGTTTACCCAGTTTTAAACAATATGAGCTTGCGAAAAAGCAGATGAAACTTGCAGGTGGAATGATTGCCTGTGAAATAAAGGGGGGACTAGAATCAGGTAAGCATTTTTTAAACCGTCTTAATTTGTTCTCTAGAGCTGTTAGTTTAGGAGATTGTGAATCTTTAGCGCAGCACCCTGCCAGTATGACGCATTCAACCTATACGCCTGAAGAGCGCCAATTTTATGGGATCAGTGATGGACTACTTCGATTATCTATTGGTTTGGAAGATGTTAATGATTTGATTGAAGATCTTGAGCAAGCTCTCCAATAATAAGTGGATAAAAAACGCCCCAACGGATTAAATTGGGGCGTAGGTTTTTGATATTAAGTTATTAGTTGAAAATCAAGCAACTGATGTTTCAACTTAATTCTGAGAGGCGTCACCTTTTTGGAACGAGCGCATAATAAAGAAAGTTATTGTCAGTATTACTACCCATACACAGCCAACAATTAAGGCTATCTGAGTATCTTTAAAAAAACCGAGTAATGCGATAACGAACGCCATAAATGCAATGGTGATCGCAGGGCCGATAGGCCAAAATGGCACCGGAAATTTCAATTTTTTAACTTCTTCTTTGCTCATTTTACGGCGCATCGCTACTTGAGACAGTAAGATCATTAACCAAACCCATACCGTTGCAAAGGTAGCAATTGATGCAATAATAACGAAGATCCGCTCAGGTAACAGGTAATTGAGGTAAACACCGAGTAACATAACAACTGACATCACTAAAACAGTGACCCATGGCACACCATTGCGTGTGAGCTTAGTGAAAACTTTAGGTGCCTGTTTATCTTGAGCCATACCATACATCATACGTCCAGCACCAAAAATATCACTGTTAATAGCGGAAACGGCTGCGGTTATCACGACGATATTTAGAATGTTTGCAGCAGAGGAAATGTTTAAGCTAGAAAAAATTTGGACAAATGGGCTACCATTTTGACCAATTTGGTTCCATGGATAGATACACATCAATATAAATAGTGTTAATCCATAAAATAATAAAATACGAATAGGAACGGCATTGATGGCTTTAGGAATTGTTTTTTCTGGATCTTGAGCTTCACTTGCTGTGATACCAATCACTTCAATACCACCAAAGGCAAACATCACTATAGCTAAAGAGGCTATCACCCCAGCTATACCATTAGGCATAAAACCGCCATGCTCCCAGAGGTTTTGAATACCAACAGCATGCTCCGTTTCTTTACCGAATCCATAAAACATAAGAAAGGCACCACCAACAATCATGGCAATGATTGCGGTAACTTTGACGATGGATAACCAAAACTCCATTTCGCCAAAAATTTTCACGTGGCAGAGATTAAGTGCGCCAATAAATAAAACAATGCTGAGTACCCATATCCACTGATCTACATGCGGGAACCAAAAGCCCATGTACATCCCAAATGCAGTAATATCGGCAAGGCAGACAACAAGCATTTCAAAAACATAGTTCCAGCCAGTCAGGAAACCTGCTAATGGCCCCATATAATGGCTAGCGTAGTGAGAGAATGAGCCAGGCACTGGGTGGTGAACTGCCATTTCACCTAAGGCACGCATAACCATAAAAACGGCTGCGCCACCAACCATATAGGCAATAAGAACAGCGGGGCCAGCCGCTTGTATTGCAGAGGCTGAGCCATAAAACAGGCCCGTACCAATAGCGGAGCCAAGCGCCATAAAGCGAATGTGCCGGACACTCAATCCCTTTCTAAGTTGGTTTGTTTTACTACTTTGCATGTTTTTTCCTGTCGTGATCTACCGAATATTGTTTCGGTTTTTTTATCTGATGTACTTCTTCTAATCCAAGCTAGTTACATTACCATAAAGTAGGATAACCAGAGAAAGATATCTACGATATACTTGTCATACTTTAAGTTGAAGGTCCTTGAGTGGCGATGTGCACGTATGCCAGCTACATAATTTTCTATGCAGCTTATTGGCTTAGCTGCAACCTTAATTATTTAGAGTATACAATACACATTATGCTGACAGCGTTAGAGAGTGCGATGAATTACCCAATTAATGAAATTTTTCAAACATTACAAGGTGAAGGTGTGTTCACCGGTGTTCCTGCCATTTTTATTCGTTTACAAGGTTGCCCTGTGGGTTGTAGTTGGTGCGATACCAAACACACGTGGGAAAAAGAAAAGGATAAAGAAGCAACGCTTGGTGATATTGCACTAAAAACTATTGATACAGACAGATGGGCGCTAGCTAACAGTAATGAACTGATTAACCTGATGAATGAAAAAGGTTATACAGCAAAGCATATTGTCATTACCGGTGGGGAGCCATGTATTTATGATTTAGTTCCTTTAACCAGCGAATTAGAAAAACAAGGCTATCAATGCCAAATTGAAACCAGTGGAACTTATCCGATCCAATGCTCTGCTCAAACGTGGGTAACAGTTTCTCCTAAAGTGGGTATGAAGGGGGGATTACAGGTGCTTACGGATTCAATCAATCGAGCGAATGAAATTAAGCACCCAGTGGCACGTGCAAGAGATATTGATGATTTGGATAGCTTACTCGCAAGGCGTACTGTACTGAATACTCCGATTGTTGCATTACAACCGATTAGTCAAAAAGCTTCAGCAACTAAACTGTGTATTGATACGTGTATTGCGCGTAATTGGCGGCTTTCAATTCAAACACATAAATATTTGCATATTGCTTGATGTGCCGCGATGCTCACGGCATATCAGTCATAGCATTACTTACCGCGGTAAATACAGCCTGCATTACAGGTTTCTTTAACGGTAACAGCGCTTAAGAGTGGCAAGAGGGGTTTGGTTTTATGCCAAATCCAGCTTGCTAGCACTTCACTGGTTGGATTTTCAAGGCCATCAATATCATTCAAATAATAGTGATCAAGCTGATCTAAAATGGGTTTAAAGGCTTGCTTGACGTCACCAAAATCAATAATCCAACCACTTTTTGTGTCAACCTCACCCGTTAGCTCTAATCTAACCATGAAAGAATGGCCATGAAGGCGACCGCATTTATGGCCTTCTGGTACATGAGGTAGCTTGTGAGCGGCTTCAAAATGAAAATCTTTATAGATACTTGTTGTCATAATACACTCCTAATAAATCAAAACGCAGCGTATCCTACTGTAATTTGTCCTTCAAGCTACTTATTTTACCGAATTATCAATAACCGTTTTTATGAGTATGATCTACAAACGAATTTCATTAGGCTTTTTAGCTATTACTTATGGCAATACTTTCTTATCCCATTATTGGAGGGTGTTATAACCTGACAAACTATCGGGGTAGTCATTGATGATAAGCAACTCTGGGGTTACAGGATAATGACAAATAAACAGCCTCCAATATCGGCATTGCCAATATCAACGGAGCAACTTTCTCGTTTGCAGACAGCGGTTGATGACTTTTCATCACACCAGCTTGCTTGGCTGTCTGGATATTTGTGGGGAATGGTCAATCAAAATACGGTGACAAGTGTACCGACTAGTGCACCTGTCCCACAAAATGAAACGATAACCATCCTTTCTGCTTCACAGACAGGAAATGCACGTCGTTTAGCTGAACAATTAAGAGAACGGTTAATAAGCGAAAAGCTTAATGTAAATTTAGTGAATGCGGGTGAATATAAATTTAAGCAAATCGCTCAAGAAAAAGTATTAGTCATTGTTGCATCAACGCAAGGTGAAGGGGAGCCAGCTGAAGAGGCTGTTGCTCTATATAAATATTTGTATTCGAAAAAGGCACCTGCTCTTAATGATACCGCCTATGCTGTTTTTGCACTTGGTGATTCGTCCTATGAAAAATTCTGCCAAGCAGGTAAAGATTTTGATACTCAATTGGCGAAGTTAGGTGCGCAATCATTACTTAATAGAATTGATGCAGACGTAGAATATCAAGCTGAGGCTGAAAGGTGGGTTGAAGAATTAACGCAGTTGCTTAAAGCAAGAGTTCCATCACAAACTGCTAGCCAGTTAATCGCGGCTCAGACTGGTTCGGTTGATGAAATCCATACATCACCTTATACAAAAACCGCACCTCTTACAGCATCCTTGTCTGTAAATCAAAAAATCACAGGCCGTAATTCATTAAAGGATGTTCGTCATATAGAAATTGATTTGGGGGACTCAGGCCTGCGTTATCAGCCGGGGGATGCGCTAGGGGTATGGTTTGATAACGATCCTTTGCTTGTTGATGAGTTAGTACAGCTCTTATGGTTAAAAGGTGATGAAAGTGTTCATGTAGGTGAAAATACTTACACTCTTCGTGAAGCATTGACTCATCATTTAGAGCTCACACAGAACACCCATTTAATTGTTGAAAAATATGCACATCTTTCAAAAGATGATTCATTGTTGGGTTTGATCAGTGATAAACAAGCTATTTTGCATTTTGCGCAAAATACGCCGATCGTGGACATGGTAAGGCATGCAGCGGCGCAACCGACGGCTCAAGAGTTTGTTGATATTTTAAGGCCATTGACTCCAAGGTTATATTCTATCGCCTCTTCACAGGCAGAAACAGAAGATGAAGTTCATGTCACCGTGGGAGTCGTGCGTTATGACATCGATGGTCGTGCGCGTACTGGCGGCGCTTCAGGGTTTTTAGCGGATCGTTTAAAAGAAGGTGATGAGTTACGTGTTTTCATTGAGCACAATGATAACTTTCGCCTTCCCAGTGATACCTCAAAACCTGTGATTATGATTGGCCCTGGTACTGGTATTGCCCCTTTTAGAGCGTTTATGCAGCAACGCGATAATGATCAAGCAACAGGAAAGAATTGGCTATTTTTTGGTAATCCACACTTTGTTGAAGATTTTTTATATCAGGTGGAATGGCAACGTTACGTGAAAGATGGGCTACTCACTCATATTTCACTAGCTTGGTCGCGCGATCAAGCTCAAAAAGTGTATGTGCAAGATAAGCTACGCGAAGAAGGTGAACAGGTATGGCGCTGGATTGAAGAAGGTGCGCATATTTATGTTTGTGGTGATGCTAATCATATGGCACGTGATGTTGAACAGGCTTTACTGGATATCATCAGCCAATACGGAAATATGGATAACGAATCGGCGGATGAATTTTTAAGTGAGCTGCGCGTAGAGCGCCGGTATCAGAGGGATGTCTACTAATGAGCGAAAAAAAATATGGGCCTTTGGTCGTAGAAGGCAAGCTCGCTGATAGTGAGCGGATGAAAAATGACAGTAATTATTTACGCGGAACGATTAAAGAAGATTTAAAAAATGGATTAAGCGGTGGTTTTGAGGGAGATAACTTCTTGCTGATCCGTTTTCATGGCATGTACCAACAGGATGATCGGGATATTAGAGCTGAACGAGCGGAGCAAAAGTTAGAACCTCGTCATGCAATGATGCTGCGTTGTCGGCTACCTGGGGGCATTATCACGCCGAAACAGTGGCTTGATATCGATAGATTTGCATCGGAACACACGTTATATGGCAGTGTGCGTATCACTAACCGGCAGACATTTCAGTTTCACGGTATTTTAAAAGGTGACGTGAAGCCTGCTCATCAAATGTTGGCTCATGTCGGTTTAGATGCATTAGCGACAGCGAATGATGTCAACCGTAATGTGTTATGTACATCTAACCCTGTACAGTCAGAATTACATCAACAGGCTTATGAATGGGCTAAAAAAATCTCTGAGCACTTATTGCCGAAAACAAGTGCTTATGCAGAGATTTGGCTTGATAAAGAGAAAGTGGTTACGACAGATGAAGAGCCCATTTTAGGTAAAACTTATTTGCCTCGAAAATTTAAGACATCGGTAGTGATCCCACCACTTAATGATGTGGACTTACATGCGAATGACATGAACTTTATCGCAATAGCACAAGATGGTGAGCTGATTGGTTTTAACGTACTGGTGGGGGGGGGCCTTGCTATGACCCATGGGGATACGGCGACCTTTCCTCGATTAGCCAGCGAGTTTGGGTTTATTGCATTGAAGGACACTTTGGCTATTGCTGAAGCGATAGTGACCACTCAACGTGATTGGGGTAATCGAACTGAACGTAAAAACGCAAAAACCAAATATACCCTTGAACGGGTCGGTGTTGAGGCGTTTAAACAGGAAGTGGAGCGACGTTCAGGGGTCACATTCGGTGATATCCAACCTTATCAATTTACTCATAGAGGGGATCAGATTGGTTGGTTAAAAGGGATAGACGATCGTTGGCATCTCACGTTGTTTATTGAAAATGGTCGTTTAATTGATCTTCCTAATAAACCGTTAAAAACGGGGGTCGCTGAAATAGCCAAGATCCACCAAGGTGACTTCCGTTTAACCGCAAATCAAAACTTGATTGTTGCGGGTGTGCCTGAAGAAGAAAAATCACGGATTGAGTCGATTGCGCGTGCACATGGTTTAATCAGTGATGAAATCACTTCACAGCGTGAAAATTCAATGGCCTGTGTTTCTTTTCCGACGTGCCCATTAGCGATGGCAGAAGCGGAACGTTTTTTACCAGAATTTGTTACGCAAGTTGAACAGATCATGTCATCACATGGTGTGGGCCATGAACACATTGTATTACGGGTAACTGGATGTCCAAATGGTTGCGGTCGCGCAATGCTGGCTGAAGTTGGATTAGTGGGGAAAGCCCTTGATCGATATAACTTACATTTAGGGGGAAATCGTATAGGAACACGCATTCCTCGTATGTATCGAGAAAATATTAGCTCAGCAGAAATTTTATCTATCCTTGATACACTGATAGGCCGTTGGGCAAAAGAGCGTGAGGAGCAAGAAGGATTTGGTGATTATTTAATTCGTAGTGATGTTGTGAAACCGGTGCTTAATTCTGCGGTTGATTTCTATGAGGTAAAGGAGGCAGTATGAGTCAGCTTGAACTTACTGAAGTATTAAACTTAGATAAGCAACAGCAAACTGCTTATTTATCTGATTTTAATGCTCAGTTAGAAAAACAGGATGCAATAAAAAGGATTGAATGGGCTCTAGAGCATTTACCCAATCAATTTGTATTATCATCCAGTTTTGGTATACAAGCTGCACTAACGTTGCATATGGTGACACAAGCATTGCCTGATATACCTGTTATTTTAACTGATACTGGGTATCTATTTCCTGAAACTTATCATTTTATTGAGCAGTTAACAGAAAAGCTTAATTTAAACTTACAGGTTTATCGGGCTGCAAAATCACCTGCATGGCAGGAAGCTATCTATGGTCAATTATGGGAGCAAGGGTTAGACGGTATAGAACAATATAATCAGCTCAATAAAGTTGAGCCAATGGAGCGCGCTTTGCATGAATTAAATGCACAAAGTTGGTTTTCAGGGCTACGTAGAGAGCAATCGGCAAGTCGCTCCACATTACCTGTGTTGAGTATTGGTCGAGGGATCTTCAAAGTCTTGCCAGTGATTGATTGGAATAATCGTCAAGTACACGAGTATTTGACCAAATATGATTTACCTTATCATCCTCTTTGGGAACAAGGATACCTATCTGTTGGTGATACTCACACAACTCGTAAATGGGAACCGGGTATGAGTGAAGAAGAAACCCGCTTTTTTGGTTTAAAGCGAGAGTGTGGGTTGCATGAAGGGTAAGTTACTGCAAATAACTTGAGTGGCTGACCAGATAAATCAGCCACTCAATGTTTAATTCAATTTTAGAATAAGTATTTAAATCTGACCCTGGAGCCATAACGATCTTTATCGCTATTTTTCACTTCGATATCTTTTCCATCAATTACAGAGTAGTAAGCGCCGATATAAATTTTAAAATTATCCATATCAAGTATGTTTGGTAACTCATATGAAGTATATAAAGTGTGAATATCATATTTTCCTGGACCAAAAATGACTTCATTATCGATGTCACTATCATAATTTAATGCGTAGGACTTGATATCATTATGAGCGTAAATATAACCTAGCTGTAAGCGGCGCCATAAAATATTAGTACCGGTAGTAAAATCTGTTTCATTGCTAGCATCTAAATAAGCCGTACTCCAGTTTACGTCGATACCATTTGTTGGATCATCTTTTAAGCTATTCCAACCTAGAGTTAAACCATATCCATTACGCTTAGATTGGTTTTTAAACTCACCTGTATTTTTATCTTCATAGCCATAAGCATTTTGAATAACATTACTTTCAATAGCGGCGGCTACTTTAAAGTTGTCTTTATTCCAAGCGATCACAGGTCGAACATAGATAACATTTTTCTTATTGATTTGTTTTCGCCCATGGTATTCGCCATCGGTAAAGATACTGGTGCCATCTTCAATTAATAGATTTGTTTCAAAATACCAATTATCGTATTTAGTATTAAACATCATGCTGCCGCCACTATTGCTTCTTCCTCGGCCTTCTTTCATCATATAGATATAGCCAAAGCCATCGCTATAGGTATCATTCGCGGTATTACCTGAATACTCAATAAAGGTATCTTGATTTAATGGGAACATATCGTAGGCTTCATAGCGGCCTAATTTTATTTGCCAACTCTCTTTTTTACCAAAATAGAAATTGGCATCATCTAGACCAATTTGTCCATTAATATTAGCGAGTGGTTGAACGGAAAAGCCTGCGTAGTTGTTATTCTCTAAGGAACGCTCACCATCAAGTCCAATTAGAATACGGCCATTAATTCCCCATTTATCGTAATCACCAAAATCTTTATCTTTTCCTGCCTGAGTATTTACTGAGGTCAGTTGTCCTTTTTTACTGGCAATATCAGTATTAAATTCGACATCACCGTAAAGTTTAAGTTTGCCATATTGGCTATTAGTTTCGATTAAATGTGGGGCTTCAGTATGATTTATCGTGGCTGTTGTATTATTGATTGGTTGATTAATAACTTGACGATTTTGTAATGCTTTTTCTAAATTAGCTGCTTTTTGTTCAGCAAGTTCTGCTCTTTTTTCAGCAGCAAGTGTTCTTTGCTCTAAAAGCGCTAAACGTTGCTCTATTGATAGAGAACTTGTATTAGCTTCGGTTATAACAGGCACAGCTAATCCTAAGCTAACAGCAGTAGCTAATAGTTTAGTTTTCATTCTTTATTCCTTGTTTATATCTGGATGGAAAACAGAGTTTCCATCCGATAATTTATTATTTGATTAGTGTATGTATGTCTATTTCAGTTAATGAGTGCACTTCACGATCAGCTTCAGGCAGTGGGCCTTCAGCGATAATACCAATAGCATAAATCCTCGCTTTTTTAAGGGCTTGAATTCCTGCCATTGAATCTTCAAAACCAACACAATACTGAGCAGGCACATCAATGAGCTGCGCTGCTTTTAAAAAGATTTCAGGATCGGGTTTACCTTGTTTTAATGACTTAGGATCAACAATAGATTGAAAATAGTGCTCTATAGCCAATTTTTTCAATATCGTTGGCGCATTTTGGGATGCAGAGGCAATAACACAAGGTATATTGTATTGGTTAGCCTGCTTAATTAAATCTAATACGCCAGGTAAAATATCTTTTGGGCTAATGTTATCGAGTAACTTTAAATAATATTCATTTTTTCTTTCCGAGAGCATATTTTTCTCTTCAATAGTAAATGAATTTTGCTTATTACCATGACGTAAAATTTTATCTAATGACTCTACACGGCTAATTCCTTTTAAGGATTGGTTGAATTGTTCATCAATGTCAATCCCGATTTCGCTAGCCAGCTTTTTCCAAGCTAAATAATGGTAACCGGCGGTATCAACAATAACACCATCAAGATCAAATATGAGTCCTTTAACCATTAGCGTTACCCTCCTTAGAATTTAAGGATAAAGGTGTGTTAGGAACAAGGCTATAGAGGTGGTTATTGATTGATATTGTGCATGCTTTATCACTCATAACGGTAATATTGTTATGAGTTACCTTGATGTGAAACAAAGCACATTGGTGCCTTAATTTAAAACTTAAGCCTTGCCACTGTTTAGGTAACGATGGTGCGATATTAAGAATATCTTGTCGAATATCGACACCAGCGTAAGCCATGATCGTAGTATTTAAAGTCGCTGCCATCACTCCAGTATGTATGCCTTCAGCTGTCGTTCCACCTTGGATATCGTTGTAATCTGAGTACAAAGCATCCTGATAGAGTTGCCACGATAGGTCATGGAGCTGTATTTGTTCGGCTAAATAAGCATGAACAATGCGTGATAAGGTTGACCCATGAGAGGTGCGTTTAAGGTAATAATGTAGATTTTTCTCTGCAAAGCTTTCAGATAATGAGTGGCCCAGAGATTCAATTAAAGATTTCACAGTTGTTTTATCTAAGTTATTAAACAACATGAGTGTGTCGGCTTGTTTAGCGACTTTGAAATCATCTGCTGATTTATTTTCTTTACGTAGGATCCGATCCATTCGATAAATATTGCCATATTTCTGGCGATAACTTTCCCAGTCGAGATCATCTAACGCAAAGTAGCCTGCAAATTGCTCAATAACGTCATCTTGATTTAGCGTGACAGCGAGCTGCGTTTTAATTTGGCAGAGCTTGTCGAGCGTATTTGCAGAAAAACCAAATTCAGATAATTTGTCAGTAAAACGTTTATCGCGATACAGCGTCGTCATCTCATTGAAAAGCCACGCCACCATTAAATTGGTATAGGCATTATCTTTTAGGCCACCTTCTTGAGCATCGGCATATTTTTCATGAAATTCATCGGGACCCATGACGCCACTGATATGAAAACGTTGGTCTTGCTCATCCCACTGACATAGGCCAAGCCAAAATAACGTGATGTCATTGAGCAGCTCTAAGCCATACTCTTTCATAAATAGGTTATCAAGGGTATTACGCCAATATAGCCACACGTTGTAAGCGATAGCTAATGAAACATGGCGTTGGCGACAACTGTGGTCAGGATCCCACTGACCAGATAATGGATTTAAATGCAGAACTTGAGTTTGCTCTGTACCATCGTGACCTGACTGCCATGGGAACATAGCACCTTGGAAACCGGCGGCCTTCGCTGCGAGTCGGGCAGTTTCTAATCGACGATAGCGATAGAGTAAAAGTTGGCGAGCGGTATCAGGGAAATGCATGATATAAAATGGGAAAATGAAGATCTCATCCCAAAAAATATGCCCTCGATAAGCTTCTCCGTGTAGCCCTCGTGCGGTGACGGAAACATCAAGTTTATTTTTTTCGTTACTAAACGGTGACGCTGATGAAAGTAAATGGTAGGTATGTAGACGTAATAATTTTTGCGTCATTAAATCCCCTGATACTGCAATATCAGCTTCATCCCATAAAGTTTGCCATGCTTGTTTTGTTTCTGCTAACTGGGTTTGCCAAGAGGGGAGTTCCCATTTCGTAATATCTTGCCAATTATCGGGGTAGGCCGTAGATGTGGTTAGCGCGACACTTTTTTCAACAGTATAGGGGGTATTTTTCTGAGCATTGAATATGATACTTTGCTCAACAACTGAGTCAGAAAAATGGCAAATAATGTCTTGTGGTGAAAAGAAATCACCACAAAGAGAGGATGCTAAGCCAATCCCTATTTTTGATTGATGAGTTTGAGCTAACAGATAAGCATTTTGTTGCTTTGCACCACCTTCTAACACACTGTAATGGTTTTGATTTAGGCTACGATATCGTTCTACTCCCGCATTACAAGTGTTCCCTTCTAAGCGAGTGAGAAGGGTCATTTCGCCAGAAAAATTTAACGGAATAAATTGGTAATGTAGGCAGTAATGAGACATATTTGCCATATTGGCAAATTTGAAACAGCGAATATTCAGTTGTTTCCCGTCTGTTGTTTCAATAAGCCAGTCAGAAGATAGGACACCGGTTTTAAAATCTAAATGGCGGGTTAGAGCAAGTGTGGTTACATTATTTGGATGAATGTAGTCGCCATCTCCGATTTTAAGCGAAATAAACTGGCCATTAGGTGCATTAACAAAGTCTTCGTTGACCACTTGGTGATCGTTGACTTGAGAGGTTGCTTGATTATATAGGCCTGCAATATAAGTTGCAGGGTAATAATCATGACTAGCTGTCATCTCCGGTAATGTACCGCGCAGGCCAATATACCCATTTGCCACCGTTAGTAGTGACTCTTGGCAATACTCATCTTTCCCTGACGTTAAACCGGAATACTCAATTGACCAAGTAAGTTCTTTTTCCCGATGAATGAATTTCCTCTCTAAGCTGTTCTGTTGATTTACTTCCCTGATATTTTCAATAATAAATGGCTTATTAAGAGATTCAGTAAATAAATTTGCGACATCAATAGTTTTATTATCTTGTGTTTTTATCACATAAGATTTTTTTCCATCGCCATCGACTGGCCGTTGTATAACGCCACCGTCAATTAATTGAAAGTCGCTATTTATTTTCTTAGCAATATTTAACCAGTCATGATAAGTACTATTTACGGTGTCAAAGGTGTAATCATATTTATTATTATTGTACCCAACAGACACGCTGATATCTGTAAAAGCAATGTATAAGTAATTCATAATAAACCTTAAATTTGATGATATATTAATTAGCTTGTAGCGTGCCTTTTCTTTCTTTATAGCGATAGGCGATAACGGTTAATGCAATGGGAACGACAACGGCGATGACCATAGCGAACAGGTAAACTAACCAATAAGTTGGTTGTATCGATAAAATGCCAGGTAAACCACCCACGCCAATACCATTAGATAGAACATGGTTTAAACCGCAAACCAATCCTGCGAGTGAGGCACCAACCATCGCACATAGCATTGGGAAGCCATATTTTAGGTTAACACCATACATAGCCGGCTCTGTTACACCCAAATAGGCTGAAATAGCGGCTGGGATAGTAATTTCATGTTCATTTGCTTTACGGCTAACAATAATGATACCGACAACCGCTGAAGCTTGGGCAATATTTGATAATGCGATAATAGGCCAAATAGGGGTGCCGCCGTAACTTTGAGTCATCTGTAAGTCGATCGCTAAGGTTGTGTGATGTAACCCTGTGATCACCATTGGTGAGTAGAAAAAACCGAAGATAGCTGAGCCAATAGGCGCAAAGTCACCTAGCATTAATAGCTTGATGACTTCGGCAATACCGTTGCCAATGCTTCTGCCAATAGGGCCTAAGATAACGTGTGCGACGAAGACTGAGATAATCAATGTGACGATTGGAACAATAACCAATTTTAAATAATCGGGAATGTAACGGCGTAAACGGGTTTCAAACCAGCCGAGGAATAAACCTGCTAAGATAGAAGGGATGACTTGCGCCTGATAACCGACTTTCTCAATTGTAAACAGCCCAAAGTTCCAAACATCAGGGATTTGTGAGCCTAAATTATAGGCATTCATTAGCTGAGGAGAAACTAAAGTGATCCCTAATACTAAACCTAGGGCTGGAGTACCCCCCATCTTTTTAGTTGCAGACCAGCAGATGCTAACAGGTAAAAAGTGGAATATTGCTTCACAAGGTAACCATAGGAAATCATAAATAGGCTTTAACCAAGGATAAAAATAGGTTAAAGGTTTATTATCCGATACAGGCATCTCACCAATAACGTTACGCAAACCTAAAAGTAAACCACCACAAATTAAAATAGGTAATAGTGGTACGAATATCTCTGCCAAATTTGCGATAAGCCTTTGCCAAAAACTCATATTTTTTTTGGCATCAGACTTTACTTCATCTTTACTTTTTGTTTGTAACTCAAGATGCTTTGAAAGAATTTGATAATAGTGGTCAACATCGACACCAATAATAACTTGGAACTGTCCGGCATTATTAAAACACCCCTTAACAAAAGGGATTTGTTTTATTTTATCTATTTCTGTGATATTAGGGTCATTAAGAACAAAGCGCAGCCTTGTTAAGCAGTGAGAAACACTAATAATATTATTTTTACCGCCAATCAGTGCAATAAGTTCTTCAATGGCCTTTAAATCTTTGGCACTAGGCATATTTATTTTCTCATCGTAGTTATGTTTTTTTTAATATATATCCTTGTTGTCATTATTTGAACGGGAACGTTCCCATAACTAGACGATGATCACAAGTAATAATAATTACTTTCTTAAGTTATTAATTTAAATTATCACTGGAGATAATGATTTTTTGTGGCGGAACATCTTCTTTTGCCATTTTAATCAATATATTAGCAGCCTCTTTCCCACTTTCTCTAAAGCCTAAACGGTAGAATTTGGTTTGAGGAAATAAAAAGGCCAGTAAATCATTTCGCCCAATACAGGCCACATCGATATGATTCATGTTTTGTTCGGATAAATACTTTTGTACACCAAATGCTAATGAGTCTGTTGCGCACAGTATGGCTTGTGGTGATGTGGTTAAGATCTCTTTAGCAAGCATATAGCCACTTTGGTAATTAAGTTCACCTAATTGTGCGTGAGGGGTTAAACCTTGCTGCTGACAATAGTGTAGATAAGATTGGTAACGGAGTAGGCCCGTTGTTTCATCGTGAACATTGATCCCGATATAACTTATTTGTTGGTAATTTTTTTGTTTATGAAAATAGTGCATAAGGTTTTTAACCGCACTTTCATCATCGTGACAAATAGAGACAAAACCTTCTAATGGTCGCGCAATAACAACCATTTTTTGTTTCCAATTGGAGAGCTTATTGATATCAATGCCTGAAAAAGCAAAAAAGACAATCCCATCAACCTTTTGGCGAGTAAGCATTTTAATATGTTCTTCAACTTTTTCCGGTTTAAATTGACTCTCTAAAATAATAGGGTCGATATTATTTTGATAGAAAATAGGTAGCATGGAACTGACTGCTTGGTTTTCAGCATAAGAATCTAAACGCGTCATGATGATGCCGAAAGAGCGGTTTGAATAGCCTCGCATTGCACGGGCAGATTTTGAGGGAGTAAATTGGTATTTTTCAATTATTTGATTAACTTTTTGCCGAGTCTCTTCATTAACCATTGGGTCTTGATTAATCACCCTTGAAACTGTTGATTTACCTACGCCACATAGCTTTGCAATATCATTAATGGTGAGTTTCTTTTTATCCGTTTTTATCATAATGTTTTGTCTTTATTAGCTAAATACTTATAAGGGCTTAGTCATTTATATTTATTTTCTATTTATGTGCTTAGTCTAACTCATTTTTTTCAAGGCATCTGTAGAAAAGAAGCGAACAATATTTATCTTAGTCGTGAAATTGCGTTTTGCTTTGATGCCATTATGAGTATTTCTTCTTCATAACTCATTAGGCTGACTTATTCCTTTAGGTTACATCTAATAAACTTTTAGCATTTCATAACCCCACTTGCACGTCATATAGTCAATTTAAATAGTCGTTTCATACTCGTCATCCTTCAAGTTGCAGGGGTGTTGACTACGCTCAGCTAGCCGAGTCACATAGTTTATCTATGCTCCCCGTCTATCTTCACTTGTCGCCTACCTGCAACTCGAATTATTTAGAGTATAAAAAAGTTATATAACACCGGAAGAGCAAGATGGAATATTTACCATTATTTGTGGATTTACGTTCCCGCAAGGTTGTCTTGGTTGGGGGAGGCGATGTTGCCGCACGCAAAGCGGAACTATTGTTACGCGCTAATGCGGCTTTGGTGATTATTGCGCCGGCACTTAATTCAGCTTTACAACAACTTTGTGAGCAACAATATTTCACGTGGATTGAGGGGGAATATCATCCACAACATATTGAGAAGTCTTATTTGGTGATTGCCGCCACTGACGATGCTGAATTGAATAAGAAAATTTTTCATGATGCAGAGAAACAACAAATTTTTGTCAATGTTGTTGATGATAAACCGTTGTGTTCTTTTATTGTCCCTTCAATCATCGATAGAGATCCTGTCGTGATTGCGATTTCTTCTGGTGGTACCGCGCCTGTTTTGGCTCGCTTATTACGTGAAAAATTAGAAACCATGCTACCAAGTTATTTGGGCCATATGGCTGAAATAGCCGGGCGGTGGCGAGAAAAAGTGAAATCATCAATTAGCAGCATGCGTGAGCGCAAACGTTTTTGGGAAAAAAGTTTCAGTGGCCACTTTGCCTCATTGGTCGAAAAAGGCCAGCTATCACAAGCCGAATTGCAATTAGAAAAGCAATTGTATGAACCCGATAATACGGGGGAGCTGGTTTTAGTCGGAGCGGGTCCTGGAGATGCTGGGTTATTAACGCTTAAAGGCTTACAAGTTTTGCAAAATGCTGATGTCGTTTTATATGACCATCTTGTCAGTGATGAAGTCCTTGAGTTAGTGCGACGAGATGCAGACAAAATTTGTGTTGGGAAACGTGCTAAAGCGCATTCGGTCTTACAAGAAGAAACCAATGCTTTAATCGTGAAGTTTGCATCGCAAGGGAAGAAAGTAGTCCGATTAAAAGGTGGTGATCCATTTGTTTTCGGGCGTGGTGGTGAAGAGCTGCAAATTGCTGCGGAGGCGGGTATTCCATTTCAGGTGGTTCCTGGGATCACCGCGGCAATAGGGGCAACTGCATACGCCGGTATTCCTCTGACACATCGTGAGCACTCTCAGAGCGTGACATTTATCACGGGTCATTGCAAAGAGGGAGGAAATGAACTTGATTGGCCAGCACTTGCACGAGGCAATCAAACATTAGCCATCTATATGGGAACAGTAAAAGCTGAACATATCAGCCAACAACTGATCCACTTTGGACGCTCACCAGAAACGCCTATTGCCGTGATCGGCTGTGGCACTCGGCAAAACCAACACGTGTTGAGTGGCAAGCTGTATGAGCTGGCTGAATTGGCTCATCAGGCTCCAGCGCCTGCGTTATTGGTGATTGGTGAGGTTGCCGCTTTGCATCAGCAATTGGCTTGGTTCGGTGATCAGGTTGAAAAAAACAGATGGCGTTCAGCCGTGTTGGAATTGGCTTAATTAAGGAGGCCATCATGAATGAGAAACGATTAACCCATTTACAGCAGTTGGAAGCAGAAAGCATTCATATTATCCGTGAAGTGGCGGCTGAATTTGAAAACCCAGTTATGCTTTATTCCATCGGCAAAGATTCATCTGTTATGTTGCATTTGGCTCGCAAGGCTTTTTACCCTGGAAAACTGCCATTTCCGTTATTACATGTTGATACCGGATGGAAGTTTCGTGAGATGTATGAGTTTCGTGATAAAACGGCTAAAAATTATGATTTTGAATTACTGGTTCATCGCAATCCAGCGGGTGAGTCATTAGGGATCAACCCATTTATCCATGGTAGCGCGAAACACACTGATATTATGAAAACGGAAGGGCTAAAACAAGCGCTTGATAAATATGGTTTTGATGCAGCATTTGGTGGTGCTAGGCGTGATGAGGAAAAATCTCGAGCCAAAGAGCGCATTTATTCTTTCCGAGATCGCTCTCATCGTTGGGATCCCAAAAATCAACGCCCTGAGTTGTGGCATAACTACAATGGTCAAATCAATAAAGGAGAAAGTATTCGAGTATTTCCTTTATCAAACTGGACGGAACTCGATATTTGGCAGTATATCTACTTAGAAAATATCGATATTGTCCCTCTTTATTTTGCAAAAGAGCGCCCTGTTTTAGAGAGAAACGGCACATTATTGATGGTAGATGATGACCGTATTGATTTAAAAGCAGGAGAAGTTATCGCTAAGCGAAAGGTTCGATTCCGAACCCTAGGCTGCTGGCCTCTGACAGGTGCTGTTGAATCACAAGCAGAAACGTTACCAGAAATTATTGAAGAAATGTTGATTTCAACGACCAGTGAGCGACAAGGTCGATTAATCGATAGTGACCAATCGGCTTCCATGGAGCAGAAAAAGCGCCAAGGGTATTTTTAAGGGGGAAAACGTCATGGCAGATTTAGCATATAACGAAACAATTGCGGAACAAATTAAGCAACAAGGTGGTGTTGAAGCTTATTTGTTAGCTCAGCAACAAAAGGGCTTATTACGTTTTCTCACCTGCGGTAATGTGGATGATGGTAAAAGCACGCTAATCGGGCGTTTATTGCATGACACGCGACAAATTTATGAAGATCAGTTATCTGTTTTGCAAACCGACAGTAAGCGTATAGGAACTCAAGGTGAAAAACTGGATCTTGCTTTATTAGTGGACGGGCTTGCCGCAGAAAGAGAGCAAGGGATCACTATTGATGTTGCTTATCGTTATTTCTCTACTCAAAAACGTAAATTTATAATCGCAGATACTCCAGGGCATGAGCAGTACACGAGAAATATGGCGACAGGTGCATCAACTTGCTCACTTTCTATATTGCTGATCGATGCTCGAAAAGGCGTTCAAGAACAAACTCGACGCCACAGTTTTATTAGTACATTGCTAGGTATTCGCCATTTGATCGTTGCAGTCAATAAAATGGATCTGGTCGAATATAGCGAAGCGGTATTTGAAAAAATTAAGCAAGATTATCAGAAATTTGCGACTGAATTGCCTGTTGACCTCAAGATTTGGTTTGTACCTATTTCAGCTCTAGATGGCGATAATATCGTCAATGAAAGCTCTCAATTGCCTTGGTATCAGGGGGAAACACTGTTACAAATTCTAGAAACAGTTCAGGTTCAACCAAAAGCATCGGAGCAAGCACTACGTTTTCCAATTCAATACGTGAATAGACCTAATTTGGATTTTAGAGGTTACAGTGGAACTTTGTCCTCTGGGATAGTGAAAGTGGGGCAATCCGTCAAAGTATTACCTTCGGGTCAGATCTCGAAAGTAAAAGAAATTGTCACTTTTGATGGCATACAAGACTTCGCGATACCCGGTGAGGCGATCACATTAGTATTAGAAGATGAAATTGATATTAGCCGTGGAGACTTGATTGTTACAGAAAACGATACGTTGCAGTGTTCTCGTGAGGCATTGGTTGATATTGTTTGGATGTCAGAGCAACCGTTAGTGCAGGGACAACAGCTTGATATTAAGATTGCTGGAAAAAGAAGCCGCGCTAAGGTAGAAAATATTCAATATCAAGTTGATATCAACAATCTTACTCAAAAAGTAGCGACTGAGCTGCCCCTCAATGGTATTGGTTTAGTTGAATTATCATTTGATGAGCCATTGCTACTTGAGAATTATCAGCAAAACGCAGAAACAGGTGGCATGATCCTAATTGATAGGCTGACGAATGTGACAGCTGGAGCAGGGTTAGTGCGTGAAGTGACAGAGCGATTTACTGAGCAAAATGATAATTTTAGTGAATTTGAAATAGAGTTAAATCAATTAATTCGCCGTCATTTCCCTCATTGGGGAGCTCGAGATCTATTAGGTGGTAAATAAGTATGGCGAGTACGACAGATAATCATATCGTTTGGCACGACCATCCGATCACTCGGCAATTTAGAGAAAATGCGAATGGTCATAAAGGCGCGGTATTATGGTTTACTGGACTGTCTGGCTCGGGTAAATCTACTTTAGCAGGGGCTTGCGAGCAAGCACTGGCTTCATTAGGGGTAAAAACGTATTTGCTTGATGGCGATAATATCCGTCATGGGTTATGTAAAGACTTAGGTTTTGATGAATCCGATAGACAAGAAAACATTCGCCGTATTGGTGAGGTCGCTAAACTGATGGTTGATGCTGGGCTGGTGGTTGCGACAGCGTTTATTTCGCCTTATCGTGAAGATAGACAGAAAGTTCGTGAGCTATTTGGGGCGAACCAGTTTTTTGAATTGCATATTGCAACCCCTGTTGAAGTTTGTGAACAGCGCGACCCAAAAGGGCTTTATCAGCAGGCAAGAGCGGGGAAAATAAAAAACTTCACTGGGATTGACTCTCCATATCAAGAGCCTTTACAACCTGAATTACGTATAGATGGAAGGCAGGCGATACCTGATTCAGTAACACAAATTCTTCAATTACTGGGTGAGAAAAAAATCATCAAAACTCATAATTAGTACGATAACTTTTTATGAATTTTGCCTAACGGCTCCTTGGGTGTGTCTACGCCTCTGGAGCCGTTTTTGTAAACAAATTACGGATTAACTGAGTATTTTGCGTAGCTGCTCGTAATTTTATTAAACAAATTCACTCGCTTAGGTGATAGTTCTGTAAACCAGTTCAAGATAGTATCCAATTAATCACAGCATATTTCTTAGGTTGATTTTTGAACAGGAATGCCCTGTTTTTGTCCTAGTTTTGATACATTACTTTCTTGATAGTAGCGCGATGAGCTGAGTTATGGGATGATTAGCAAATCATTTCAGGGGGCAGAATGGGCAAATTAACGCTTCTATTAATCGCAGTATTGGCTTGGACACAATATTCTTTATGGCTAGGTAAGAATGGCATTCACGACTATGTCCGAGTGAAAGACGATGTTGCGGCGCAAGAGATCATCAATTCTCGCTTAAAAGTGCGTAATGAACAGCTGTTTGCTGAAATTAATGATTTGAATGATGGACAAGACGCTATTGAGGAACGGGCGCGTACAGAGCTTGGTATGGTTAAGCCTGGCGAATCATTTTATAGAATGGTGAAAGAGAGTAATAATCAGAGAACAAATAATTAAATATACTTGTCATACGGTAGGTTGCAGTTCGATAGGCACTGTATAGATAAACGTTATATGAGTAACAACATCAATCATATAGTGTTCAAGTATATGATTATGCTATGTACAAAAACTAAAAATATTACAGGTTGTGTTTACGTTTATGAAATTGATTACCTCTACTAGCCCACAAATTTCGATGTAAGATCCAAAATAATGAATAACTCAATCACTGGGAGAGCCCCAAACGTTGTTGCGATAATTCCAGCAGCCGGTATTGGTAGTCGTATGAATGCGGACTGTCCAAAACAATACTTGCAGGTCGCTGGGAAGACAATCATTGAACACACTATTAATGCATTGTTATTGAATCCTCTTGTTTCTAATATTGTTGTCGCTTTAAGCCCTGATGATAATTATTTTGCTTCGCTTGAGGTAGCAAGTAACCCGCGAGTTACCACTGTTCATGGTGGAAAAGAGCGTGCAGATTCCGTGCTGGCAGGGTTAAACTTTTTAGCTCAGAATGAACAGATGCAAAATCGATGGGTATTGGTACACGATGCCGCGCGCCCTTGTTTACATCAAGATGATTTAAATAAAATTATTCAGTTATCAACAACGGATTACTGCGGTGGCATTCTTGCTGCTCCTGTAAGAGATACCATGAAGCGTAGTGCCAAAACGTCAGATGTGATTGATCATACCGTTGAGCGTGATGCTTTATGGCACGCACTTACACCACAATTTTTTCCTTTAATTTTGTTGCGTGATTGTTTGAGTAAAGCATTGAAAGAAAATGCTATTATTACTGATGAAGCATCTGCATTGGAATATTGTGGCTATCAGCCTGTTTTAGTCTCAGGTCGCACTGATAATTTAAAGGTAACTCGCCCAGAAGATCTCGCTTTGGCTGAATTTTACCTTTCTAGAATGAAATAAAAGGATCAAATAATGAGAATCGGACATGGTTTTGACGTACATAAGTTTGGCGGGGAAGGACCTATTGTCATTGGTGGCGTACGTATCCCTTATGAACAAGGCCTACTTGCTCACTCTGATGGTGATGTGGTGCTACACGCTGTCACTGATGCCATCTTAGGGGCTGCGGCACTGGGGGATATAGGTAAATTATTCCCTGATACTGATCCTGCGTATAAAGGTGCAGATAGCCGCGTTTTACTCAGAGAAGCCTATCGCCACGTTCGTGAAAAAGGTTATAGCATTGGTAACCTTGATATTACAATTATGGCTCAAGCACCTAAAATGTTACCTCATATTCCACAAATGCGTGTCAATATTGCAGAAGATCTTGAATGTCATATGGATGATGTGAATGCTAAAGCAACAACCACAGAGCAACTCGGTTTTGTTGGGCGTAAAGAAGGGATTGCTTGTGCCGCAGTGGTATTGTTAGTGAAAGATAATGGTAATGAAAGTCATGAATGTACAGTACCTGCATGGTAAACCACTCTCATCAGGTAAGTTAAAAAGCCAACCTGAAGATTTTATTGTTAAAGAAGACCTTGGCTTTGAGCTTGATGGTGAGGGCGAACATGTCATGGTTCGTGTTGAAAAAACAGGGTATAACACCTTATTTGTGGCTGAACAATTGGCTAAATTTGCAAAAATTTCAGCACGAGCAGTCAGTTACGCAGGTTTAAAAGATCGCAATGCGGTTACTGAACAATGGTTCTGTTTACAGATGCCAGGTAAAGAAACCCCAGATTTTTCAAAATGGATGCTTGAAGGTTGTCGTGTTATTGCAACAACTAGACAAAAAAGAAAGTTGCGTATTGGCACACTGAAAGGCAATCACTTTGAGCTAATCATTCGCGATATTTCAGCACCTGAGGATGTCGAATTACGTTTAGAGAAAATCGTTAAGGGGGGCGTTCCTAACTATTTTGGTGAGCAACGGTTTGGGCGAAATGGACAAAACTTAGTCCAAGCTCAACGATGGGCAAATCAAGAAATTACGGTTCGTGAACGAAATAAACGTAGTTTCTACCTCTCTGCGGCTCGAAGTGCTATGTTTAATCATATTGTTAGCGAACGGATTGCCAACCAAACTGAAAATAAAGTACTACTTGGTGACGCATTACAATTAACAGGGCGTGGAAGCTGGTTTGTTGCCACAGAGGAAGAGCTATCGACTTTACAACCTCGTGTTGACTCATCTGAATTGACTATTACGGCTGCTTTACCCGGCGATGGGGAACTTGGAACTCAATTTGATGCATTAAATTTTGAGACAAAGTGTTTAGAAAACTATAATACTTTTATTGCGTTAATGAAAAGTGAAAGAGTTTCACCAGCACGCAGAGCTGCAATCGTGAAACCACAAAATTTTCATTGGCAATGGCTTGATGCCAATACACTGAAGCTTAATTTCTTTTTAAGTTCAGGGTGTTTTGCAACCAGTCTTGTTCGAGAAATCATTAATCAGGAAAGTGCCGATGTTGAAAATTTTATTGAGTAATGATGACGGTGTGACAGCGCCGGGGATCCAAACATTAGCTGCGGCATTACGACAACACTATCATGTGCAAGTGATTGCGCCTGATCGTAACCGTAGTGGTGCATCCAATGCATTAACGTTGGATAGACCGTTAAGGATCCAAACATTGGCTAATGGTGATTTATCTGTACAAGAAGGTACGCCAACAGACTGTGTTTATATTGGCGTTAATAAAGTTGTGAGACCAAGGCCGGATATTGTGGTTTCTGGGATCAATTGTGGTCCTAATCTAGGGGACGATGTCATTTATTCAGGTACTGTTGCTGCGGCAATGGAAGGGCGACATTTAGGTCTACCTTCCGTAGCTGTTTCACTTGATGGGGAAACTCATTATGAAACCGCAGCAAAAGTCACTTGCGACATACTGGATTTATTGCACAAAAATCCATTGCGTGCAGGCAATATTCTGAATATTAATGTACCTGATATTCCCTATGAGGAAATAAAAGGCATAAAAGTGACGCGCTGTGGTAGTCGTCATGCCGCATCTGAAGTTTATAACCTTGAAGATCCTAAAGGGAATATGCTGTATTGGTTAGGGCCTGTTGGCGAGATCCGTGATGCAGGGCCTGGAAGTGATTTTGAAGCTGTTTCTCAAGGCTATGTTTCAATAACACCTTTGCAAGTTGATTTAACGGCATATAAAGCACATTCATTAATTGAAGAGTGGTTAGAGAAATCAGGAGTGACCGTAAAATGAAAACAGGCCTCATGAAAGAACTTTTGGCACAATTACGCCAACAGGGAATTCACGATGAGCGCTTGTTAGAAGCTTTATCACAGGTTCCTCGTGAGCGCTTTGTTGATGAAGCGCTTTCACACAAAGCCTATGATAACATACCGTTACCAATAGGCTATGGGCAGACTATTTCTCAACCTTATATTGTTGCTAAAATGACTGCTCTACTTGATATTTCAGCAAATGACCATGTGCTTGAAATAGGTACAGGCTCAGGTTATCAAACCGCAGTTTTAGCCCATTTAGCCAGTCATGTTTATTCCGTCGAAAGAGTGAAAAGTTTACAATGGACTGCAAAACGCCGTTTTAAGCAGCTCGATTTGCACAATATCTCTACACGACATGGTGATGGTTGGGAAGGGTGGCAATCAAAAGGGCCTTTTGATGCCATTATTGTTACAGCGGCACCTAGTGAAATCCCTTCAAAGCTTTTAGAGCAATTAAAAGAAGGAGGGCGCTTGGTATTACCTGTTGGTGATCAAGATCAGGCGTTGAAGCTCATTACGCGTAGAGGGAATGATTATCACTCAAATGTGATAGAGAAAGTTCGCTTTGTTCCTCTGGTTGCTGGAGATTTAGCTTAATTTCATTTTGAATTGTCTGGCTAATTTTGATAATTTATGGCTCCAAAATCGGGAAACTCGCATTTTCTATTAAGTCATAATCTCAAATTGTTATATTTTTGATACATTTGGCTTGTCCAAGATTTTATATTTCTGCTTTAATAAGCAAAATACTTTTCGTTACGAGAGCTGTGCTCTAAATAATTCAAGGCGTATGTAGGCGATCAACGAAGTTACCCCTATAGAGTAGTTGAGAGGAGTCAACCTACATGCAACTTGGAGGATGGCGAATATCACAGGCTCTGATGTTTACTGACGCAACATAAATTAGCTTGTTATGTCAGATTTTTCTTCACGGGAGAAGAAGCATGAAAATTGTTAGCCCAATAAGCAAAATTCGATGGGCGGTGATCTTTTCATTTGGTGGCGCTTTATTAGCAGGTTGTTCCACGCCGTATCATACAGCCGCCCCCATTTCGAGTGTAAATGATGGCCAAACGACTCGCCAGCAGACCGTTCAAAGAACTGCTCCAGTAACTGGTGGTACAAGTACGGCGATGCCTTCTTCTCGACCTAATTTGTCTTCAAATACATCACCTTCAGTGACCAACTCTGCACCTGTTAACATGAATGGCCAAGGGCGTATTATCTATAATCGTGATTACGGTAGTATCCCTAAAGGTAGTTACAACGGTAGTAGCTATACGGTCCAGCGTGGTGATACCCTATTCTACATTGCCTATATAACGGGTAATGATTTCCGTGAGTTAGCAGATAGAAACAATATTGCTGAGCCATATAGCTTAAATGTTGGTCAAGTTATTAATATTGGTAATGGAAATGTGAACTCGAACGGGCAATTGGCTGCAAATTCATCAAATAGTAACCAGCAACCGGTTGATCTTCGAACAACTAATGCGTATCCTGCAAATGGAAGTGGTCAAACTTCAGGTAAGATGTTGCCTAACAATAAGAAGCCTGCAACACAGACTTCTACGGCAACAACTACCACGGCAGTTTCTACAACCTCTCCGACGACAGGAAGCAGTACTAACAGTTCATCGATAAAATGGCGTTGGCCAGCTGAAGGGAAAATGATTGAAGGTTTCTCTGACGCTCAAGGTGGAAATAAAGGCATTGATATTGCGGGTTCACGCGGTCAGCCTGTACTTGCTTCTGCTCCAGGAAAAGTGGTTTACGCAGGTAACGCACTGCGCGGATATGGAAATCTTATAATAATAAAACATAACGATGACTACCTAAGTGCTTATGCACATAACGATACGTTACTTGTGCGTGATCAGCAGGATGTTACTGCGGGTCAAAAAATAGCCACTATGGGTAGCACCGGTACAAGCTCGGTTAGATTACATTTTGAAATTCGTTACAAGGGAAAATCAGTAAACCCGCTGCGTTACTTACCGCAGCGATAAACTGGGCAGAGTGCAATGACATTCTGTCCTCATTATCAAGGGTAGGAGTCACTGATGAGCCAAAGTTCGCTGAAAGCTAACGAGTTATATGATGACCTCGAAGAGAGCACAATAGAAGATGCTTTCGATGAAAGTCAGTTCAAAGAAGAGGATCTGGTTGCTGAACTAGATGATGAAATGGATTTACTCCAGAGCACAAGTCAACGTGTTTTGGATGCCACACAAATTTATCTCAGTGAAATTGGATTCTCTCCACTCCTAACAGCTGAAGAAGAAGTGTTCTATGCAAGAAGGGCGCTACGTGGTGATATTGCATCACGCCAGCGCATGATAGAAAGTAACCTTCGATTAGTTGTTAAGATCTCTCGACGTTATAATAATCGGGGCCTCGCTTTACTTGATCTCATTGAGGAAGGTAATTTGGGGCTAATTCGTGCAGTTGAAAAATTTGATCCTGAAAAAGGTTTCCGTTTTTCAACTTATGCGACATGGTGGATCCGTCAAACCATTGAACGAGCCATCATGAACCAAACGAGAACGATCCGTCTCCCTATTCATATCGTCAAAGAGCTCAATATTTATCTTAGAACCGCCCGCGAACTAGCGCAAAAGTTAGATCACGAGCCTAGTGCTGAGGAAATCGCTGAGCAGCTCGATAAACCAGTAGAAGATGTCAGCCGTATGTTACGTTTAAATGAACGTATTACATCGGTTGATACGCCTATTGCTGGTGATTCAGAGAAGTCCTTGCTAGAAGTTCTGTCTGATGAAAATGAATCAGGGCCAGAACATACAATTCAAGATAACAACTTAAAAGAAAACATTGTTAAGTGGTTATTTGAATTGAATCCAAAGCAGCGAGAGGTACTCGCTCGCCGTTTTGGTTTGCTAGGCTATGAAGCTGAAACTCTTGAAGAGGTTGGCCGGGAAATTGGTTTAACACGTGAAAGAGTACGCCAGATCCAAGTAGAAGGGTTGAGGCGGTTAAAAGATATTTTACAAGGCGAAGATTTGTCTTTAGAAGCCTTATTTAATATGTAAGATATTTTTAGAATGTTAATAAAGAAGCCCTTAACATCATTAGTTAAGGGCTTCTTTCTATTTTAAGCAGGGACACCACTGTGAAATTTAAAATCACTGTCCATTGAGGAAATTAGTTCGGCTTCCACAGCTCCAAACATATCAACTCGTTCATTGATATCTACCTTACTAATTGATTGAGCTAGCTTTAAGTAATCTTGATAGTGTCTTGCTTCCGAGCGCAACAATGAAATATAAAAATTAGCTAAATCATCATCTAAGAAAGGCGCTAGCTTAGCGAAACGCTCACATGAGCGAGCTTCGATATAAGCCCCAATAATCAGTTTGTCGACCAAGGTTTGTGGTTCATGACCACTCATATGGCTGAATAGGCCTTTCGCATATCGGCTTGCTGTAATGCCATCGTAGCTAATATTTCTTTGATGCATGATTTCAAGTACTTGATAAAAATGATGCAGCTCTTCTTTGATTAAAAGTACCATTTTATCGATCAGATCTTGGCTGTAAGGTGATTGTTTTTTAGCTAAAATCTGTTTTGAAATTTGGTTTTTATCTTTTAATGAATGAATATCACCAATACGATCGTAGGCAAAGTCCTCATAAGGCTTAAACCATGTCAGTAACACTGCGGCACTTTCTTTATCTACCGCATATTTGCGAATTAAAAACATCGCACTTTGCGCAGCCTTCAATTCACATAATAAATGGTCTTTTAGCAGTATAGGCAAATTCTCTGGTTTACTGGCTTTTTCAACCCAACTATCGGGCGTTTCGCAATGTAAAAATTGCCTGATAGGGGCAAGTAATTCAGCGTGATCTTGCATACTACTTATCCATTTCCTTTAAGCGATATAACCAGTCTAACGCCTGCCTTGGGGTTAATTTGTCAGGATCGATATTCTCTAAAGCACTTAACACAGGTGATGGTTCTTCTTGCGCTAAGAAACTTAACTGCGCACTGTCGACATGACTAGAGTTGGTATTATTTGAAATCAGTTCTAATTCTTTAAGTTTTTGTTTCGCACGTTTAATGACATCTTTAGGCACACCAGCCAGAGAAGCGACGGCTAAACCATAGCTTTTACTAGCTGCGCCATCTTGAACATTATGCATAAATGCGATGGTATCACCATGCTCCATCGCATCTAAGTGAATATTAGCGGCACCTTCTAATTTTTCGGGCAAATTAGTGAGCTCAAAATAGTGGGTTGCAAACAAGGTCATCGATTTTATGCGGTTGACGAGATTTTCTGCACAGGCCCAAGCGAGAGATAGGCCGTCATAGGTTGAGGTTCCTCGACCTATTTCATCCATTAACACTAAACTCTGCTCCGTCGCATTATGTAGGATATTCGCTGTTTCGGTCATTTCAACCATAAACGTTGAACGTCCAGATGCTAAATCATCGGATGCGCCGACGCGTGTAAAAATACGATCGATAGGACCGATGATGGCTTTAGTCGCGGGGACGAAGCTACCAATATAAGCCAGTAAAGTAATTAATGCGGCTTGGCGCATATAAGTACTTTTTCCGCCCATATTTGGGCCTGTAATAATGAGTAGACGTCGCTGTGGTGACAGAGAAAGCGGGTTTGAAATAAATGGCTCACTCAACACTTGCTCGACAACAGGGTGACGCCCTTCAGTAATTTGAATGCCAGGCTTATCTGTTAATTGTGGGCAATGATAGCCCAGCGTTTCAGCGCGCTCTGCTAAATTATTAAGTACATCGAGCTCAGCCAATGCTTCCGCACTAAGCTGTAAATCAGCTAGATGTGGTAACAACATATCAAATAGCTCATCGTAAAGCGCTTTTTCGATTGCTAACGCTTTGCCTTTTGAGGTTAAAACTTTATCTTCATATTCTTTTAATTCAGGGATGATATAGCGTTCAGCATTTTTCAAGGTTTGGCGGCGCACATAGTGGATCGGCACTAAATGGCTCTGACCACGACTAACTTGGATAAAATAGCCATGAACCGCGTTGTAACCAACTTTTAATGTATCAATGCCAAGCTTCTCTTTTTCGCGAATTTCAAGGCGATCTAAGTAGTCAGTTGCGCCATCGGCAAGTGCTCGCCACTCATCAAGTTCGCTATTATATCCAGGGGCAATAACACCGCCATCTCGTACTAGAACAGGCGGTGCATCAATAATAGCGCGTTGTAGCAAATCTTGTAGCTCATCGAACTGATTAATACGCTTTTGTAAGTTTTGCAGATATTCGCTGTTTGATTGGCTTAGAATTTGATGAATATCCTGATATTGCTCAAAGGCATGGCGCATTCGCGCTAAATCACGCGGGCGTGCTGAACGTAATGCTAAACGCGCCAACACGCGCTCTAAATCACCAATTTGGCGTAACAAAGGTTGCAGTTCTAAACCACACTCTTGCAAAGCTTTGATTGCTTGTTGGCGATTATTCAGTGTTTGAATATGACGAAGTGGGGTATGAAGCCAGCGTTTTAACATGCGGCTACCCATTGGCGTGACACATAAATCTAATATGGATGCGAGAGTATTTTCTGTTCCACCTGATAAATTTTGTGTAATTTCCAAATTACGGCGTGTTGCCGCATCAAGAATGACATTATCTGTTTGTTTTTCCATTACAATGCTGCGGATATGCGGCAATGCGGTGCGTTGTGTATCTTTGACATATTGAAGAAGACAGCCCGCAGCACGTAGTGCTCTTGTCGCATTTTCTACACCAAAACCAATAAGGTCTTTTGTGCCGAATTGTAGACCTAACTGCTGCTTCGCTGTCTCTAATTCAAATTCCCATAATGGGCGGCGGCGTAAACCTTTACAGCCTTCAATCAGAGCCATACTGGCAAAATCTTCTGAATAAAGTAATTCAGCAGGGCGAGTACGTTGTAATTCAGCTCGTAATGACTCTTCATCGTCTATTTCACTGATAATAAAGCGACCTGATGTGATATCCAGTGTTGCAAACCCATAACCTTGAGCTTCTTGCCAAATCGCTGCCAGCAAATTATCTTGCCGCTCATTCAATAAGGCTTCATCAGTAATAGTACCTGGAGTGACAATTCGAACCACTTTCCGTTCAACTGGCCCTTTGCTGGTGGCGGGATCGCCAATTTGCTCGCAAATTGCCACAGATTCGCCCATTTGCACTAATTTTGCTAAATAGTTTTCTGCTGCATGGTGAGGAACACCCGCCATTGGGATGGGTTGTCCCGCTGTTTGGCCTCGTTTGGTGAGTGAGATATCTAGCAGTTGAGAGGCTTTTTTTGCATCATCGAAGAACAGTTCGTAAAAGTCCCCCATACGATAGAACAGCAGTATATCTGGATGTTGTGCTTTTAGTTTTAGATACTGCTGCATCATTGGTGTGTGGGATTCGAAGTTTTGGCTGTCAGTCATGGGGTTATCTATATTAACTTATTGAATTAACTTGATTCTATTTTTTTTCATTGTCTCATAAGATCTCATTATATCTTATAAAATATCACAGAATCCCATATATGAGTGTAGGTTGAAGTGTAGGTTGTTGGTCGTGATATGGTTAATGGGCATAACAAAACTGATAACCTACACTCTTCACTAAAAATCTTTAATTATCTTATAGTCAGCGCTAAACAAGGTAACACTTATGAGCCAAAAGCAACCAACAAAACCCTTATCAACGAAAGCTATTGAGGCAATGAAACCTAATAGTAAAGATAGGTCTGATACAGGTGAAAATACAGGTTTACGTGTATTTTGTGGCGCAACAGGCATTAAGACATTTTTCTACCGTTATAGTAGCCCAGTTACACATAAACTTGTACAGCTAAAGATCGGTAATTTTCCTCAAACTTCACTGAGTGAGGCGAGAGTTAAGTTACAAGCGTTGAAACAGTTACGTCAATTAGGCCGATGCCTCGCGACTGAGATGAAAGAAGAAAAGCAATATAAAAAACAGGAACAGCTCCAACCGTAAAAACGCAGTTAACAGTAAAAGAACTTATTGGGCTTTACTTGGTTGAACGGATTGCAGATCGTAAAGGTAAAGATGGTAAAACAATTTCTGGCTCAAGAAAGAAGAAAGGGCAAATAGAAATTCGTCGTATGCTTGAAGCCGATGTTGTTCGTGTTTTAGGTGAGCTTATGGCTCATGAAGTAACCAAAAAAATGTGATAGAACTTGTGCCTGAAAATACTCACTCATTGAGAAATATCAGGATCTCCAGGGTTCCACATTGTTCTATACAAACTCGCAGGCGCCTGCGGCTTCGGTATGTGTTGTTGTATGGATATTTGCCAGTATGTGCATTCAGTAACTGTTGCCTGCTAGCTGGACTAACTATCGGCACACACGAGCTGGTGTATTTTGGAGCTATCACGTTCATCATTAGATTCCGGCTCGCATGTTTCGTTGTCTACGCTTCGTTTCCATTGTTGCCGCCGTACACACAAGACTCGCTACGTAGTGGTCTGGCTAACCTTCTACGATGGGACTTTCACCTACAAGGTCAATATAGCTTTTCCCAGCGCACCGCCCATTTCATTGAAAAGCTGAAAGTTTGCTCACATACCGTTGATGTCAAGCCTCATCAGGGGACGGTTTTTTGAAGGGCAATGCAGGCTTGTTGTAATCCGTTATCACAGGCTAACTGAAAGTAATAACGTGCAGCATGGTGTGAAGTTTGCGCCACTTGGCCTTTTTGGATCAGCCAACCTAAATTGTATTGAGCATAGGCATTATTTTGTTCCGCAGCACGCATAAACCATTTTTGTGCCAGCTCGATGGAAACGGGTACGCCATCACCTTGATAATAAATCAACCCTAAATTCAACTGAGCATCGTTATCCCCTAATTCGGCCGCTTGCGTAAAGTAGCTGAGTGCTTTTTCTTTGTCGACTTTGCCTCCTTTACCTTGCCAATAAAACCAGCCCAAATTATTCAATGCATAAGCATTGTTTTGATCTGCGGCGGCTTGATACCACCTGATTGCTTCTGCCATGTTGGGGTAGCCGCTAGCGCCATTTTCATATAACCAACCCAACATATTTTGTGCAGAGGCATGCCCTTGTTCGGCTGCGGCTTGAAACCACTTGAGTGCTGATTGTGCAGATGATTGATTATACTGACTTTCTTCCATATACAACCATCCCAGTTGATGCTGTGCATCAGCTTCACCTTGTTCCGCTGCTAAAGTGAGCCAATGTAAAGCTTCCGATCGTGATTGTTCGACACCTTTCCCTTTTTCATAAATCAATCCTAATTGGTATTGCGCTGGCAAACTGCCTTGTGTGGCGGCAGATTTAAACCAGTGAATGGCTTTTGGCCAAGATTGCTCCACACCCAAGCCTGATTCATACAACGCAGCAAGGTAAAGTTGTGCATCAACATTGCCTTGTTCAGCGGCTTTTTGAAAATGCTCCGCTGCCGATAAATAATCAGGGGGGCTGGCTTGGTAATCACTCAATCCCTCTTCAAAATGTTTAGTGGCATTGATGGCTTGTGTGGCAGCTTGCTCTTCTGGTGCGGGCTGGTTATCGCAGCCTGCCAGTAGTAAGGGGCTGATAAGTATAAGTGCCCCAAAATGTCTTTTCATCATACCGTGCTGACCTTATTGTATTGGGGCGTTTTGAATATCGGCAATGCGCAATGTGTAAATTAACGAAGCGCCCGGTGGAACGGAGGGGGGGTAGCCTTCATCGCCATAGGCTAATTCAGGTGGCACCACAAAAGTAATTTCACCGTGGTTTTGTAAATGACGGATCGCTGATTGGAACAGTGGTGGATAGTTATCAAGCGGTAGGGTCAAGGATTTATTTTGCAGATCCATATCACTGACGACGGTACCATCGAGTAACGATTCTTTGACTACAATGCTTATCACATCGTTGTCTTTAATTTTGCCTTGTCCTAGATAATTAATTTTGTAGTCATAGCCCATTGGGTCTGATTTTACTTCTTTTTGCTTTTTCCAATTATCTAAGAAATGTTTTGCTAAAGTCGCTTGCTGGGCTTTCTGTTTCCCTTTATTTTTTTCTATTGATGCTTCTGAGGCAATTAATGCGGTGTGTAGTTCAGTGGGAGAGAGCAGTATACGCCCCTCAAATGCATCAGTGATCCCTGCAAGATAAGCTTGCTTATCCAACGATTGCCCATAGGACTGATTATCTTGGTGAATGGTGAGTGCATCTTGGCCAATAGCGATCCCCGCAGCATAAGCTTGTCGTAACTGCTCATTTTTTTTTAGCGCATCGATTGTTAAGGTGGACCGAGTTGAACTCGCTGGTGGGGGTGTACTGTTTTTTTTCGCTAGTAATTGTAGATTGTTGTTAAGACTTTGAAAATCAGCTTGTTGTTGCTGAAGTTGTTCGCGGTATTGTTGTTCACGACGCTGGCTAGCGTGCAATTGTTGCTGCAATATTTTCAATTTGATTTGGGGTAACTGGATCCCCGTTTGTGAGAATGCTTCAGGAGTATTATCTGATAGCTGAGCTTTACGTGCTTCATATTCTTGTGCGAATTGAAGTAACCCCGGTAAGCTATTATTTTTTTCTTCGCTGTATGCTGTAGAAATAAAGAAACAGGTACAGAAAAAACCGACTGTAAATGTCAAGTTAATCGAGGGCCACACACGATATAAAGCAGCCATAATGAACTCCTTGAATAACTAAAAGGCTATTATTAAAAATAGATCTAAATACAAGAATAAAGATGATGAATTTATTATCATTTTGTTCTTGTTACATAAATGATGTAGTTAATCGAGTTAATATAAAAACTAAAATTATGTAGATGAATAACGCAGAGAAGCGTTGTTTTCTTTATTAGTATTTTATCACTCGGTAGTTGAATAAAGATTACAAATTTAATTTTCAATAATCAATCAGAATTTTTGGGATGATGATGGGATAAAATAAATTTAACTTAGTTTTTTTGCAGTTGATAAATAAAAAAAATAAAACTAACGTCAATTGATAGTCTAAAAAGGTAATTGTTACAAAAATAAAGAGTGTAGACGATAAGGAAGAACAGGGGGAGTGATGCTTAACCTTTTGATTTAAATGTATTTTTGTTTATTTGTTATGCAACAAAATAATTTATTTCGTTGCCTTGTGTGCTAACTAATTTACTCGACACTTTTTATAAAATCAAACCGCACTTAAAAACAAAAATAGTAAATTTGAAGCACTCTTAACTCATATTTAGTGTATTAAATTTTACTCCATATGGGAGTTATGCGGCTTTGCTGGGAGTGTCGCATTAAGACTATCTTTTGTGTGCAGTTTTTTATATTAAATTAATTCATAACAGATGATTAATAAGGGATTTAATTCTGTTATTAATAATAATTAATAAATTTTAATCTATGTTTCTTATAATGCAACGAAATAAATTATTTTGTTGCATTTATGGAGTAAAAAATAAACACAGCTGGAGTGTTAAAATGAATGACATTTATTTCGATGAACGCTCTGAATATGATATGAGAACCGTATTTACTAAAGCGGTCGGCCAAGAGATATATCGAATACGCCGTAGTCGAGTAATGACAGGGAAAGAGTTAGCCATTCAGTTGAATGTTTCCCAACAGCAGGTATCTCGTTATGAGCGAGGTATTTGTAATATTACAGTTGATACTTTAATTTTAATTTTGAATGTTTTAAATGTATCAATTGATGAGTTTTTTAAACATGTATATTTGAATATCTCAGATATAAAGGGAAAGGTCGATGAGAGTTATCAACGGATATTCCTTTCATTAAAAGAGAATGATAAGAATATGTTTAAAATTAATTAGTATATAAATTTAATGTTATTATTTTAATTTTCGGTTTTATTTTAAATAAAGACAATATCTTCCTATGTGAATTTAAGGGGGATGTTTTCTTTATTTCAATATAGAGATAAGTCACAACTTGAAAAGGGATGATGTGATCATCCCTTTAATTAAACCACGCTATTTTTATTGCAGAGGCAAATTATGAAAAAGATTATTTTAGCAACCCTGATTTCTGGCGCAATGAGTGTTTCAGCATTCGCAGTCGAGTCTAACCAAGGTCACGGTAAAGTGACCTTCAAAGGCGAAATCATTGATGCACCATGCTCAATCAGCTCAGATTCAATTGACCAAACAGTTGACCTAGGCCAAATCGCAAACTCTGTGTTGGCGAACGGCGGTGCGTCTTCACCAAAACAATTCACTATTGAATTAGAAGATTGTGTGTTCCCAGCTGGCGGTGGTAACGACAAAGTGCAAATTGTCACTGATCATGTAAAACTGATCCACTAACGATCATAGAAAACTGAGCCACTTGGTATTATCCGTACATTTTTGTACGGGGAATTTATGATTACCAAGGAGATATTTGTGGATATTCATGTT